>JBKPLL010000058.1:0-50853 GCA_046731605.1 Actinomycetota bacterium | reverse complement strand
CCTCCGTCTGCTTGTCGGCGTACATCAGCACCTTGCCGTTGACGTTCCGCGCCGCGCGGCCGATCGTCTGGATCAGGCTCGTCCGCCCGCGGAGGAAGCCCTCCTTGTCGGCGTCGAGAATCGCAACGAGCGACACCTCGGGCAAGTCGAGCCCCTCCCGCAGGAGGTTGACGCCGACCAGGACGTCGAACTCGCCCAGCCGCAGCTCCCGCACGATCTGGATCCGCTCGATCGTGTCGATCTCGGAGTGGAGGTAACGCGCCTTGACGCCCGACTCGAGCAGGTAGTCGGTCAGGTCCTCGGCCATCTTCTTCGTCAGCGTGGTGACGAGCACGCGCTCGCCCGCCGCCTCGCGCCCGCGGATCTCGCCGAGCAGGTCGTCGATCTGGTTCTTCGTCGCGCGCAGCTCGACCTCCGGGTCGACGATGCCGGTCGGCCGGATCAGCTGCTCTGCGACCACGGTCGAGTTGCGGAGCTCGAACGCTCCCGGCGTGGCGGAGACGAACACGAGCTGCGGCACCTTGCGCAGGAACTCGTCGAAGCGGAGCGGGCGGTTGTCGAGCGCCGACGGCAGACGGAAGCCGAAGTCGACGAGCGTCTGCTTGCGCGAGCGGTCGCCCTCGTACATGCCGCCGAGCTGGGGCACGGTCTGGTGCGACTCGTCGACGAAGACGACGAAGTCGCTCGGGAAGTAGTCGAGCAGCGTGAACGGATGCGTCCCCGCCGCGCGGCCCTCGAGGATCCGCGAGTAGTTCTCGATCCCGTTGCAGAAGCCGAGCTCCTTCAGCATCTCGAGGTCGTACTCGGTGCGCTGCCGGATCCGGTGCGCCTCGAGCAGCTTCCCCTCCTCCTCGAACATCGCGACCTGCTGCTCGAGCTCGTGCCGGATCTCGTCGACGGCGCGCTCGACCGTCGGCTGGGAGGTGACGTACTCCGTGGCCGGCCAGATCGAGAGGTTGTCGAGCTTGGCGAGCACCTCGCCGGTGAGCGGGTCGAAGTGCGTCATCCCTTCCACCTCGTCGCCGAAGAACGAGATGCGGTACGCCGTCTCCTGGTTGGCCGGCTGCACCTCCACCACGTCGCCCTTCACGCGGAAGCGGCCGCGACCGAGCATCGTGTCGTTGCGGACGTACTGCGAGTCGATGAGCTTGCGCAGCAGGAGGTCGCGATCGTGCTCGGCGCCGACCTCGACGTAGATCATCCGCTCGCGCCATTCCTCCGGCGAGCCGAGCCCGTAGATGCAGGAGACCGATGCGACCACGACCACGTCGCGGCGGGTGAACAGCGACGACGTCGCGGAGAGCCGCAGCCGCGCGATGTCGTCGTTGCGAGACGAGTCCTTTTCGATGTAGAGGTCCGCCTGCGGGACGTACGCCTCGGGCTGGTAGTAGTCGTAGTAGGAGACGAAGTACTCGACGGCGTTGTGCGGGAAGAACTCGCGGAACTCGTTGCAGAGCTGCGCGGCGAGCGTCTTGTTGTGGGCGATGACGAGCGCCGGCCGCCCGACCTTCTCGATCGTCCACGCCATCGTCGCCGTCTTGCCGGTGCCGGTCGCGCCCACGAGGGTCTCGTAGCGCTCACCCGCGAGGATCCCGTCGGCGAGCTTCTCGATCGCCTGCGGCTGGTCGCCGGTCGGGCTGTAGGTGGAAGTCGTGCGCAGCTCCGCCATTGGGGACAGGGTATCCCCGGGCCACCGCCTATCCCCGAACCTTCCCCCAGATCGCGCGGGCGAGAAGCGGGACGATGTACCTGCGCGCCGGGCCGTTCAGGATCAGGAAGTCGTCGAAGGTGTGGGCACCGGGCTTGTCCGCGACCGATCGTGCCGCGTCGCGGAGCTCGATCAGTTGCTCGACGGTCATCTGCAGCGGACGTTCGTCGGGCTGGAACCGGCAGCCGACGGGATAGTCGCGCCCCGCCCGGCGAGTCATCTCGATGTGGCAGCCCATGACATGGGTGACCCGGCGCGCACGGGCGAATTCCACGGTCCGCTCCATGCTGTCGAGGTAGACGGGGAAGTCGAACGCGTAGATCCGCCCCGGCAGCGCGTTGTCCGCCGTGATGAGAAAGCCGCTCCAGGGGTCGTAGATCGTGACTGCCGCGCGCTGATGGCCCGGGGTGCCGATGAGCTCCAGCACGCGCCCGCCGCCGAGGTCGAACGGGGCGATCTGATCCGGCCAGGCCGTGAAGCCGAAGAACTCCTGCACGGCCTCCAGCTCTCGCTCGACGACGGTGGTCGCCGGCCGATCGGCGAACTGCGCGTCTCCCTCCACATGGTCGAGATGCCCGTGGGTGTGAGCGACGACCAGCTCGTAGTCCTCGCGCGGATGCTCGACGAGCCAGGCCTCGACGATCTCGTCCACGGTCTCGCGCAGAGGGTTCTCGACGGTCTTCTTGCTGGCGCCGGTGTCGAAGAGCACCGCCCGCTCACTGCCGAACAGCAAGTAGAGAAAGGGCGCCTCGGAGGTGAGGGCCTTGCTCTGCCGCAGCACGTAGGTATGCGGGTCGTAGCGGTGCACCTGGAGCGGTGGGTCGGTGTCGGGCCTACCACGGGGGGAGCCATGGATCCAGCGGACATCGAGGTCCCCGTGCACCGGCGCATCCGTGGTGAAGTCGAGGGCGTTCAGCTGTCGAAGGAGATCACGCTGCGGATGCCGTCCTGGGCCTGCATGAGGTCGAAGCCGCGGTTGATCTCGTCGAGCGAGATCGTGTGGGAGATGAGGGGGTCGACGTCGATGTCGCCCGCGAGGTAGCGCTCCACGAACTGTGGCACCTGGTCGCGCCCCTTCACTCCACCGAAAGAGGAGCCGGCGACGCGGCGACCGGTGATCAGGAGCCGCGGCACGACGTCGAGCGTCTCTCCCTTGCCGGCGACTCCGCAAACGGTCGCGAGGCCCCAGCCCAAGCGCGCCGACTCGACGGCCTGGCGCATCACGTCCACGAGGCCGGTCGCCTCGAAGGTGTAGTCCGCACCGAAGCCGCCGGTCAGGTCGAGGATCTGCTCCACGGCCTGCGGCCCGCCGCTGAGGGTGTCGGTGGCGCCCTGGGCGCGCGCGTGCCCGAGCCGGGACTCGGCCGGATCGACGCAGAGGATCCGCTCGGCGCCGCTCAGCCGGCAGCCGATCACTGCGCCGAGCCCCACCAGGCCGGCACCGAAGACGACGCAGGTGGAGCCGGGCTCGACCTTCGCGGTGTTGAGCGCTGCACCGAGCCCGGTCGAGAGGCCGCAGGCGAACACGCACGCGCGGTCGAGCGGCGCCTCGCGAGCGATCTTCGCGAGGGCGATCTCCGGCATCACCGTGAACTCGGCGAACGTGGACGTCCCCATGAAGTGCCTGATCGGCTCGCCGTCACGGGACAGGCGCGTCGTCCCGTCGGGCAGGTAGCCCTGGCCCTGCTGCTCGCGAATCGCGAGGCAGAGGTTCGTGCGCGGGTCGAGGCAGTGCGCGCACTCCCGGCACTGCGGCGAGAAGAGCGTGACGACATGGTCGCCGGGCGTCAACGAAGCGACGCCTTCGCCGACCGCCTCCACGACGCCGGCACCCTCGTGCCCCAGCACGGTCGGCGCGTAGCCCGACGGGTCGGCGCCGGACGCCGTGTACAGGTCGGTGTGACAGACGCCGCAGGCGACGAGACGCACGATGACCTCGCCCGCCTTCGGCTCGGCCAGATCGACCTCCTGCACCTCCAGCGGACGACCGAACTCCTCCAGCAACGCGGCCCTCATCTTCACGACGGCGGTCCTACCAGTTTCCGGAACACCGCAGACGCGCAGAAGGTCGGTCATGGAGCCCCAGCAGTCGCCTCCGTACGGCGCCTACGCCGCGATCATGGCCGCCTTCTGCGGCGGCCTCGCCGGTGCCGGAGCGCTCGCCCACGCTCTCGGGCGCGATCCGGAGGAGCGCACGGCACTCGATCTCGTGGCGCTCGCGCTCGCGACGTACAAGGCGGCGCGGACGCTGTCCCGCGACGAGGTCACGAGCTTCCTCCGCGAGCCGTTCGTGGAAGGCCATGCGCACGAGGGCGGCGAGGAGCCCGTCGAGAACGGCGGCATGCGGCAGGCGATCGGCGAGCTCGTCACCTGCAGCCGTTGCGTCGGCACGTGGGTCGCGGCCGGCATGGGCGCGACGCAGATCGTCGCGCCGCGGTTCGGGCGACTGCTCACCTGGACGCTGGGCGCTGCCGGGCTGAACGACTTCCTCCAGGCCGGCTTCGCAGCGCTCACGAACAAGAGCAACGAGATCGAGGAGCGGGTCGCCGCCTAGTAGCCGAGCTCGCCCGCATACGCCTTTCGATAGATCTTCTGCAGTCGCTCGACCTTGTCGACGTAGTCCCGGGTCTCGTCGAACTGGATCCCGATGTGCTCCCGTTGCCAGCGGTCGACGTTGTCCTCCCCCGCGTTGTAGGCGGCAAGCGCGAGCTGCTCGTTCTGGTGGTAGCGATTGAGGAGATGCCGGAGATACCACGCGCCGTAGCGGACGTTGATCTCGGGATTCGTCAGGTCGGAGACGCGGAAGTTGTGGCCGCCCGTGTACTGGGCGATGCCGTTGGCCGTGGTCGGCGTCAGCTGCATGAGACCGACGGCCCCGGCGCCGGAGTGGGCGTCGGCGTTGAACTTGCTCTCCGCCTCGATCACGGCTGCGAGGAACGCCGGGTCGAGGCGGTAGTGCGCCGCGTGGCCGCGGACGATCGACGTGTAGCGGAGAGGGAACCAGAGCCGCGCGTACCACGGCGGCTCCGTCTTCTGCAGATAGAGGAAGACTCCGATCGCGGCGAAGATCACGGCGCCTGCGACCAGCCAGCGTCTCAGCGAGACCGTCGTAGCTCCTCCAGCACTCCGGCGACGAACGCGTCTAAATCCTGGAGCGAGCCGTCGTTGACGTAGCAGAAGTCCGCCCGCCGCACCTTCTCGTCTTCGGGCACGAGCCGATCCTCCCGGTCCGCAACGGCCCCGCGTCGCGCTTCCCGCACCTCGGGCGGCGCGGTCACGACCACGACGCGGTCGAAGCGCGCCTCGCCTCCGGTCTCGTACAGCAGCGGGATCTCGGCGACCGCGACGTCCGCCGTCTGCTCGGCGAGCCAGGCGTTGGTGGCCTCTCGCACCCGTGGATGGAGCTCGGACTCGAGCCACGCGAGCTCGGCACGGTCGGCGAAGACGATGCGTCCGATCTCCGCGCGGTCTACCTCGCCGTCACGGAAGACGCCCTCGCCCCAGTGCTCCCGCAACGCGGCCTGCAAGCCACCGTCCTCGCGATAGAGGCGGTGGACGACCTCGTCGCTCGAGATCACCGCAGCACCGTGACGCGCGAACGCCCGGAGCGCCTCGCTCTTGCCGGCTGCGATCCCGCCCGTGAGCGCGACCGCGAGCGGTCGCTTCATCGCTAGGCGGGAGCTGCCTCATCGGAGGCGTCGGCTTCGGGCGCCTCCGCCTCGGCGGCCGGCTCCTCCGCGGCTTCCACCTCGGGCTCGGCTTCGGCGACCGGTTCCTCAGCAGGAGCCTCCGGCTCTGCGGCCGCGGGCTCGTCCTCGACGACCTCTGCCTCGGCCTCGGCGACGGGCTCCTCCTCGGTCGCCGGGGCCTCGAGCGCCTCGGCGGCGGGAACCTCGTCGGCGAAGACCTCGTCCGAGAGCCCTAGTGCGGGCGGCTCGGCTTCCTCACCGGGCAGCGGCTGCACGGGCATGTTGTCCTCGACCCGCTTCAGCGAGAGCGAGAGGCGCCTGCGCTCGGCGTCGACCTCGAGGATGCGGACGTTGACCTGGTCGCCCTGCGAGACGATCTCGCGCGGGTTCTCGACGTGGTGCTGCGCGAGCTCGGAGATGTGGACGAGCCCCTCGACACCCGGAAGGATCTCGACGAACGCGCCGAACGTGACGACCTTCGTCACGGTGCCCTGCACGACGTCGCCCTCCTGGTAGCTGTCGAGCACCTGTTGCCACGGATCGGTCTGCGTCTGCTTGAGGCCGAGCGAGATCCGCTGGCGCTCGCGGTCGATGTCGAGGACCTGCACGCGAACCGTCTGGCCGATCTCGAGCACCTCGGACGGGTGGTTGACGTGGCTCCAAGAGAGCTCGGAGATGTGGATCAGGCCGTCCATGCCGTCGAGATCGACGAACGCGCCGAAGTCGACGATGTTGGAGATCGTGCCCTCGACGACGTCGGTGGGATTGAGGCGGTCGAGGATCCGCTGCCGCTGTTCCTTGCGTTCCTCCTCGAGCACGGCGCGGCGCGAAAGGACGACGTTGTTGCGCGAGCGATTGAGCTCGATCACCTTGCACTCGAGCTCATGGCCGAGGAACTCGTCGAGATCCTGCACGCGGCGGATGTCGACGAGCGACGCAGGCAGGAAGCCACGCACCCCGAGGTCGAGGATCAGACCGCCCTTGACGACCTCGATCACGCGGCCGGTGACCGGCTCGCCCTTCTCGTGGGCGCCCTCGATCGCCTTCCACGCGATCTCGAAGCGCGCGCGCTTCTTCGACAGGATCAGCCGGCCCTCGGCGTCCTCCTTCGTCAGCACGAGCGCGGCGATGTCGTCGCCGACCGAGACTTCGTCCTCCGGGTTGATCGAGCGGCGAATCGACAGCTCGGAGACCGGGATGACGCCCTCCGACTTGTAGCCGATGTCGACGAGCACCTCGTCCTTGTCCACGCGGACGACGGTGCCGTTCACGACCTGCCCCTCCTCGATCGTGGGGAAGGTGGACTCGTAGTCGGGGACGAGCTCGCCGCTCTCGGGGTCGGTCGTCCAGACGCCTTCCTCGAGCCGCGGGTCGTTGATTGTGTCGTTCGCCATTGCGGCGGGTCAATATACCCGCGCACTGCGTGGCTCGTCCGGGGGCCGGGGCTAGGCTGCGACGAATGGACGAGCGCTATCCGATCGGCGTCACGGCATCCTGCGCGGTGGCGGTCCTGCGCCACGACGGCGGCGGCGAGGGCTACGGCAGCTGGTCGGCGACGATCGGGCTACGCAGTGGCGAGGCGACGATCCGCATACCCGGCCACTACGCCGGCGTCCTCGCGGAGCGGCTCGGAGCGGCCGCGGAGCGGTTCGTCCCCGGCCGCAGGCTCGCCCGCGACGAGTATCTCGACGTGACCGCGCTCGCGACGGACGACGTCGAGACGCTCGCGCTCTCTTCCACTGCCCGCTCGCCGGTGCGCGTGACGATCGAGGTGCCGCGCGGCGAGATCGACGAGCTCGCGTTGCTGCTCGCCGAGGCGCAGCGGCTGATCGACACGCTCCGGCAGGGGCTGGGGCTCGTGCCCGACTCGCTTCCGGAGGTGCTGTGAGCGCGATCCTGGACTACGCCACCGCGGGCGTTCGCGTCGCGGAACGCTCGCTCGTGCAGCGGCCGAGGCTCGGTCGCGAGGAGCGCCTCGTCTTCGTCGTCGGCTGCCCGCGCTCGGGGACGACGTTCGTCGGCCGCGCGATCGGAGGGCTCCCGGGCTTCGTGGACTTCGGCGAGGTGACTCCGTGGAAGGCGGCCTTGCCGACGAGCCCGTCGGCTGCCGAGCTCCGGACCATCCTCGAGCGCATCCGGCGCATCGGGCTCGCGTGGGGGCTGCGAGGCGTCGAGCAGACACCCGAGACCGCGCATGTGCTCGGCGCTGCTCTGGAGGCCTATCCGCAGGCGCTCGCGGTGCACGTCGTCCGCGACGGCCGCGATGTCGTCTGCTCCCTGCTCGAGCGCGGCTGGCTCAACTTGGACTCGCAGGGGAAGGACGACGCGCGCCTGCCGTACGGGTCGGAGCCGCGCTTCTGGGTCGAGCCCGAGCGGCGCGAGGAGTTCGCGCAGGTGAGTGACGCGCGCCGCTGCGCATGGGCGTGGCGACGGTACGTCGAGGCCGTCCGCGGTGCCGGCGCAGGCGACCGCCTGCTCGAGATCCGGTACGAGAGCCTCGCCGGCGTGGCCGACAGGCTCGCGGAGTTCCTCGACGCCAACGTGACTTCCACCCATCGTGCGCTGGATCCCTTCCGCGACTCCTCGATCGGCCGCTGGCGCAAGGATCTGACGCCCGAGCAGATCGCGGACGTCGAGTCGGAGGCCGGGTCGCTGCTCGCCGAGCTGGGCTACGCGCCGTCCGGCGACGCGTCCTGAGCCCGGGCGCTGTCGAGCGCCGCCCAGTCGACCCGGTCGTACGCGATGTCGGCCAGCTCCTCGAGCAAAACCAGCGACTCCGCGAGCATGAGGCGCAGGCGGCGAGCGAGGAAGCCGGTGACGACGCCGGCAGCGACGTACGCCACGAGGCGGACCAGCGCCGGCGCGTGATCGAAGTCACTCCACGCGAGCCCCGAGCCGTTGTGAACCGCGAGCTCGTAGAGGAAGAGCGCGCCGAGACCGGCGACCGCCCCGAGGAGTGGGCTCGTGGCTGCGGCCGCGAGGATGACGGCGACGAAGAAGCCCTCGCCGACCCCGAGCCCGGGGCGCCCGTACTCGAGGAGCAACGCGAAGACCACCCCGTAGGTCACCGCCGAAGCGATGAGCAGCTGCTGGGGGATCGAGATCTCGGCGAGGACTCGACGGGCCAACGGCACCACGGCATTTCAAAGGCTCTCGGCCCGGATTGCAAATAGGTTCACGATCGAGGACCGAGCCGGCCCGGCTTCATACGCGCCTTACAGGGCTCTCGCTACGCTCGACGCATGCTGAGTTGGATCTGGATCCCGATCCTCTACGTGCTCGCGTTCGGCCTGTTCGGCTGGCTCGGGGGCATCGCCTCCGCCGGCGACGCGATCGCGCGCTGGGGCCGCGAGGCGGCCGAGCGGCGCCGCTGCACCGTCTCGCCCTGCTCGTAACCGCGCGTTAGCCGTCGGGCTCGTCCGCGGGCTCGCCGCGGATGTCGTCGGCAACCCGCTCCTTGAAGGGCTGCAGGCGCTCGAAGAGCTCCTCCGGCGGCACGGCCTCCTCCGGTTCGCCGCCGAGCAGCCACGGGGCCGCGTCGACGGCCGTCTTCCACGCCACCTCCTCGACCGCCTCGGACGAGGCTCCCTCGTCGCCCGCCTCCTCGAGCGGCTCGACAGCGTCGAGGTAGACGTTCGTGAAGTTGCCGCGCTGCTGCTCGTGGAAGGTGATGCGCGCCTTCCGCCCCTCGGCCGCGACCGCATCGCGCGCGATCTGCTCGCGAAACGTCGTGTACTCGCGCCCCTCGTCGTCGCGCAGGACGAACCGCGTGTTGCCGGACTGCGTCTTGAACGCCTTCACCTCGGCGACGGTGACCACTGCGTCGGGCATACCCGGGTTGTGCCGCGCCTGGCCGGGCGCTAAGCGCCCTCGGAGGGTTTGGTGGAAGGCTCGGTGGTGCCGCGTCGGCGCTAGGCCCCTAGCTCTTCGCGTCGGCCCAGGAGTCCCCGGCGCCCACGTCGACCGCGAGCGGCGGGTCGAGCGGATAGGCCGAGCACATCTCCTCGCGCACGAGGTCCTTCACGACCGAGGTCTCCGCATCCGGCACCTCGAGCAGGAGCTCGTCGTGCACCTGGAGGACGAGCCGCGCGCTCCTGCCCTCCGCGCGCAGCCGTCGCTCGATCGAGACCATCGCGACCTTGATGATGTCCGCGTTCGAGCCCTGCATCACGAAGTTCACGGCGACGCGCTCACCGAAGCCGCGCGTCGCGCGATTCCGCACGCGAAGCTCCGGGACCGGCCGCCGCCGGCCGAGCAGGCTCGTCACGTAGCCGTCGCGCTCGGCCTGCTCGATGGTGCGCTCGATGAAGTCCTGCACGAGCGGGAACCGCGCGAGGTACGCGTCGATGTACTCCTGTGCTTGCTCGCGTGGGATCTCGAGGTTCTCGGAGAGGCCGAAGGCCGAGATTCCGTAGACGATCCCGAAGTTGATCATCTTCGCGATCGAGCGCTCGGCGGGCGTGAGCTTCGCGGGTTCGACGCCGAGCACCTCGGCGGCCGTCGCGGTGTGGATGTCCTCGCCGCGCTCGAACGCCTCACGTAGCTTCGGCTCGCCGGAGACGTGCGCGAGGATCCGTAGCTCGATCTGCGAGTAGTCGGCCGAGATGAGTCGCGCGCCCGACTCCGCGACGAACGCCGAGCGGATCTCGCGGCCGAGCTCCGTGCGGATCGGAATCGACTGGAGGTTCGGGTTGGTCGTCGAGAGGCGCCCGGTCGCGGCGACCGTCTGGTTGATCGTGGTGTGCAGGCGGCCGTCCTCGCCGATCATGTCGGGCAGCGGGCGCAGGTACGTGTTGAGGAGCTTCGAGAGCTCGCGCCACTCCTCGATCACGCCCACGATGTCGTGCTCCCCGCGGATCGAGCGCAGCACCTTCGTGTCGGTCGAGTAGCCGGTCTTGCCCTTGCGGCCGGGCGTGAGCTCGAGCTTCTCGAACAGGATCCGGCCGAGCTGCTGCGGCGAGCCGAGCACGAACTCCTCGCCCGCGAGCTCGTACGCGCGCGACTCGAGCTCCTCGACGCGGTCGGCGAGGCGGGCCGTGATCTCGCCCATGCGGTACGTGTCGATGCGGACGCCGGCACGCTGCATGCGGCCGAGAACGCCGGTGAGCGGCATCTCGACGTCGCGGTAGAGCGGCTCGGCGCCGCGCTCGCGGACGCGGTCGAGCAGGGGGTCGCGCAGGCGCAGCGTCACGGCTGCGTGGCGGACGAGCCGCGCCGTCTCCTCCTCGGCCTCGGGCTCGGCGACGGCCTCGACCGCGTACTCGGCCGCGAGGTCGTCGAGCAGGTACTCGCTGCGAGCCGGATCGATCAGGTAGGCGAGGATCATCGTGTCGTCCGCGGCCTCGACCCCGACCGCTTTCGCGTCGTGCGCGACGAACGTCCCCTCGAGGCGCTCCGGCCGTGGCGAGACGACGACCTCGTCGCCGATCGCGACCGCGACCCGCCCCTCGTCGGCCGCAATTCCCGCGAGCTCCTGACCTTGTAACACAGTGTTACCAGGTGCCTCGCGCCAGCGCACCGCCGTGCCGGCGGAGATCCGCTCGCGCGCGGGTACAGCCTCGTCGAGCTCGTCGACGCGCCCGAGCAGCGCGCGGAACTCGAACTGGCGGAAGGTCTCCCGCAGCTGCGCGCGATCGGGCGGCGCGAGCACGAGCTCGGCCGGGTCGCAGCCCAGCTCCAGGTCGCGCCGCATGGTCGCGAGCACCTTCGCCGCGCGCGCCTGCTCGGCGAACTCCGTCAGGTTCTTGCGCCGCGCCGGCGACAGCTCCTCGACGTGCTCGAGCACGTCTTCGAGCGACCCGTACTGCGCGACGAGCTGTCCGGCGGTCTTGTCGCCGATCCCCGGGACGCCGGGGATGTTGTCCGAACTGTCGCCCTTGAGCCCGATGAAGTCGGGGATCTGTTCGGGCCGGATCCCGTAGCGCGCCTCGACCCGCTCGGGCGTGTAGACGTTGACGTCGCTGACCCCGCGCGGCGTCATCATCAGGCAGACGTTCTCCGAGACGAGCTGGAACGCGTCGCGGTCCGTCGAGACCACGCACGTCTTGATGTCTGCCGCGTCGGCGCGCGTGGCGAGCGTCGCGATCACGTCGTCCGCCTCCCAGCCCTCGAACTCGAGGTTCCGGTAGCCGAAGGCGGCGACGATCGGCCGGAAGTGCGGGAACTGCTCCGCGAGCAGGTCCGGCATGGGGCGGCGGCCTTCCTTGTAGACGACCTCCACCGCCTCGGCCTGCGCGTGGCGGTGCACGGGGCGCGTGTCCCACGCCACCGCGACCCCCTTCGGCCGGTAGTCGGAGAGGAGCTTGAAGAGCATGTTCGTGAAGCCGAGCAGCGCGTTCGTGGGGAAGCCCTCGCTCGTCGCGAGCTCCTCGGGCAGCGCGAAGAAGGCCCGATAGGCGAGGTTGTTGCCGTCGACGAGGAAGAGCTCGGCTTCGCGCGCCGGCGCGTCGTTCAGGTCGAGCTCGGCGCCCGTCAGGGTCTTCGGAGACATCGCTCCGAGTCTATTGCGCCCTACTTGAGCGTCTTGAGGTACGCGTTCAGCTCGGCGATCTGCTGGTCGCTGAGGATCCCGCCCCAATGCGGCATGCTCACGATCGGTGCCTGGCCGAGCACGCTGCCGCTGCGGATCACGGCGGCGATCTTCGCGTCGGTGTTGAACTCGCCGCGAAAGTCGCCACCCGAGAGCGGCGGGATCGTCTTGTCGGCCGAGAGCGGGTTGGGCACGCCGCCGAGCCCGTTCGGGCCGTGGCAGTTGATGCAGCCGTAGCGGACGTAGAGGGCGGCGCCGGCGACCGCGGCTCCCTGTCCCGCCGGGATCAAGACGGGCTGCGTGTCGGCGACCGGCGGCAGGCCGGCCTGAATGTAGGCGACGAGGTCCGCCACCTGCGTCTTCGAGAGCACCTCTCCCCAAACCGGCATGTACGGCTGCTTCGGGTCCGCCGACTCGCCGAGGCCGTGGTTGATGATGTGCGTGAGCTGCGCGACCGTGAGGCTCTGGCCGGCCGTCTTCAGCGCCGGCACGGCCGGATCGACGCCGCCGCGTCCCCGGAAGCCGTGGCACTGGACGCACGCGAACTGGACGAACGTGTGCGCGCCGGCGGCTACCTGCGGGGACACCTTCGGATACGACACTGCCACAGGGCCCGACCCAGCCTGCGTCGGAAGCGCCTCCGTGCGCTCGCCATAGCGGCCCGCCGCATAGGCGACGATCCCGACGGCGATCGCGACCGCGACTCCGGCGGCGAGCACCGCCGGCAGGATGCGCACCTCGCGCCGGGAGCGCTCGTCGTCCACCATTGGCGCATCCTCCTACTCAGGCGGCGGCGCTGCAATCCGTACTTCGCCGCGGACCTCGCTGGTTGAATCCACGGGTGGCGCGCGTCCCCATCCTCTCGGGCAGCCGCATCGTCGTGGCGTCCGCGCCCGAAGACGCGCGTGTGCTGCGACCGCCCGCGCCGGGCCGCGCCACCGACGTCGGGGCGGCGACGCGGGAGGCGCTGCGCTTTCCGCTCGCCGGAGAGTCGCTCGAGACGCTCGCCGCCGGAGCAACCCGGGCGACGATCGTGCTCGAGCCGCCCGCGCTGCCGATCGGGAACACGCTCGGCGACCCGCGACGGCTCGCGATCGCGGCGGTGAGCGAGGCACTCGAAGCGCTCGGCGTGCGGTCCGAGCACCAGACCCTCCTCGTCGCCGGCGGTCTCGCCCGCCGCGTGAGCCGTGGGGAGACCGCGGCGCTCGTGACGCCCGAGCTGCGACGCCGCTTCCACGGCCGCGTAGAGGTCCACGACGCGTCTGACCCGGAGCTCGCCGGGATCCCTCCGGGTGCCCCGCGGGTGCGGGTCGCGCGAGAGCTCGTGGACACCGACCTCGTCGTCGTGGTGAGCGCAGCGGAGACCGTCCTGCACGGCGGTCCGGCGACCCTGCTCGCCGCTGCCGACGCCGAGACCCAGCGCCGCGCAACGGCGTCGTCGCTGCTCGAGACCGGCGGCTCGGAGGGCTGGCGACTCGCCACGCTCGTCGAACGGACGCTGGCGGCGCGCATCCCGCTTCTGGGCGTCTCGCTCGTCCTCAACCATCCGCAGTTCTCCGGCCTCCTGCGCGGCTATCCGTACGAACCCGAGGCAGCGGAGCGGATTGCGAGGTCGCCGTTGCGGATCGCGTTCTCGGCCGCGCCGGACGCGGTTCGCCGCCGCGTGCTCGGCACGCTACGCGGGATTCGAACCGCGGCGGCCGTGCTCGCGGGGCCGCCGGCGGTCGCCCACGCCGAAGCCCTGCTCCGGGCGATCGAGCTGCGGCGGGCGAGCCTCGACGAGCCCCTCGACGCGCTCGTGGTCGGGATCCCCGGCACCACGCCCTTCCTGCCGCGCGAGCAGCCGAACCCGCTTCTGGCCGCGCACCTCGGACTCGCCCACGCCCTGGGGCTGTGGCGCGACGCCTTCCCCGTCCGCGACGACGGGATCGTGATCCTCGTCCACCGCTTCCGCCGCGCCTTCGCCCGGCCGACGCAGCAGCCGTACCACGTCTTCTTCCGCTCGGACTCGATCGCGCGCGACCCGGAGCTCTTGCGCGCGGCCGAGGACGCGGTCGCCGCGGACGCGCGCGCCGTCGAGGAGTACCGCGCCGGCCGCACGGTCCACCCGCTGCTGCCGTTCCGCGACTGGGAGGCCTGCCGGCCTGCGCTCGACCGGCTCGGCGCGGTCTACGTCGCCGGCGCGCGGGACGCTGCCGCCGTCCGCCAGCTCGGCTTCGTCCCGATCGGCGGGATCGGCGGGGCGCTCCAGATGGTGCGCGGCCATCGTGGTCCCGAAGCCCGCATCGGCTTCCTCCTCGCACCGCCGTATTTCCCGTTGCGCGTGGGCTCAGGCGACGCGTAGGCCGAGGACGTCGGCCGCGGCCGCCAGCTCGTCGTCGGCCACGTCGAGCACTCTCACCGAGACGAGCCGCAGCGACGGCGCGGCTCGATCGAACAGCGTCACGTTCAGCCACTGCGACTCGAACGTCGACCACCAGCGCAGGCCGACGGACTCGCCGTGCTTCTCGTGCAGGGCGAGAGCCTGCGGCTGGGTGAGCGCCCGGTCACGAGTGGCTACCCGGGACGGACGGAGGCGCTCGCGGCGCAGCACCGCGGGCTCGTCGAGGTCGATCAGCTGCGCGTCGTCGGCTAGCTCGAGCTCGGCCAAGGCGAGCGGCAGCCCGCGCCGGCGGAGCAAGGCGGACGTCAGCCGCTGGCCGCGGAAGCGACCGAGTTGCTCGACGACGCACGAGAGCGGCTGCTCGGAGAGGTAGAGACAGCCGTACACGACCGGGTTGTCGTGGCGGCCCTCGCCCTGGTACGGCCGCGGGAACCAGAGGGCGCCGTCCGGGGCATCGGGCGCGGCACGCTCGTTCCACGCCAGACACCGGTTGAGGATCACGCGAAGGAGTCGGAGCGCTCGGCCCGGATCGCCCGCATCAGCTCCTCGGTCCGCCCTTCCCGAATCAGGTCGATCGGGCGGCGGTCTCCGAGCACGGGATTGAGCCCGAAGAGCCAGGCGAGCGCCGCCTCACGCTCGTAGAGGCGCAGCAGGTTCGACCAGACGAGCTCGAGCAGGTCGACCTTCTCGGCGTTGAGGGGGTCGATCCCGGAGCCGCGGAGCCAGCGCGTCACCTGCGCGCGACTGACGCCGAGCATGTCGGCAAGGCGAGCGGAGGAGCCGAAGTCGATGCGGAGCGCGTCCACCTTCGTTGCGATTGCGACTGCCATGGCCTTCAGGCTAGCGCAACGCTTCTCGTTGCGCAACGAAACGTGTTGCGCAGCAAAGTGACATACCATTCGCCCACGAGCCGAAGTGGCGGAACTGGTAGACGCGCCGGACTCAAAATCCGGTTCCCCTCGGGGAGTGTGGGTTCGATTCCCACCTTCGGCATCGCATGGTTGAGCGGACGGGTCGGCGTCGCGCTGAGGAGACAGAGATGGCGCGAAGCCTCGCCGTCAGACCCCTCGGCAACTTGCCGCCGAAAAACAGCTGCTCGCTGACTTTCACCACGGCGGGATAGGATGACCTGTTCCAGGCGGTGAACGTCGAGCAGGGAAAGCATCGCGTGAGATTCAGCTACTCCCCACCCCACATCGGCTGGGGATTCGTTGGCTTCGCTCTGGGATGCGTTTGGCTGATCCTCGCGCCCATCGTGGCACGAAGGCGGCGCACTCCAGTGGCCCCATAACGCGCCCCAGCGGCACCACCTCCAATCTCGGTAAGGAAGGCTGGCTCAGGGATCATTCCGGGCCTGGTTAGACCAGACGCGCCGAGACGCACCGAGGCCGCGGCACAACTCAAGATCCGGTGGCCCTCGGGGAGTGTGGGTTCTATTCCCACCTTCGGCACTGGCGGTCTAGGGGCTGCGACGCCGGGCGACCTCGTACGCCGCGATCCCGGCTACGACCAGGACAAGGCCGATGCCGCCCCAGTAGAACGGGTTCGGCGTGTTGTCGCCGACCACGCGGTCATGCCAGGCGTTCCACTGCAGCCCGGCGACGACCAGAAGCGGCACGCCGGCCCCCGCGATGATCCCGGTCAGAACCGGGCCGTCTGTCCACCGCGACCGCCGCATCAGCCACACGACGAGCAACGCCGGCGGGATCAGGAAGAAGACGATGAAGCTGATCATCCCGAAGACCATCCCGGCGCCGGCGAGCGCCCACAGCCAGAAGCCGAGGCAGCCGGCGAGGTGAGATGACGGCCGGCTCACGTGCTGGTTCACGGTCACGCGACCATGGTACGCCGCACGGCCGGAGCATCTAGGCTCGGCCGCGATGGCGAAGAGCGTCGGCATCCTCACCGGCGGCGGTGACTGCCCCGGGCTCAACGCGGTCATCCGCGCCGTCGTGCGGCGCGCGGATGCGGCCGGCTGGGACGTCGTCGCGGTGCGTGAGGGATGGCGCGGGCTCGTCAAGCCGATCTTCGAGGATCTCGGCCCGCAGCAGGTGTCGGGGATCCTGCCGCGCGGCGGGACGATCATCGGCACGAGCCGAACCAACCCGTTCAAGCTCGAGGGCGGCGTCGAGCGCGTGCTCCGGAACTTCTCCGACCGCGGCCTCGACGCCCTCGTCGCGATCGGCGGCGAGGACACGCTCGGCGTCGCCGCGCGTCTCCACGCGGAGCATCGGCTGCCGGTGGTCGGCGTCCCGAAGACGATCGACAACGACCTCTCGGGAACCGACTACACGTTCGGCTTCGACACCGCGGTCTTCATCGCGACTGAGGCGATCGATCGCCTGCACACCACCGCCGAGTCGCACAACCGCGTGATGGTCGTCGAGGTGATGGGCCGCCACACGGGCTGGATCGCGGTGATGAGCGGGATCGCGGGTGGCGCAGACGTGATCCTCGTCCCGGAGATCCCGGTCGACTTCGAGGAGGTCGCCGAGTCGATTCGGAAGCGGCACGCACGCGGCAAGAACTTCTCCATCGTCGTCGTCAGCGAAGGATGCGAGCTGCCCGGGCTCGGGGACGCCGGGGAACAGGATCAGTTCGGGCACGTCGTCCTGGCGAAGCGCGGCGTCGGCGACGCGCTTGGGCGGGAGATCGAGGAGCGCACCGGCTTCGAGACACGTGTGACCGTGCTGGGCCACGTGCAGCGCGGAGGCTCCCCCACGCCGCGAGACCGCCTCCTCGCCACGCGGTTCGGGCTCACCGCGGCCGACCTCGCGCTCGGCGGCGAGTTCGGGCAGATGGCCGCTCTGCGAGGGGACGACGTGGTCGCCGTCCCGCTCGCAGAAGCAACCGCGAAGCTGAAGGTCGTGCCGCACGAGTGGTACGACGTCGCGCGGGCCTTCTTCGGCTAGGCCTACGTCGGAACCGCCTCGGCCGTGGGCGGAGCGTCCACCTCGCCGCCCTCCGCCAGCACGGAGCCGAACTGCGCCACCTTCTCGGGCGCCCGGAGGCGCAGGACGAGGAGATACACCAGCCCCAGCCCGAGCCAGACGAGCGCGACCCAGATCGAGTAGCTGATCGGCTTGTCTGGGCGTGGCGTGATCGACCAGTAGATCGTCAGGCCACAGACGACGACGGCGATCACCGGCAGGCAGATGTCCCAGAGGACGTTGTACGCGACCGCCGACGTCGCCCTTGTCCGCCAGAAGTACGCCATCCCGCCGAGCGCCACGAGGATGTACATGCCAAGGATCCCGAAGGTCGCGGTCGTCGCCATGAAGGCGAAATACGTGAACGGGTCGTTCCAGACGCCGCGCGCGAGCCAGCTCACGAGGATCACCGTCAGGACGAGCGAGGCGATGATCGCGACCCACGGCGTCTTGAAGCGCGGGTGCGTCCACGCGAAGGCCTTCGGCAGGCCGCCCTCGCGTCCCATGGCGAACGCAGTGCGGGAGACGAGCGCGGTTCCCGCGAGCGCCGCGACGAAGGCGTCGACCACGACGGCGACGTCGACGAGCGTGGCGAACCAGCTCCCCACGTACTGCGTCGCGAGCGCATCGAGCGCCCCGGGGTTGCTCGCCCAGTCCGCCGCGTTGTCCACGCCGAAGCCGATCGACATCGCCCACGTCACGAAGACGTAGAAGACGAGCGCGACGAGGACGGCGGAGAGGATCGCCTTCGGGATCATCTTCAGCGGCTCCGCCGACTCCTCGCCGAGGGAGGCCGCCGCTTCGAAGCCGATGAAGCCCGTGAACGCGAAGACCATCGCGTAGAAGAAGTCGTGGGCGCTCCCGGCGTTGTGGAAGTTGAACGGCTGGAGCGTCACTCCGTCGGCGCCGCCCTTGCCGAGGATCACGCAGGCGAGGATGACGAGCAGGAGCACGCCGAGGCCGGCGAAGACGAGCTGCGTCCGCGTCGAGAAGCGGATGCCGAGCAACGCGAACACGGTCAAGAGCGCGACGAGGATCCAGAAGCACTGGAACCAGCTCAGGTCGAGCGACGTGTGCACCGTCAGGACCGTCGAGAGAAAGAACGACGAGATGATGAGCACGAACGAGATCCCGGCAGCGAATCCCCACGAGTAGAGCCAGCCGCCGATGAAGCCGGCGTTGGAGTCGAGGCCTCGCGCGGTGTAGGTATAGAGGCCTCCGGCGCTCGCCATGCGCCGGGTGAAGCGGATGATCACGGACGCGAGGCAGAGGGAGCCGAAGCCGGCAGTGAGATAGACGAGCGGAACGGTGGGCCCTGCGAAGCCTGCCGCCCCGCTCGTGGCGAGCGAGCTGGCCATGACGAGGGCGAGCAGCGCGAGGGAGAGGCCGAACGTCTCCCCCAGTCCGAGGATGCCGCGGCTGAGGGTTCCGACGCGGCCGAGCGATTCGAGCATCTTTCCCTCCCTGCTAGTCGGGAACGAAGGCGAGGACACGCGCGGGCGCTCCGTTCGCCGCGCGCACCTTCAGCGGCGCGACGACGATCCGGGTGCGCGCCGGGAGAAGGTCGAGGTTGGTGAGGTTCTCGAGGATCATTCGACCTGCGCTCAGCCAGACCTTGTGCAGCTCGAACGTCTCCGTGTCGACCGGGTCCGCCGATGGACCGTCGAACCCGACGCCGACCGCGCCGCGCTCGACGATCCCATGCGTCGCCTCGGCGTCCGGATACGACCAGCCGGTCCAGTAGTCGTCGCTTCCCCAGTTCCGGCCGTTGTCGGAGTAGACGAAGAGCCAGTCCCCTGTGCGGAGGTCGGCGAGGAGAGGTCCGAGCTCGTTCCACCCGATGGCTCCCGGCTCGCGACCGGACAGGTCGACGATCACCGCTTCGGCGACGAACGACTCGAGCGGGATGTCGTCGAGCGTCGCACCGCCCGCGACCTGGTGAGAGGGCAGGTCGACGTGGGTGCCGATGTGATTGAGCAGGCGGTACTCCGACATCGCGTAGCCGTCCTTCTCGACCTGCGCGAAGTCGTGGAAGGACGGCGAGGGCAATCCGGGATAGAGCGGCATGTCGTCCGCGTAGGGGTGGCTCAGGTCGACGATCCGCACGGAGACGAGTATGCAACCCCGCGGGGTCTCCGATCAATCAGCTCAGTCGAGACGCGACGATCACGGCCAGCGCGGGTGTGGCGAGGATCTCGGCCGCGGCGAGCCGCGGGTCGCCCAGAAGGAACTCGCGTACGTCGTCTCCCTCGACGGCACGGCCGGGGGTCAAATCGTCCTTGACGATCAGGCCGCCCGGCTCGGTGAGCGCGAGAATCGCCTCCCAGTCGTACGGTCGCCCACCGTCGGCGAAGACGAGGCCGAAGGGCCCGCGTCCGCGCAGCTGGTCGTACGCGTCGCCCTCGAGCAGCTCGACGTTCGCGATCCCGCGCAGCCGCTCGCGCGCGACTGCGACGCGCGCGGGGTCGAGCTCGACCGTGACGACCGAGCGGGCGGTCTCGGCGAGCAGTGCAGCCGTCTCTCCGTAGGCGGCGCCGAGCTCGGCGACCTCGCGACCCGTCGCAAGGGCACGGACGAGTGCCTGAACCTCGGGAATCGCAGTCGCGCCGCCGGTCAAACTTCCGGCGGAGCCTCGCCGGCGAGCGGCGACACATCCGCGGCGTGGACGATCACCGCGTCCACCCCGGCACGCTCCAGCTCGTGCACCTCGTCCTCGGTCGTCAGGGCCAGATCGGCGATTGCGAGCTTGCCTGCGGGCACCTCCGCGAGCAGCTCGAGCACCGCCTCGAGGCGCTCCTCTTCGTCGCCTTCCGGCGGCACGAGCAGAAAGATCTCGGGGTCGAGGACTTCGAGCGCTCGCTCGAGCTCTTCCTCGCTGCGCACCTCGACCGCGCAGTCCAGGCCGGCCGCGAGCGCTTCCTCGTGCCGACGCTGCGCCGGGGCGTGATCCTCGTCCTCGTCTTCGGGGAGCGAGACCGTGACGGCGTCAGCGACCTCGGCGGCGCGGTCGACCGCGGCGGTCGCTCGCCAGAGGATCGGCAGGCGGGTCGCTTCCCGCAGGCCGGCCGGATCGCCGTTGACGACGAGCGCCTCCGCTCGCTGCGTCTCGGCGGCTCGCGCCGCGTCGGCATCCTCGACCGCAGCGACGACGGAGATCCCGTCACCCTCGGCGATCGCGTGGCTGAAGCGGCGGCTCACGTTCACAGGCGGCGATTCTCGCAACTCACTGCCCCATCGGGTGCCAGACCGTCTTCAGCTCGAGGAAGGAGGCGATCTCCCACGGGCTCTGCACGTCGGCGCTGCCGCGGACGACGCGCTTGACGTTGTCGGCGGCGAGCCGCTCGAGCTCGGGCGCATCGCCGTCCGCCCCACAGAGGTCGATCGCGTTCACGTCCATGTGCGAGGCGAGCACCGGAGCGAGCTCCGCCGGGTGGCCGGTCAGCAGGTTGACCACGCCGCCGGGGACGTCGCTCGTTGCGAGCGCCTCCGCCAGCTCGACGGCGACGAGCGGCCGCGTCTCGGACGCCACCGCGACCACGGCATTGCCGCCGACGAGCGGCGGCAGCAGTCGCGTGACGAGGCCGAGCAGCGGCGGCTCGTCAGGGGCGAGCACGGCGACGACGCCGGTCGGCTCCGGCACCGTGAAGTTGAAGTAGGGGCCGGCGACCGGATTCGAGCCGCCGAGCACCTGCGGCAGCTTGTCGCCCCAGCCGGCGTACCAGACGACGCGGTCGATCGAGCGCTCGACCTCGTCACGGCCGCTGCACAGCTCGGCGAACTCGGCGACGCGCGACTCGACCATTTCCGCGAGCCGGTACAGGACCTGGCCGCGGTTGTAGGCGGTTGCGGCGGCCCAGCCGGGCTGAGCGGCTCGCGCGGCCCGGACGGCGTCGCGCACGTCCTTGCGGGAGGCTCGGGCGACGTTCTGGCCTTCCGCGTCGTAGGTCCGACCCGATTCGCTGCGCGGGAAGGAGCCGCCGATGAACAGCTTGTACGTCTTCTTGACCGGCAGCCGCTCAGCCACCGAACGTCTCCGAATCCTCGAAGGTCAGGTACGGCTCGAGCCCGTGCAGGCCGCCCTCGCGCCCGAAGCCGGACTCCTTGTAGCCGCCGAACGGCGAGGTCGGGTCGAAGCGGTTGAACGTGTTCGCCCAAACGACCCCGGCACGCAGGCGCTGCGCCATCCAGAGGATGCGTGACCCCTTCTCGGTCCAGACGCCGGCGCTCAGCCCGTACGGCGTGTTGTTCGCCTTCTCGAGCGCCTCCTCCGGGGTGCGGAAGGTGAGGACGGAAAGGACGGGGCCGAAGATCTCCTCCTGCGCGATCCGGTAGCTCTGCGCGACGTTCGTGAAGACGGTCGGCGCGAACCAGTAGCCCTTCTCCGGCAGGACGCAGGGCGGCTGGTAGATCCGGGCGCCTTCCTCCTCGCCGGAGGCGACGAGCTCGCGGATCTTCTCGAGCTGGGCGGCGGAGTTGATGGCGCCGACGTCGATGTTCTTGTCGAGTGGGTCGCCGACGCGCAGTGTCGTGAGGCGGCGCTCCAGCTTCGCGACGAGCGGCTCGTAGATCGACTCCTGGACGAAGAGGCGCGAGCCGGCGCAGCAGACGTGTCCCTGGTTGAAGTAGATCCCGTTGACGATCCCCTCGACGGCCTGGTCGAGCGCGGCATCGTCGAAGACGATGTTCGCAGCCTTGCCGCCGAGCTCGAGCGTCAGCTTCTTGCCCGTGCCGGCGAGGCGCCGCTGGATCTCCTTCCCCACCTCGGTCGAGCCGGTGAAGGCGATCTTGTCGATGTCCTCGCTCTCGACGAGCGCGGCGCCCGTGCGGCCGTCGCCCGTGACGATGTTGACGACGCCCGGCGGAAGCTCCGCCTGGCGGAGGACGTCGCAGAAGAGAAGCGCCGTCAGCGGCGTCGTCTCGGCCGGCTTGAGGACGACCGTGTTGCCGCACGCGAGCGCGGGCGCGACCTTCCACGCGAGCATGAGGAGCGGGAAGTTCCACGGGATGATCTGGCCCGCGACGCCGACGGAACGCGGCCGCCGGTTCGGGAAGGCGTACTCGAGCTTGTCGGCCCACCCCGCGTAATAGAAGAAGTGGGCGGCGGCAAGCGGGAGGTCGACGTCGCGCGACTCCTTGATCGGCTTGCCGCCGTTGAGCGACTCGAGAACTGCGAACTCGCGCGCCCGCTCTTGGAGGAGCCGGGCGATGCGGAAGAGGTACTTCGCGCGCTCGGAGCCGGGCAGAGACGACCAGCCGTCGGCGTAGGCGGTGCGCGCAGCGGCGACGGCACGGCCGACGTCGGCCGCGGTGGCCTGGCCGACGGTGGCGAGCGGCTCCTCGTCGCGAGGGGCGATCGTGTCGTACGTCTCGGTGGGCTCGAGCCACTCCCCGCCGACGAAGTGGCCGTAGCGATCGGCGATGTGGACGATGTCGCGCGACTCGGGCGCGCTCGCATACGTCCAGTCGCCGGGGACGTCGACCTCGCGCTGCGGCCTGTCGAGCTCAGCCATGCCTGCTCCAAACGGGTTCCGAGCGGCCGGGCGCCGGCGGCTGCCGGCGTGGACCCCAAACCCACCCCCCACCCTTATGGGAGGGGGCGAGCGTAGGGCCGAAGGAATCGCGCGCGTGTGCCGTCTCTGTCAAGAAAGCGTGTCTCCTCAATCGAGCGTGAAGTAGTCGCCGCTCTGGTAGGTGCCGGTTCGCTCCTTCCGCAACTGCATCAGGATGTCGTTGAGCAGCGACGAGGCGCCGAGCCGGTACAGGTCTGGGGTGAGCCAGTCCGGCCCGAGGGTCTCGTGAACCAGCACCAGGTGCTGCACCGCCTGCTTCGCCTGCCGAATCCCGCCCGCGGCCTTGAAGCCGACGCGCCGGCCGGTCTCCTCGTAGACGTCGCGAATCGCCTCGAGCATGCAGAGCGCCACCGGCAGCGTCGCGGCCGGCGAGATCTTGCCCGTCGATGTCTTGACGAAGTCCGCCCCTGCGGCGATCGAGAGCAGCGTCGCGCGCCGCACGTTGTCGTACGTGCCGAGCTCCCCGGTCTCGAGGATCACCTTCAGGTGCGCGCCTCCGCACGCCTCCTTCACCTGGACGATCTCGTCGTAGACCTTCGCGTAGCGACCGGAGAGGAAGGCGCCACGGTCGATCACCATGTCGATCTCGTCGGCGCCGAGCTCGACCGTCGCGCGCACGTCGGCGACCTTCACCGCGGTCGGGTACTGGCCCGACGGGAACCCCGTGGCGACCGCCGCGACCTTCACGTCGCTTCCCTCCAGCCGTTCCAGGACGGCGGGCACGAGATTCGGATAGACGCACACGGCGGCCACGGGCGGGACGGACGGGTCGGCCGGATCCGGCCGCCGCGCCTTCGACGCCACCGCCGCCGCCTTCCCCGGCGTATCCGCGCCCTCGAGCGTCGTCAGGTCGGTCGTGCGGATCGCCAGGCGCAGCGCCCAGACCTTCGCGTCGCGCTTGATCGAGCGCTTCGCCAGCGACGCGGCGCGCTCCTCGAGGGCCACGGCGTCGACGGCTCCGATCCGCGGGAGGCGAGCCTCGAGCGGCAGCTCGAACCCTGCCGGCAATGCGGGCGCCTGAGCCATGCAATGAGTCTAGTCCGGCGCCGAAGCCCCGGAATCCGGCGACCCAAAGAGCCGCTGAAAGGAGGGCTACCCTGGTCCGCGATGCTGAGGACGCTTGTGGGTCTCGTCGCCGTGGCGGCCGTTTCGGTCGCTTCGGCTGCAGCGAAGCCGGCTGCGAAGACGCCCAGCGTCACGGGCTTCTCCGACACGGCCGAGACCGTGATGGGGACGCTCACCGCTCCCCCGAGCCGTCGTTTCCTGACGCGAATTCGCAACGGGAAGATGGGCGGAGTCCTGCTGCTCGGCAACGGCTGGCTCACACGCCACACCACGGCCACGGTCACGGCCGAGCTGCAGCAAGCCGCGTGCACGCGCGGCGAGCCACTGCTGATCGCGGTCGACCAGGAAGGCGGGCTGGTGAGGCGGCTCGCGTGGGCGCCTCCGACCGAGGCACCGGCGTACATGTCGAGCCCATCCGTGGCGCACTACCAGGCCTCCGGTGCGGCGACCGCGCTCCGCTCCGTCGGCATCGACATCGACTTGGCTCCCGTCGTCGACACGCCCGGCTCGGCCGGCAACTTCCTCGGCTCGCGCGCCTTCTCGCGCTCGCGCACGTGGAATGCCCGGATGGCCCGCGCCTTCGTCGGCGGCCTGCAGACAAAAGGGGTCGCGGCAACCGCCAAGCACTTCCCCGGTCTCGGCCTCGCGAGCGGGAACACCGACCACGGGCGAATCGTGATCCGGGCCGCCGCCTGGAAGCTGCATCAGGGCCTGCTCCCGTTTCAGAGCGCGGTGCGCGCCGGGACGAAGCTCGTGATGCTCTCGACGGCCGTGTACCCCAAGCTCGACGGCTCGAAGAGGCCGGCCGCGTTCTCGAGCACGATCATCAACGGCTTGCTGCGGAAACAGCTCGGCTTCGAGGGCGTGACGGTCACCGACTCGCTCACGGCGCCGGCCGCGGTCAGGATCCCGCACACCGCGACGCGGGCGATGCTCGCCGGCTCCGACCTGCTCATCTTCGGCGCCGAGAGCGCGAGCGAGCTCGGCTACTCGACGCTGCTTGCCGACAAGGCCGGGTCGCTGCGTCTCCAGAACCGGATCACGGAGTCGGCGGCAAGGGTCCGCGCGCTGAAGGCCTGGGTCGCCGCCCACGGCGGGTCGGTCTGCTCCCGCGCGTAGCTCGCGCCCATAGACACAAGCCTCTGATCGCGGGATCATCCGCGCATGACGGATTTTGCGCACGAACCGGTCGAGGCGGCGGAGGACGCACAGCGAGTGCCGCGGACTCGCGACTCCGACCATCCGCTCGTTCGCGCAGTCGAGCGGATCAGGCTGCCGCTACGCGCAAAGCTGCTCATCGGCTTCGGCGTCGTCGGCGCGCTTCTTGCCCTTGCGATCGTGCTCGGCCTGGTCGCTCTCGGCGCGTCGAACTCGCGCGGGGAGCAGTTGCGCGCGCTGCAGCGGCGTGCGGTCTACCTCCAGCTCGTGCTGACCGATGCCACCCAGCTACAGCGGGCGATCGACTTCCGCATCAACGCGCCCGGCTCGACCACGTCGTTCGGCTCCGGGCTCGACCTGACGATCGCGAACACCATGAACCAGCTCTGCATCGACGCCGGTCTGGGCGGCTGCATGGGCGCCGGAGACGCAGGGCCGTTCAAGCTCGCCTCGGTCGACCCGGAGGCATCCCAGAAGATCACGGACGCCTTCGGCACGTTCTACGTGATCTCCGGGAACCAGACGCCGCCAGTCGGAGCGACCCCGGCCGTGACGGTCGCCCGGTATCTGCGGCAGGGGAACGCGTTCGCCACCTCGTTGAAGGCGGACCTCGGCCGGCTCGCGGGCGAGACCCGCGCTCGAACGGACGCGCTCGTGGCCGCCGACCACAGCTCGTTCGACAGCTCCCGCAATCTCCTGATCGGCGTCGGCGCGGGAAGCCTCCTGCTCGCGTTGGCGCTCGGGCTGCTCCTCTCCGCGTCGGTCGTGGAACCACTCCGCCGCACCGAGAAGCGGCTCGCCGAGATGGGCGCCGGCGACTTCAGTGGGCGTATCGACGTCGCTAACCAAGACGAGATCGGACGGCTGGCCGCGCGGGTGAACAGCACGAACGACGAGCTCCGGCGCGTCTACCGCGAGCTCGAGACGGCGAGTCGCCACAAGTCCGACTTCCTCGCTACGATGTCGCACGAGCTGCGCACCCCGCTGAACGCGATCATCGGCTTCAGCGAGGTGCTGCACGAGCAGATGTTCGGCGAGCTCAACGAGCGCCAGCTCGCCTACGTCGGCGACGTCCTCGAGGCGGGCCGCCACCTGCTCTCGCTGATCAACGACGTCCTCGACCTGGCCAAGATCGAGGCCGGAAAGATGGAGCTCGAGCTCTCCAAGGTCACCCTGCCCGAGCTCCTGCGCAGTGCGGTCTCGATGCACTCCGAGCGTGCGGCCCGTGGGGGCATCGAGCTCGGGCTGCTGACCGACCCGCAGGAGATCACGATCATCGCCGACGAGCGCCGCCTGCGCCAGATCGTCTTCAACCTCCTCTCGAACGCCGTCAAGTTCACGCCCGCCGACGGCAGGATCGACGTCTTCGCCCGGCTCGACGACGGACAGGTCGCGATCGCGGTTGCCGACACCGGCCCCGGGATCGCGGCCGAGGACCTGGGGACGATCTTCGAGGAGTTCGAGCAGGCCGGCGACGGCAAGCAAGCCGAAGGCACCGGGCTCGGCCTCCCGCTTTCCCGCAGGCTCGTCGAGCTGCACGGCGGCCGCCTCTGGGTGGAGTCCGAGGTGGGCAAGGGCAGCACGTTCACATTGACGCTCCCGGCATGAGCACCGGACCCGGTTACTTCGAGGAGCTCCAGCGCCAGCGCCGCTACTACGAGGCGCTGTTGGAAGCCAGTCCGACCGCGATCGTCGGCATGGGGCTCGACGGGACGGTTACCTCGTGGAACCCGGCGGCTGAGCAGCTCTTCGGCTATACGCACGACCAGGCGATCGGCAGGGATCTCGACGAGCTGGTGGCCGCGCGGGAGGACCTCATGCCCGAGGCGCGCGGATTCTCGGCGCTCACTGCCGCCGGAGAGGTGCCTGCCGCCGCGGTCACGCAGCGGACGCGAAAGGACGGCTCGCTCGTCGATGTTGCCCTCGTCTCTGCGCCGATCTTCGTCTCCGGCGAGCAGGTCGGATACTTCGCGATCTACAGCGACGTGAGCGAACTGCAGGAGCGCACGCGCGAATTGGCGGACAAGAGCCGCCAGTTAGAGATCGCGAGCAAGCACAAGTCCGACTTCCTCGCCAACATGTCGCACGAGCTGCGGACGCCGCTGAACGCCATCATCGGCTTCAGCGAGGTGCTGCACGAGCAGATGTTCGGCGAGCTGAACGAGCGCCAGCTCGCCTACGTCGGCGACGTCCTCGAGGCGGGCCGGCACCTGCTCTCGCTGATCAACGACGTCCTCGACCTCGCCAAGATCGAGGCCGGAAAGATGGAGCTCGAGCTCTCGCACGTCGCCCTGCCGGAGCTTCTGCGCAACGCCGTCTCGATGCACAGCGAGCGCGCCAGCCGCAGTGGAATCGCGCTCACGCTGACGACCGAGCCGACCGAGATCGGCATCACCGCCGACGAGCGGCGCGTCCGCCAGGTCGTCTTCAACCTCGTCTCGAACGCCGTCAAGTTCACGCCCGCCGAGGGACGGATCGACATCTCGGCCCGCGTCGACGACGGCCGAGTCGAGATCGCCGTCGCGGACACCGGCCCCGGGATCGCCGCCGAAGACCTGGAGACGATCTTCGAGGAGTTCGAGCAAACGAGCGATGGCAAGCAAGCCGACGGCACCGGGCTCGGGCTCCCCCTCTCTCGCAAGCTCGTCGAGCTGCACGGTGGCCGGCTTTGGGCCGAGAGCGAGCCCGGCCGCGGCAGCACGTTCCGTTTCACCCTTCCCGCGCGCCAGGAGGTGTCGTGAGCCAACTGATCCTGATCGTCGACGACAACGAGAAGAACCGGAAGCTCGCGCGCGACGTCCTCGAGTTCGCCGGCTTCGAGACGCTCGAGGCGACCGGCGGCCTCGAAAGCGTTGCGCTCGCACAGGAGCATCTCCCCGCCCTCGTGCTCATGGATATCCGGATGCCGGACATCAGCGGTACCGAGGCGCTGAAGCTGCTGCGCCAGGACTCGCGCACGGCGGAGATCCCGGTCGTCGCGCTCACGTCCTCGACGATGCGCGGGGACGAGGAGCGTTTCCTCAAGGAGGGCTTCGACGGCTACCTCGCGAAGCCGATCAGCGTGCGCGAGTTCCCCGACCAGGTGCGGGGGTTCCTGCGTGAGTGAGATGAGCGCCGAGGCCGAGCTCACGCCGAGGGTCCTCGTCGTCGACGACCTGCCGGCGAACGTGCGGCTGCTCGAGGCGATCCTCGAGCCGGCGGGATTCGCCGTGCTGTCCGCTTCGTCGGGCCCCGAGGCGCTGGAGCTGGTCGTGGCGGAGCTGCCCGACCTCGTCCTGCTCGACGTGCAGATGGCGGGGATGAACGGCTACGAGGTCTGCCGGCGGATCCGTGAGAACGAGGCGACGGCCCTCCTCCCGGTCGTGATGGTCACCTCGCACGGCTCCGAGGCGCGGATCGACGGGATCCGGGCCGGCGCCGACGACTTCGTCACGAAGCCGCTCGACCAGCAGGAGCTGCTGCTGCGCGTCCGTTCGCTCGTCCGCATCAAGCACTACCACGACACGATCCGGGCGCAGGCGGCCGAGCTCGGCGAGCTCAACCGGACACTCGAGGCTCGCGTCGCCGAGCAGGTGGAGGAGCTCGCGCGCATGGCGCGGCTGCGGCGCTTCCTCTCGCCGACGCTCGCCGAAGTCGTCATGGAACGGGGAGACAGCGTGCTCGAGAGCCACCGCCGCGAGCTCGCCGTTCTCTTCGCCGACCTGCGCGGCTGGACCGACTTCAGCTCCGGCACCGAGCCCGAAGAGGTGATGACCGTCGTCAGCTCGTACCACGCCGCCATGGGCGAGCTCATCCTCAAGTACGAGGCGACTGTCGGGTGGTTCGCGGGCGACGGGCTGATGGTCTGGTTCAACGACCCGATCCCCTGCGACGAGCCGGCGGCGCGCGCCGTACGGATGGCGGTCGACATGCGGGAAGCGATGTCGGCGCTCACCGCCGGCTGGCGGAAGCGCGGCCACGAGCTCGACTTCTCGATCGGCGTCGCCCTCGGTTACGCGACGATCGGCCGCATCGGCTTCGAGGGCCGCTACGACTACGGCGCCGTCGGCAGCGTCCTCAACCTCGCCTCGCGGCTCTGCGACGCGGCGGAGCCGGGGCAGATCGTCATCGGCCCGCGCGTGCTCGCCGAGGTGGAGGAGATCGTCGAGGCGACGCCGCTCGGCACCCTCGACCTGAAGGGCTTCGGCCGGCCCGTCGAGGCCTCCGCCGTGACAGCGCTAGCCCCGGTCCGAACTTAGAGACCCAGCCGCTCGAGCGTCGCGGCGTCGCGGCGCCACCTGGGCCGCACCTTGACCTTGAGCTCGAGGAAGACGGGATGGCCGAGCAGCGCCTCGATCTCCGGCCGGGCGCGTGTGCCGATCTCCTTCACGATGGCGCCGCCCTTGCCGACGACGATCTGCTTCTGCGACTCGGTCTCGACCAGGATCGTGGCGCGCACGACCTTCTCCTCGATCTCCTCCACCTCGACGGAGATCGCATGGGGCACCTCGTCACGGGTCAGCCAGAGCGCTTTCTCGCGCACGAGCTCGGCAAGCTGCAGCTCGAGCGAAAGGTCGGTTCGCTGCTCCTGCGGGAAGTAGAGCGGCCCCTCGGGGAGCAGCGCCACGAGCTCGTCGCGGAGCGCGGAAATGCCGTCGCCGGTCTTGGCGCTCACCGGATGCAGGGCGTGGAACGGCCCGAGCCTCGCCGCCGTGTTCATCTGGGTCGCGATGTGGCCCGCCTTCAGCCGGTCGACCTTGTTCAGCGCGATCACGACGGGAACGCCGAGCCCGAACACCCGTGAGGCGATGAAGCGGTCGCCGGCGCCGATCCGCTCGCGTGCCGAAAGGACGAAGAGGACGGCCTCCACCTCCTCGAACGCGGCGTCGACGGTCTGCTGCATGCGCTCGGTGAGCGCATCGAGCGGCCGCTGGAAGCCCGGGAGGTCGGCGAGGACGAGCTGGTAGTCGTCGCCGTTCGCGATCCCGAAGATGCGCCGCCGGGTGGTCTGCGGCTTGTCGGAGACGATCGCGACCTTGCCGCCGCAGAGCGCGTTCACGAGCGTCGACTTGCCGACGTTCGGCCTGCCCGCGACCGAGACGATTCCGCTCCTCATCCCTCCGGCAGATCCCAGCTCTCCGGCAGCAGCTCATCAGCGGCGTACGTCGCGACCGTCCCGTTCGCCCGCCGGAAATGGACGCGCTCGAATCGCCATTCATGCAGCCACTGGCGGCAGCCGCCGCACGGGGACGCCGTGATCGCGATCGCCTCCAGGTCGCCCGGCCGCAGCCCCTCGCTCGCCGCCTTGGCGATCGCCGCCCGCTCGGCGCAGACACCGAGCGGATAGGCCGCGTTCTCGACGTTCGCCCCGGCGATGACGCGGCCGTCGCGGGTCTGAACGGCCGCCCCGACCTGGTAGTCCGAGTACGGCGCGTACGCGTTCGCCGCCGCGGCCTCGGCCTCCGCGAGCAGCTCCTCCGCGGTCAAGAAAGCCATCCCCCGCCGTAGAGAAAATGGCCGTTTGCCGTCTCGTGAAGGTCGAGCTCGAAGCCGAGCGGCCGCACACGCTCCGCAAGCTCGTCCGGAGCCCAGCGCCGCTTGACGATCCGGAACGTCCGCCCGTTCGCGAGCGACCGCGTCTCCTCGCCATCGGCCTGGTCCGTGCCCGTGTGCGCCCTGTCGCCGGCGCCGCTGTCGACGAGGAAGACCCGCCCGCCGGCCACGAGCGCCGCGCGCACGAGCGACCAGAACTCGTCGAATTGCTCATCGGGGACGTGCGAGAGCCAGAAGGAGAAGAAGACGAGATCGAAGCGCTCGCCCGGCTCCCACTCGAAGACGTCGGCGCGCACGAGCTCTGCAGCGGAGGTGTTGAGGGCGAGCGTCTCGGCGTTCGCGTCCACGGCGACGACGCGCTCGACGAGCCGGACGAGCCTGCGCGTCCAGATCCCCGTGCCAGCCGCGAGCTCGAGGACGGCGCCGCCCGGCGCGAAGGCCTCGAGCGCCGCCTCGGCCTCGGCGACATCGGCCTGCCAGCGCGCAAGAGCCTCCGGCTCGAGCTCGTAGCGGCCGCGCCGGTACCACCAGTCGTCGTACTCGGGCGCGCGCTCGGCGTAGTAGCGCTTCTGCTCGGCGACCGGGTCGCTCATGCGGCTACCGCCTCGTTCAGGAAGGCCTCGACGCCGTCGAGCGAGTCGGCGTAGCGCGCGGCGCGCGGATCGGGGCGCCGCACGAGCACCGCGGGGATGCCGAGCCCCTCCGCCCCGAGCACGTCTGCGACCACGTTGTCACCGATCATCCACGCCTCCGCCGGGTTCACGGCGTCCAACACCGAGGCGAACGCCTGCGCGTGCGGCTTCTCGTAGCCGGTCTCGGCCGAGCAGGAAAGGAAGGCGACGACCTCGTCGAGACCGAGAGCCGCGACGAGCTGCCGCAGCTCCGGGACGTGGTTCGAGAGGATCGCGTGCGTCCAGCCCGCCTGCGAGAGCCGCTCGAGCGCGGGAAGCGTGTCGGGGAACAGCTCCCAGCCCACCTTCGGGTCGACGTAGAGCCGCCGAGCCGCGTCCGCCAGCTCGAGCGCCCGCGCCGGCTCGTAGCCGGCCGCCTCGTAGGCCCGGCCGAGCACGGGCCGCACCGACGCCCACCAGGCCTCGGGCTCGCAGAGCTCCGGATGCGCGACCTCCGGCGTGTGCCAGGGAAAGCCGGTGCGGAGGTGCGGCCGGAACGTGTCCGCGTCGTGGCCGTGTCCCGGCTCCTCGGCGTCGAGCGCCTCGGCGAGCAGGATGCTCCAGCCGGTCTCGCGGCGGTGGGCGAGCGTGCCGTCGAAGTCCCAGATCGCCAGGCGCGTGTGGCTCACCCGATCAGCTGGAACACGACGAGGGTCACGATCGCGCCGAGGGCGCCGCCGTACGCGACTTCGAGCGAGGAGTGGATGCCCGACTCGACCCGCGTCTGGGCGACGAGCACGGCCATGATCAGCGTCAGCCCCGACACCACGAACCGATGGTGATCGCCGACGAGATACGTGACGGCGACCCAGCCGGCGAATGCGAGCGCGGCGTGCCCCGAGGGCAGCCCGCCGCGCAACGGCGTCCCACGTCCTGTCCACGCCTTCGTCGCGATGACGATCAGGACGACGAGGACGAGCGCCACGAGCGTGATCTCCGCCGGCGCGTCACGCACCCGGTCGAGCGCGTTCGTCGCGCGCTGGCCGACCGCGCTCTGGAAGACGAGGAAGCCGATCGCGACCGCCGTGATGGACGCGATCAGCACGGCGCCGGCGGCGATGTCCTTCGCGAGCTTCGCGTTCGGGTCGAAGGACGTGGTCGAGACGTCGATCACGCCCTCGATCGCGGTGTTCAGCATCTCCGCCACGAGGACGAAGGCGACGGCGAGGACGAGCACGATGAGCTGGAGCCGCGTCACGCCGACCGCGATCGCCGCCCCGAAGACGAGCACCGCCGCGAGGAAGTGGATGCGGAGGTTCCGCTGCGTGCGGAGGACGTGGATGATCCCTTCGAAGGCGTAGTTGAAGCTGTCGATCACCGATGGCGCCTGGCCGGGGGCCGGCGGCGAGGAGCGGCGCGGCGCGCGCTCGCGCTGCTCGTCCTCGGGGTCGCGCGGGAGCGGCGTGACGCTCATCTCGTGTACACCGCCTCGCGCGCCTCCATCTCGGGTCCGTGGTCGTAGCCGACGAGGTGCAGGAGCGCGTGCACGAGCGATCCGCGCCACTCCTCCCCAACCACGTCCGGACACACGACGACGTCGCCGAGCTGGCGCGGAATGCCGTCGGGAACTGCGCCGACTCCGTCGATCGGGAAGGCGAGGGCGTCGGTCGCCTCGTCGACGCCGAGGTGCTCGCGCTTCAGCGCACGGCTCTCGTCGGGCCCGACGAACGCGAGCCCGAGCTCTCCGGCTCCGACTCCTTCGCCCGCCAGGACGGCGCGTGCGACCTCGACTGCAGCGGTCTCGTCCACCTCTCTGCCGGAACGGTTGACGACTTCGATCTCGATCACCGGCTCCGCTGGGTCCCGGTCTGCTCGGCGTGAGCCTTGTAGGCCTCGACGATCCGTTGCACGAGCTTGTGCCGCACAACGTCCTGGTGGCTGAACTCGACGAAGGCGATGCCGTCGACCGTCGCGAGGATGTCGCGCACCTGGATCAGCCCGGACGCCTGCTCCCGCGGCAGGTCGACCTGCGTCACGTCCCCGGTCACGACCATCTTCGAGCCGAAGCCGAGCCGCGTCAGAAACATCTGCATCTGCTCGGGCGAGGTGTTCTGCGCCTCGTCGAGGATCACGAAGCTGTCGTTCAGCGTTCTTCCCCGCATGAATGCGAGCGGCGCCACCTCGATCGTGCCGCGCTCCATGTAGGCGTTGAGCTTCTCGGGATCCATGGTGTCGTAGAGCGCGTCGAAGAGCGGACGCATGTACGGGTCGACCTTTGCGAGCACGTCGCCCGGAAGGAACCCGAGCCGCTCGCCCGCCTCGACCGCGGGGCGGGTGAGGATGATCCGGCCGACCTGCCGCTCCGACAGCGCCGCCACCGCGAGCGCGATCGCGAGGTACGTCTTGCCCGTCCCGGCCGGGCCGATGCCGAAGGTTACGGTGCAGTCGCGGATCGCGTCGACGTAGCGCTTCTGCGTCACCGTCTTCGGCGTGATCTTCTTGCCTCGGTGCGACCAGACGACGTCGGAGAAGATCTCGCGCACGTCCTCGGCCTGGTCGATCGCCCCGACGATGGCGTCGACGGTGCCTGCGCTGACCTCCTGGCCTCCCTCGACGAGCTCGACGAGCTCCTCGACGACCGCCTGCGCCTCGGCGACCTTGAGGTCGTCGCCGGCGAGCGTGAGCCGGTTCCCGCGCAGGTTGACGGTGCAGCCGAGCCGGTCGCGAAGCGCGTTCAGCACTCCGTCACCGATGCCTGCGAGCTCCGCCGCGACCTCGTTCGGGACGTCCAGAACCGTTTGCACAGAGGGCAGTGTAGGGGCCGCTACGGCGCTTCACTGCAGGCGTTGAGCGTCTCCGGAGGGTTCGTTGTGCCGGTAACGAATGTGACTCCATCGTCTTCATACGCTAGGGTCTCGGACTTCGGGTCCCCTTTGCACCGCCGTTCCTATGCGACGTCACGGTCTCGTACTCCTCTGCACGCTCGGTCTCGCCGCACTCGCGGCGGCTGTTGCTGCGACCGTGGCGGGGGCGCGTTCGACCCCGGCAATCCGCGCGGCGCAGGCCCACGAGCGCGCCGTGATCGCCCAGGTCGACGCGATCGGGCGGGACCTCCAGCTCGCCGAGGACGCGGCCCAGAACGCGCAGAACCGGCTCGCGCTCGTCAAGGCGAGCCTGCAGCGGAACGAGTACCGGCTGCACGTGGCCAAGGCGAATCTCCGTGCTGCGCAGCAGCGGCTCATGGCCCGTCTCTATTCGCTCTACGTGAACGGGGCGCCGACCACGATCGACGTCATCGCCGGCGCGCACAGCCTCTCGGAGATGATCCAGCGGGCCGAGTCGGCGCAGGTCCTGTCGAATCAGGACGCGGCGCTGGGACGGCAGGCGCTCTCCTTCGAGCACTCGGTGCAGGCACGCGAGCGGCAGCTCAAGCGGCTCCAGGCCCAGCGCGCGCAAGCCCTCAGGCAGAAGGAGGCGCGGAAGCGAGAGGTCGCGTCCGCGCTCGGCCGCCAGAAGCGGCTGCTCGCCTCGATCCACACGACGATCTCGCAGCTCCAGGCGCAGGAGGCGGCACGCGAGAGGGCGGCCAGAGCGGCCGCGGCTGCCCGCCTCAGAGCGGAGATCGCAGCGCGCCAGAAGGCTGCACGGGAGGCTGCCGCTCAGGCACAGCAGTCGCAGCAGTCGTCGTCCGCCCCGACCATCGTTGCGCCGCCTCCGGTCAGCGTGCCCACCGGGGGGACCGGCGCGGGCCATTCCGCAGCCGCCTCGATCGCGCTCCACTATCTCGGCATCCCGTACGTCTACGGCGGAGCGAGCCCGAGCGGCTTCGACTGCTCCGGCCTCGTGATGTACGTCTACGCGCAGCTCGGAATCTCGCTCCCGCACTACACCGTGGCCCAGTGGAACGCGACTCAGCCGATCTCGTCGCCGGCGCCCGGAGACCTCGTCTTCTTCAACGGCCTCGGCCACGTCGGGATCTACATCGGCGGCGGCCGGTTCGTCAGCGCACCGCACACCGGATCGGTCGTGCGCATCGACAGCATGTCCGGCTTCGGCTCCTACGACGGCGCCCGCCGCGTGCCGTAGCCCTCAGGCGAGGGCCGCAGCAACAGCTTCGCCGAGCCCGACGGGCCGGACGTCGAAGTCCCGGAGCGCCGCGTCGTCTTCGACTGCGGTGCCGTGCCTGAGGCTCTCGAGCAGGTTCGCCGCGAGGCGGGCGCGTTCCGGCACGAGCTCGGCAAGCGGCTCCGGCAGCGCCGACGCAGGAATCGGCAACGGGGGGACCGGCAGCCGGGCGAGGACACCGGGACGGCCGCGTTGCCGGGCGACCTCACCGACGCGGCAACGTCGTCGGCGGTCACCTTCGCCGCGCTCAGCGGGACAGCACGCACATAGACACCGCGCTCCGCGAGAGCCCGAACGAGGCGCGAGCCGACGTGCCCCGTCGGCCCCGGCAACGAGCGCCGTCGTCACGCGCGCTTGCTCAGCAGACCGAGGAGAACCCCGAACAGGGCGTGGCCCGTCGTCGCCTGGGCGAAGACGCGCGGATTCGTCACGAGCTTCGGCCACTCGCCGCGCCGCCGCTTCGGGTGGATGCGGTCGAAGACCGCGAGCAGCGGCCACAGCAGCGTGTTCTCGGCCACCGCGGCGGCGACCCCGTTTTTGACGCCTCGGCCGCCGAGTCCCGAGAAGAGGTAGCCGAATGCGAAGCCGCCGGCGGCGTGCGTCGCCGCATTGGCGACCGGCTCCAGCGGGCCTTCTGTGATGAAGGGGCCGAGGAGCTTCGCGTCGGCGTACGGCGTCCGGAACGCTCGTTCGAGCACCGGATCGGCCGCCGTCCAGAGCGTCGCCGCCACGGCGCCCGCGATTCCGCCTCTCACGTTCCTCGTCATGCCGTCCGTCGTGCCCCGGCGGCGCGAAGCTAAAGCGTCGGAACCGACTGGTCCTAGGCGAGCTTCTCGCGAACGATCTGGCTGACCTGCGAGCCGTCGGCGCGGCCCGCGATCTGAGGCATCACGTCTGCCATCACGCGCCCGAGGTCGGCCATGCTCGTGGCGCCCACCTCCGCGATGACGTCGTCGACGATCTCCTCGATCTCGTCCTCGGAGAGCGGCTCCGGCATGAACTCCTCGAGGACCTGGAGCTCGCGCTCCTCGGCCTCGGCCTGCTCCTCGCGCCCGCCGCTGCGGAACGCCTCGGCCGCCTCGAGCCGCCGCTTCCGCTCGCGCTGCAGCACCTGCAGCTCCTCGTCCTCGCTCAGCGGGCGTTGCAGCTCCTTCTCCGAGCTCTTGAGCGCGTTGAGTATCAGACGCAGCGTGTCGCGGCGCTCCGCGTCGCGCGCGCGCATCGCATCCTTCAGCTCGTCGTCGATCTCCTCGATCAAGCTCACGCCCAGCCGCCTTTGATGTGCCAGTGGAGATGGAATACGGTCTGGCCCGCAGTCGGGCCTACATTGACCGCGACACGGTAATCCGTCAGCCCCTCGCGTGCAGCGACGTCGGCGACGAACTCGAGCATCCGCTTCGCCTCCTCCGGCGGAAACTCGCCGATCTCCCGGAACGAGTCGATGTGCCGCTCGGGCAGCACGAGCAGGTGCACGGGCGCCTGCGGCTGGATGTCGCGGACGGCGACGAAGCCGTCGGTCGCGGCCACGTGGTCGCCCTCGCGGTAGAGCTTGCAGAAGAGGCAGTCCTCGTTCACGCGGCGAGAATCCCCTCCTCCGACACCGCCCCGCCGCGCACGCCGAGCAGCTCTCCGACCGGTGCCGACTCCGGCACGAGCCACGGCGAGTAGTCGTCGCCGTAGCCGCGGCCGGGCCGGTCGACGAGGACGTGGTCGTCGCGGCCGATCTTCGAGTGCCAGTGCGCGAGACACGCGTCGTGGGACGCCGCCCGCAGCCGTGCGCTCCGCTCCTTCTTCACCTGCGGCGGGATCGGGTCCTCGGCGGCCGTGCCGGTGCCCGGCCGGGGCGAATACGGGAAGACGTGCACTTTCGTCAGGCCGGCGTCGGCGGCGAGGCGGAGCGTGTTCTCGAACGCGGCCTCGTCCTCGGCGGGGAAGCCCACGATGACGTCGCTCGTCAGATTGAAATTCTCGCGCAACGGCTCGAGCCGTCGCAGATACGTGCGGGCGCTGTAGCGGCGGCCCATCGCGCGGAGAACCTCGTCGTCGCCGGACTGGAGCGGCACGTGGAGATGCCGGCTCGCGGTCGGCGTCTCACGCAGCGCGCGGACGAGCTCGTCGTCCACGTGATTGATCTCGATCGAGGAGAGGCGGAGCCGCTCGAGCCCCGGCGTCGCACCGGCCTCGCGGAGGAGGCGCGGCAGGCGATAGCCCGCGCTGCGGTCGCGGTAGCAGCCGAGGTTGATCCCGGTGAGCACGACCTCCCGGTGGCCCTGCGCGACGCGGCGGCGGATCTCGCCGAGCACGGCGTCGGCCGGGCGGCTGCGCGAGGCGCCGCGCACCAGCGGGATGACGCAGAAGCTGCACCCGAACGAGCAGCCGTCCTGCACCTTGACGAAGGCGCGAACGCGGTCGAGGCGAGCGGCGGCCTGCACGCAGCCGATCGCGCCCACGTCGCCGGCTACGAACTCGGGGGTCTCCTCGCTCCGTCGCGCGACCACGACGACGTTGTCCGGCAGGCTGGCGAACGCGTCCCCGGCGAGGTTCGAGCCGCAGCCCGTGACGTAGACGCGGCGATGCGTGCGCGCTGCACGGGCCGCCTCCTTGCGCGACTTGGCGACGGCTTCGTGGGTCACGCAGCACGTGTTCACGACGGCCACGTCGGCGGCGCCTTCCCGCTCTTCGTGACCGTCCGCGAGCAGCCGCTCGCGCACCGCGTGCGCGTCGACGTGCGAGACCTTGCAACCGAGGAAGCGGACGGAGAACGCGGTCACGAGCGCAATTCGAGCAGGTCCGCAGCCCAGCCGTCGCGCACTCGCCGTTCCAGACGGTGCCAGCGGTCGATCTGCGGCTCGTCCCGCTCGAGGTAGCCCGAGGTGATCGCGCGCTCGACCGGAAGCTCCGGGAGCATCCGCTCGACGACGTCGAGCGCGATGTTCATCACTGCGAGCGCGGCCGGCCGGAGCTCTGCGCCAACGTCGACGGAGACGCCGTTCGCCGCTGCGTTGGCCGTAGTCGTCTCGAGCGACACGTCATCGATGTCCACCGCGTACACCGGCGCGAAGCCGAGCTTCGCCGCCGCGACCGAGAGGACACCCGAGCCGCAGCCGACGTCGAGCAGGCTCGTCGACTCCACCTCCTGCAGGAGCTCGAGACAGAGCCGCGTGGTCGCGTGCGCGCCGGTGCCGAACGCACGGCCAGGGTCGATCACGACGGGTGTAACGTCCGCCGCCGGCTCCTCCCAGGGCGGCCCCACCCAGAGGCGGCCGACCCGGACGCCGCGGTGGAACGCGCGCCAGCCGTCCTCCCAGCCCTCGACGACGTCGTCCACCTCGACGACGTCGAAGCCGAGCGGCGGCTCGTCGGCGTAGACGGCGTAGGCACCGTCGAGCTCCTCGAGGCCCTCCGGGAAGATGTGGAGCAGAAGCGCGAGCTCGGGCTCGCCGCCCACGACGACGTACCGCTTCAGGGCTCGAGTACTCCGTCCGGCGATGGTCAGGGCACTCCCGGCGGCTGCAAAGCTTCCTGACTCCTCGCTGCGGCGCTTGCAGCGCCTTCGCTCGTCGGCCGGCTCAGCCGGCTGCGTCGTCCTCGGTCGCGCCGATAGTGACGGCTATCGACGCTCCCTGCGTCCTCGCCTCGCTCGCTTTTCGCACGCCGGGAGCGCGTGACCATCACCGGACGGAGCACTAGCGGAACGCGCTCTTGAGCTTGTCGAAGAGCCCTTCGGGCTTGCCGTACGTGTGGTCGTCGACGTGCCCGTCGAACTCGTGCAGGAGCCGGCGCTGCTCGTCGTTCAGGCGGCGCGGCACGAGGACGTTGACGAGGATCCGCTGGTCGCCGCGGCCGTGGCCCTGCAGGACCGGCATGCCGCGGCCACGCAGGACGACGATCTCGCCGGGCTGCGTCCCGGCCGGCAGCTCGAGCTCTTCCTCTCCGTTCAGCGTCGGGATCGTGAGGGTGGCGCCGAGGGCCGCCTGGGTGAAGGTGAGGTCCACGGTCGCGTAGATGTCGTCGCCTTCGCGCACGAAGCGCTCGTCGGGGCGGATCCGAACCTCGACGTACACGTCCCCCGCCCTGCCGCCGACCAGGCCGGCGTGGCCCTCGCCCGTCAGGCGGATCCGCTGGCCATGGTGGATTCCCGGCGGGATCTCGACGGCGAGCGTCCGGTCCTCGACGACCCGGCCCACGCCGCGGCACTCGTCGCACGGCCGCTCGATCCTGCGGCCCGAGCCCCCGCAGGTCGAGCAGCCCTGGGTGCGGACGAACTCGCCGAAGACGCTCCGCGTCACCTGCTGCAGCCGCCCCGACCCGTTGCAGGTCGGACAGGCCGTGATCTCGGAGCCCGGTTCCGCACCGTCACCCCCGCAGCGCGTGCACGTCACCGCAGCTTCGAACGGCACCTCGCGCGTGACGCCGTGCGCCGCTTCGGCGAGGTCGATCTCGACGGTCGCGGCCAGGTCGGCTCCCCGGGCCCGGCCGGCCCGGCCGCGGCCGCCGAAGAGCAGGTCGTCGCCGAAGAACGCCGAGAAGAGGTCGGCGAGGTTCCCCAAGTCGACGTGCGCGGATTGGAAGCCTCCGCTCCGCAGCCCAGCGTGGCCGTAGCGGTCGTAGAGGTCGCGCGTCTCCGTCTTCGAGAGCACCTCGTACGCCTCGACGACCTCGCGGAACCGCTCGTCGGCGTCCGGCGCGTCGGACACGTCTGGATGAAGCTCGCGCGCGAGCTGGCGGAAGGAGCGCTTGATCTCCGCCTCGCTCGCGTCGCGCCCGACTCCGAGCAGCTCGTAGTAGTCGCGGTCGGTGGTCGCCATGGCCCGGAATGTAGCGACGGGGGTTGCTGGCGAAACTCAGGCTTCGTCGTAGATCGACTCGACGAAGCGCGAGAGCTCGGAGGCGGCGGAGCGCACGGCGCCGAGCGCCTTCTCGTAGTCCATTCGAACCGGGCCGACGAGGCTGACGGCGCCGAGGGCGCGGTGCACGAGCCCATAGCACGCGCCGACGAGCGCGATCTCGGCGAGGGCCGGATGCACGAGCTCGTGGCCGAGACGGACGAAGGGACGCTGCGACGCGCTCGGCTGCCCGAGCACGTCGAGCAGGTCGGCGCGGCGCTCGACGAGCTCGAAGAGGCTCCGGTAGGCGTCGAGCTCCTCGGCCCTGACCTCGCCCAGCAGATCGGCGGCGCCGCCGACGTACAGCCGCTGCTCGGCGGAGACGAGCTCGGTGAACGCCGGCCGGAGCGATTCGAGGAACGCGCGCTCCGCCTGGCCCAGTCCGGGATCCTCGAACCGCTGCCGCAGCAGGCCGGTCCCGAGCTGCAGCCCGGCGACGGCTTCGTTCAGGTAGTCGCTCCCCCACTGCGCGAGGCCCGCGTCGACGGGCTCCTCGAAGTGAAAGAGCCGCTTCGAGACGCCGCCCGCGGACGTGATCACGACGACCATCACGAGCTGCGGCTGCAGGAGCAGCACCTCCACGTGCCGCACGTGCGTCGCCTCGAGCGGGGGCGCCGATACGAGCGCGAGCAGCCGCGTGACCTGGGAGAGCATCTCGGTCGTCGCCTGCAACGCCGACTCGACCTCGTTGCTCGTGGTCGAGAGGTCGAGCGGGAAGGCGGTGGGCTGCGGCTCGAGCCGCCCGAGCAGCTCGTCGGCGTAGTAGCGGTAGCCGCGCTCCGTCGGCACGCGCCCGGCAGACGTGTGCGGATGCGTCAGCAGCCCGAGGTTCTCGAGCTCCGCGAGCTCGGCCCGCACCGTCGACGGCGAGACGTGGAGGTCGGAGCGCTCGACGAGCGTCTTCGAGCCGACCGGCTGGCCGGTGCCGACGAACTCCTCGACCACGCGGCGCAGGACCGCCTGCTGCCGTTCGCTGAGCTGCACCGTTTCCTGCATTTGCAGGAGATTTTAGCCGCTGCTCAGGCGAGGATCTCGGCCGTGACCCCGCCGCCGAGGAAGCGACCCCGCCGGGTGAGCGCGAGCGTCTCGCCGCGGTCGATCGCAAGTCCGAGCTGCTCGGCGCGCGCGAGACCATCGGCGTCGAGTGCCGTGCGCAGGCCGCCGACCGGCAGCGGCTCGTCGAGCCGGAGGCCGAGCATCACACGCTCGCGCAAGCGGGTCTCGTCGTCCAGCAGCTCGATCTCGCGGTCGTAGTCGCCCTGCAGGTACCGCGCGAGCCGCGGCGTGTTGCGGCGGCGCTCGCCGCCGAGCGTCGAGACCGCGCCGACGCCGATGCCGTGGTAGTCGCGACCGAGCCAGTAGGCGAGGTTGTGCTCGGCACGCTTGCCGTCGCGGCAGAAGTTGGCGGTCTCGTACCACCGGTAGCCGGCGCCGGTGAGCGCTGTGACGACCCGCTCGAAGTAGTCCTCCATCTGCTCTGCCTGCCGCTCGAGCTCGTCTCCGTGAGCGATCGTGAACCGCGTGCCGGGCTTCGCCTCGAGCTCGTACGCGCTGATGTGCTCGGGGCCGAGCGCGACGGCCTGCTCGAGATCCGCTGCGAGGTGCTCGGGCGTCTGGCCCGGGATGCCGTAGATGAGATCGAGCGAAAGGTTGTCGAAGCCGGCCTTGCGGAGGTGTCCGAAGGCACGCTCGACGTCCGGAGCTGTGGCGCGCCTCTCGAGCACCTCGAGGAGCCGTGGCTGGAAGGTCTGCGCACCGAGCGAGACGCGGTTGACGCCGGCGCCGCGGAGCTCGCGCGCCAGCTCGGACGTCACCGTCTCGGGGTTCGCTTCCACCGTCAGCTCGCCGGCGGGCGGGAGGGCCCGCAGGAGCCGCAGCAGCTCGGGCAGTGCCGTGTACGTCGGCGTCCCGCCCCCGAGGAAGATCGTGTCGACCGGGCCGCCGTCGTGCTCCTCGGCGAGCTCTCGAAGGAGGGCGTCCACGTACGCCCCGTGCAGGTGGTCGCGGCCGGTGGCCGTGACGAAGTCGCAGTACCCACAGCGGTGGGCGCAGAACGGCAAGTGGACGTAGAGGTGGCGGACGCTCACACCGCTCTCCTCGGTCGCTGAACGAGCTCGCCGCCGCAGTTCGGGCAGACGGACTCCAGCGCGTCCGCGCACGACCGGCAGAACGTGCACTCGTACGAGCAAATGACTGCCTCGCCGTGCTCGGCCAGCGCGGTGCCGCACCGCTCACAGTCCGTGCGCATCTCGAGCGCCATCAGCTCTTCTGCCCCTGTCCGATGTTCAGGACGGCGAGGAAGGCCTCCTGCGGCACCTCCACGGCCCCGACCTGCTTCATCCGCTTCTTGCCCGCTTTCTGCTTCTCGAGCAGCTTGCGCTTGCGCGAGATGTCGCCGCCGTAGCACTTCGCGAGCACGTCCTTGCGCTTCGCCTTCACCGTCTCGCGGGAGATGACCCGGGATCCGATCGCGGCCTGGATCGGGATGTCGAACATCTGGCGCGGGATCTCCTCGCGCAGCTTCTCGACGAGGGCGCGGCCGCGGTCGTAGGCGAGGTTGCGGTGGACGATGAGCGAGAGCGCGTCGACCGGCTCGCCGCCGACGAGCACGTCCACCCGCGCGAGGTCACCGGGCTTGAAGCCGGCAAGGTCATAGTCGAACGACGCGTAGCCCCGGGTGCGCGACTTGAGCTGGTCGTAGTAGTCGAGCACGATCTCGGCGAGCGGGAGCTCGTGCACGAGGTGGACGCGCTCCGGTGAGAGGTACTCGAGCCGCCCGAAGGTGCCGCGGCGCTCGTTGTTGAGCTCCATCACGGCGCCGACGTGCTCCTTCGGGACGATGATCGAGGCGGTGATGTACGGCTCTTCGACCTCCTCCACCTCGCGCGGGAAATCAGAGGGGCTGTGCACTTCGAGCCAGTCGCCGTTCTTCTCCAGCACGCGGTAAGCGACGTTCGGCGCGGTTACGAGCAGATCGAGGTCGAACTCGCGCTCGAGCCGCTCGCGGACGATCTCCATGTGCAGCAGGCCGAGGAAGCCGCAGCGGAAGCCGAAGCCGAGCGCCTGCGACGTCTCGGGCTCGTACATGAGCGCGGCGTCGTTCAGCTTGAGCCGCTCGAGGGCGTCGCGAAGCTCCGGATAGTCGTCCGAGTCGGTCGGGAAGAGCCCGGCGAAGACCATGGGCTTGACGTCCTTGTAGCCGGGCAGGGCCTCTTCGGCCGGCTGCCGGACCGAGGTCAGCGTGTCTCCGACCCGCAGCCGCGATACATCCTTCAGCCCGGTCACGACGTAGCCGACCTCGCCGGCCGCGAGCCGCTCGACCGGAGTCATGGACGGGGAGAAGAATCCGAGCTCCTCCGCATCGAATCGGGTATCTGTGGCCATCGTGCGCAGCGCTTCGCGGTTCGAAAAGGAGCCGTCGACGACGCGGACGAAGGCGACGACGCCGCGGTACTGGTCGTACGAGGAGTCGAAGACGAGCGCGCGGGCGGGCGACTCGAGATTTCCGGCCGGTGCGGGCACCCGTTCCACGATCGCGTCAAGCACGTCGGCGATGCCGTCACCGGTCTTGGCGGAGATGCGCAGCACTCGGGTGGGATCGTCGCCAAGGAGGTCCGCGACCTCGACCGCCGTGCCGACGGGATCGGCTGCCGGAAGATCGATCTTGTTCGCGACCGGCACGATCTCGAGCCCGTTCTCGATCGCGAGGTACGCGTTCGCGAGCGTCTGCGCCTCGATGCCCTGCGCGGCGTCGACCACGAGGAGCGCTCCCTCGCACGCCTGCAGCGAGCGCGACACCTCGTACGTGAAGTCGACGTGCCCGGGCGTGTCGATGAGATTGAGCTCGTGCCCCTTCCAGCTGACACGAACCGCCTGGGCCTTGATGGTGATTCCGCGCTCGCGCTCGAGCTCCATCGAGTCGAGCACCTGCTCGCGCATCTCGCGGGCCGAGACCGCCTCGGTGAGCTCGAGGATGCGGTCCGCGAGCGTCGACTTGCCGTGGTCGATGTGCGCGATGATCGAGAAGTTGCGGATGTGGCTCTGATCCATCCCGCGGCGATGGTACTGGGCGCCCCTTTCGCGCCTGAGCCGCCGCCGCGCCGGACCCACACCCCCACCCAGGGTGGGGTCCGCGTTCCCTCCGCCCTCGCGATCGAGGCTACCCGCCTGGCCGTGCCCCGAGGCTCGTGGCTCCGTCAGAAGTTTGCGTCGCTTGCGTCAGGCGCGAGAGCGTCGCAGCCGCAGCAACGTGTTCAGCTCGTGCACACCGAACAGCCGGCACAAGCCGAAAAACGCGGCGTACCCGAGCGCGAGCCCGATGCCGAGCGAGACGATCTGCGCCGCAAGCGACTGGCCCAGCGCCGCATCGAGCTCGTGCCAGATCCCCCACCCCACCCCCGCGAGCGCGGCGGACGCAACAGTCACGAAGGCGCAGGTTCTGACGGTCTGTCCGAGCTCGAACCCCGGCATCCGCCGCCGGAAGAGTACGAGCAGTGCCCCGGTCCCGGCGATGTTGACGAGCGAGGTCGAGAGCGGGATCCCCCAGATCCCCAACCGGTAGAACACCGCGTCCAGCGTAGCGTTCAAGCCGAGGTTCCCGAATGCCACCCAGCTCGGAATCCACGGGGACTGGAGCGAGAAGAAGCCGCGGTTCAACATCAGCATCGTCCCGTTGAAGGTGAGCCCCAGCGCGAACGCAGCCAGGCACGGCGCGACTTTCTCGGTCGCCGCGGCGTCGAAGTTCTGGTGCTGATAGAGGAGCCGCACGATCGGAGTCGCCAGGACGGCGGCAGCCACGCTCGCCGGAATGAGCAGGAAGCAGATCAGTCGTAACCCCGTGCCGACGACGTTCTGGAAAGCCCCCCAGTCCTGGCGCGAGGCGTGCCGCGACAGGAGCGGGAAGAGGACGGTCGCGACGGCGACCGAGAACACGCCCTGCGGCAGCATGTAGAGGCGGAAGGCTCGCACGATCGCCGCCGGCGCGACATTCGGATCGAGGTAGTGCGTCGCGAACAGCTGGTCGATGACGGCATTGATGTTGATCAGGCCGAGCCCGATCGTGACCGGCACCATCAGCACGAACACTCGCTTCACCGCCGGGTCGCGGATGTCGATCGCGATGTGCAGCTGCCCATCGAGACCGCGCAACCACGGCAGCGGCAGGAGGAACTGCGCAATCGTCGCCACGAGGATCGCAACCGCGTAGATGTAGAGCTGCGTCGAGGTCGAGCTCGTGCTCTGCACGCCGAGCCCGAGGCCGAGCAGGATGATCAGGTTCCACAGGATCGGGCTCAGGGCCGGCACGGTGAAGTGGTCGTAGCTGTTGAGGATCCCCACCACGATCCCGGTCAAGCCGAGGACAAGGACCAGCGGGAAGAGGATGCGCGCGAGCGTCGTGGCGATTGTCCCGAAGTTGTCCGGGCCGTAGCCGAATATCTCCATCACCCACGGCGCGATGACGATGAAGAGCGCCGTCAAACCGCCGAGCCCGAGCAGCATCAGCCAAAAAAGCGTCGAAGCCACCTGCCAGGCGCGCTTCCGTTGACCCTTCACGAGCATGTCGCTGAAGACCGGTACGAACGCGGCCGACAGGGCCGAATCGGCCACGAGGGAGCGGACTGTGTTCGGGATGAGGAAGGCGATCTCGAACGCGTTGATCGGGCCGCTGATGCCGAAATGCGCGGCCTGCGCGATCTCCCGCACCAGACCGACGACCCGCGAGATCCCGGTCGCAACGGCAAAGATCACACCCGAGCGCGCAAGGCCGCGGCCCACGTCCTCGGCCTCGGGGCGCGTGCCCTCGGGCGTGATCGTCGGAGCAATTGCCGAGGCCTGCGCGGCCTGGCCCTCCTGATCGAGCGCCTGCGCTTCGAGCTCGATCAGCTCGTCGCGCTCGGCGTCGCGACGGGGGCGAATGATCGCCGTCGAGCGCTCGGAGGGGTCCTGCGCGATCGGCCAGGAGTCGAGCGTGGCGTCGCTCTCGAAGTACGTCTGTTTGCCCTGCTCACGCCGGCGACGGTCGCGCTCCAGCCGCCGCTCCTGCCGCTGCCGCTCGGCGTCGTCCACGGGGGCAGCATAGGGAGAGGGGTTGCTACCATCGCCCCGCCCGCGAGCCGCGGGCCTTTTTCCGAGATGCCCAATATCAAGCAGCAAGAGAAGCGCGTCCGCCTGGCCGCGCGGCAGCGGCAGGAGAACCTCCGCTGGCGCTCGACCGCCAAGACGCTCATGCGCCGCCTCAACGAGGCGGTGGCGGAAGGCGACGCCAAGGAGACCGACGCCCGTCACCGCGAGCTCGTCCAGTGGCTCGACCGGGCGGCGGCGAACGGCGCCCTCCATCGCAACACCGTCGCGCGGCGCAAATCTCAGGCGGCAAAGCTGGCCGCCGGCGTGCCCGAGAAGTAACGACCTAGCCGGTTCGCTCTTCCGGGCGGCGCGTGATCTCGACCAGCGTCCGCTCGAGCTGAAGGTCGGGTGGTAGGCGTGAGCCGCCCTTCGCCCCTGCGTCGAGCTCGGCGAGCCGAACCGTCGCCTGCGCCAGCTCGTCCGGCGAGAAGTTCGCGGCCTGCTTGACCGCCTTCTCCGCCACGAACGGGTGCATCTTCAGCCGACTCGCGATCTCGCTCGCTCGGACTCCTTCGTCAGCGAGGTGCGAGGCCCTCCGGACCCGGCCGACATGGCCGACCATCGAGGCGACGAGGCGAATCAGCTCGCCCGAGCGGGGCCGATGCGAGCGGTCGAGAAGCGACTCCGTCGCGCGTAACGTCCCGGTGAGGTCTCGCCGGCCCCACGCATCGGTGACCGCGAAGATCGGCGTCTCGGCACGTCCGACTGCGAGCTCCTCGACGATGGCCCGCGTGATCTGCTCGCCGTTCGCCCAGGTCGCGAGCTTCTGGATCTCGGACGCGAGGTCGCCCACGTCATCACCGACAGCCTCGACGAGCGCACGACACGCCTCCCGGTCCGCAGACGCGCCGAGGCGGGCGAATTGCTCGCCGACCCACTCCGGGAGCTGCTTCTTCGAGACGTCGTACGCGAGGATCTGACCGGCTTTCGCGACGGCCTTGGCAAGCGCCGCGTCCTTCTTGATCCCGTCCCCGACGAGCGCGAGGACGGTGGTCGGGGCCGGGGCGGCGAGGTAGGCCTCGAGCTCCTTCACGTCGGCTGCCTTCCAGGTCTCCACCCCGCCCACGACGACGAGTCGTGCCTCACCGCCGAAGAGGCCGAGGGCGTTGCAGGCGGCGATCGCCTCCTCTGCCGATGCCTCGGCGGCGTGGAGCTGCTCGGTCGCCTCCTCACCGATCCGCCCTCGCAGCCGCTGGAGCGCCACCGCGATCTTCGGCCGGTCGGTCCCCGTCAGGAGGTAGACCGGCTTCAGCTCGCGCTCGCTCGCCACGCTGCCAAGCATAGGCGGAGGCGGCGACCGCTCCCAGGCCGAGCACGGCGGCTGCGCGAGGGGATGTGATCTCCGCGCCGGGGATGCGCGCGAACGCGCGCGCACACTCCGCCACGAGCCAGGCACCCCAGCCGTTGAGCTGCGCCATCGCCGCCGCGACGGGCGGCGCGACCGGTGCGACGATCGCCGTCAGCAGGGCGAGGCCGAGCACCTCGACGACGACCGGGACGGCCACCACGTTCGCCGGCACGGTGACGAGCGAGATCTGGTGGAACTGGAACCACGTGACGGGAGCGGTCGCAAGCCCGCACGCCGTGGAGACGCCGATGAGCTGTGCGACCTCGTGGGATACCGGGTAGCCCTCGAGCGCTCGGACGACGCGAGGCGTGACGACGAAGATTGCCGCAACGGCGGCGAACGAGAGCTGGAACCCGGCGTCGAAAAGTGCGTACGGGTTCCAGCCGAGGAGCACGGCCGCGCCCACGAGCAATGCCTGCCAGCGGTCGCGCTCGCGTCCGGCCAGCCAGGCGAGCGAACCGAGGCCGGCGGCGAGGGCCGCGCGCACCACCGACGGATGGAGTCCCACCGCGAGCGCGTACGCCCCCACCGCGCCGAGCGCCGCGAGCTGAGCGAGGTAGATGTCGAAACCCAGGAACAGGACGATTCCCGCCGCGCCTCCTCCCACCGCGGCAACCTTCAGTCCGTCCACTGCGAGGCAGTGATAAAGGCCGGTTGCGCGGAAATCGTCGAGCAGGCCCCGGTCGACTGTCGACGTGCGGCCGAGGACGATCGCCTCGATCACGTCCCGCCGCTCGCCCTGCAGGCCCGCGGTCGTGTCGGCGCTCAGCCAACGCCCAACGCGGTCCCCGACGCCGGCGACACCGCCACGTTGGCCGAGCACGCGAAACGACTGACCGTGCAAGACCGCGTGGATGCCCTGCCTGCGCAGCCACTTGGCCTCGTCGAAGCCGTTCGACGGTCCCGGCGGAGCCTTCAGCTCGCCGAGCAGCCTCAGCCGCGCCCCGGCAGGCGGCGAGCGCCCGAGCGGGAGCTGGAGCAGGACCTGCTCGTGCGTGCGGAGCCTTCCCCAGCGCAGCACGAGCGCTTTCATCCGCTGGTCGAACGATCCCACCCGCGGCTGCTCCTCGACCTCCACCACCGACCACTCGGCCGTGCCGATGCGCGAGGCGAGCACGCTGTGGTCGAGCTGAGCAAGCCGAAAGCTCCCCCAGCCCCACGCCGAGGCAACGACCGCGGAGGTGAGCGCCGCAGCCCGGACCTGCTGGCCGGAGGCCGCGAGACCGATCACGGCGAGGATCGCGCCACAGGAGAACGCCGGGATGACCGCCGGGCGGACGAGGTTCGCGAGCCCGTAGCCGAGACAGAGAGCGCCGACGAACGCATGCGGGAGACGCACCGTCACCTCAAGGGATCACCAGCCCCTTCAGCTGGGCCATGTGGGCCGGCCCGATGCCGGGGACGCCCTCGAGTTCGGCGACCGAGTGGAACGCGCCGTGCGCCTGGCGGTAGTCGAGGATCTTCTGTGCCGTCACCGGGCCGACTCCGGGTAAGGCCTCCAGCTGCTCGAGGGTCGCCGAGTTCAGGTCGAGCGGTGCCGACGGCGAGGATCCCGCGGCGGCTGAGCTCGCCGCGGCGACCGCACCGGCCAGACCGCGGCCGGGCACGACGATCTGTTCTCCGTCGGCGACCGGCGCGGCGAGATTGACCGAGTCCAGCTGCGCCTTGGCTGTCGGGCCGCCGGCGGCGGCGATCGCGTCGTCGACCCTCGATCCCGAGCGAAGCCGATAGAGGCCCGCATGCCGGACGGCACCCGCCACGTCGACCACGAGCAGCCTGGCGGCGGCAGGCTTCGCTCGGGCCGGGGTGCGCAGCGGCGCCACCACCGGCGCCGCGCTCCCGCTGCCACCGAAATGCCGGATCGCGAGGAGGAGCAAGACGGCGACAGCCGCAGCCGCCCCGAAGAGCTGGCGTCGCGATAGAACCGGGATCCGGACGTCCACGTCGCCGATACTGACAACGCACCCGTGTCGCGCGGGCGTCAGCTTCGCCAAGCCTCCGTAAACTCGGCCGGTGGCCGACTGGGTGACGATCTCCGCCCTCGCCTCCGCAGGCGGGACGCTCGTGCTCGCGGGTGTGACGGTCGCGTCGGTGCGTTCCGCCAATCGCGCGGCCCGCGTGGCGGAGAGATCGCTTCTCGCCGCGCAACAACCCCTGCTCGTCCAGTCCCGCGCCGAGGACCCCGCCGTCAAAGCCGGCTTCCAGGACGACATCTGGTTCTCGGTCCCGGGCGGCCAGGGAATCGCGAGCGCAACCGAGTCGGTCGTCTACTTCGTGATCGCAATTCGCAACGTCGGCACCGGGATCGCGGTCCTCCACGGCTGGCGCCTCATTCCCGAACTCCTTCTCGGGCGCGAGGCGCATGTGTCCGCGCCTCCGCTCGAGGAGTTCACGACCCTCACTCGCGACCTCTACGTGGCCCCCGGCGATGTCGGCTTCTGGCAGGGGTCCTTCCGCGACGCGGCGAGCGACGGCTACCGCGAGGCACGGCGAGCGGTCGAAGCGCGACAGCGCATGGGCGTCGACATCCTCTACGGAGACTTCGAGGGCGGCCAGCGCGTGATCAGCCGCTTCATGCTGACGCCGCGCGAGACCGGCGACGACGTGCGTTGGTACGCCGCTGTCGGCCGCCACTGGAACGTCGACCGGCCCGACCCCCGCGAGCGGGAGCACTAGCCCTAGACGACGAAGTTGACGAGCTTCTTGGGGACGACGATCGTTTTGCCAAGCTCGCCGCCGTCCAGATAGCTCCGTACGCGCTCGCTGGCGCGCGCCCGCGCGACGAGCTCCTCCTCGCTCAGCGAGGCATCGACCTCGAACCGGTCCCGAACCTTGCCGTTCACCTGGACGACGAGCTCGAACGTCTCCCGCACGAGCTGCGATTCATCGGCCTCCGGCCACGGCGCCTCCCACAGACGCTCGTGGCCCAGCACCGTCCACAGCTCCTCGGCGACGTGCGGCGCGTACGGCTGGATCAGCGAGACCGCGGTCTCGGCCGCGAAGCGGGCGGCCGGCGCCTCGGTGGCACCGCTCAGCTCGTTCAGCAGCTCCATCAGCGCCGCGATCGGCGTGTGGAACTGGAAGCGGCGCAGGACGTCGTCGGTCACCCGCACGATCGTCTCGTTCGCCTTCCGCGCCAGGGCGCCCTCACGGACGCCACCGGCGGGCGCCCGCTCGGCGACCTCGTGCACGACGC
>JBKPLL010000057.1:0-15294 GCA_046731605.1 Actinomycetota bacterium | reverse complement strand
AGCCAGGCGCTTGAGTGCGGATCTTCCTCAGGGACGCTGCGAGCAGCGAAGGCGGCGATCTCGCGGGCGTCGTCGAGCCGGTCCTGCGCCACGAGGGACCGGACGAGGTGCCAGTACGTATTCACGAGGACCCAGCCGCCGATCTGCAGCGCGATGGGAAGCGCCTCGCGCAGCCACTTCTCGCCTTCCTCGGCCCGGCCATCGTCGAGGGCGAACTTGCCTAGGTTCAGGACGAGGTTCTGCACCTGGAAGTAGCTGTCGCCCGTCCGCTCGAACCACGTCCGCGCCTGGAGGCAGAGGCGCTCTGCTTCCTCCGGTCGATTGCGGTAATACGCGACGGCCCCGAGCCAGGACATTCCCTCGGCTTCGATCCGGTGACTCCCGAGGTCGTTTGCGAGCTCGAGACAGCGCTGGAGCTCGACCTCGGCCGCCGCGAAGTCGTGGCCCAGCTGCGGCGCCGCGATGCGGAGGTGGCCCTCGGCGGCGAGCGCGTGGTCGCCGATCGCCTCGGCGGCGGCGATCGCGGCCCGGAGGTTCTCGATCGGCTCGTCGAGCTCGCCCAGGTAATCGGCGACGAACGTGTTCTTGACGAATGCCACTCTCGTGCGAAGTCGAGCGTCGTCGGTCGAACCGGCGAGTTCTTCGGCCTTCAGGAGCCGGCCATGCGCGTCGTTCGGCCGTCCCTGGCGCTGGTCGATGTCGCCGAGCAGGAGCAGTGCCTCCGCCTCGGCCTCCTTGCGACCGAGTTCGGCCGCCTGCTCCGCGACCTCGAGCAGCTCGTCCGTGGCTTCTTTGAGGTCGCCGAGCTGCATCGCCATGTCCGCCCGCCGCACGCGAATTGTCACGCCCACGTCTGCGTGCTCGTCGCCGAGGACGTCGAGCGCACGCGTGTAGTAGCGATGCGCCTCGCGGAGGCTCTCGCGCCGCTCGGCGCGGCCGCCTGCTTCCGCAAGCATGGTCGCGGCTTCTCGAGTCGGCGCTTGGATCGGGCTGCGGGCAACCTCCCGCGAGAGGAGGCACGCCTGCTCGAGGTGCCAGGCGACGATCTCCACGAATTCGTCCGCGCCGCTCGGCAGCCCCCCGACCCATTCGGAGAACCCCAGGTGGAGCTGAGCGCGGCGCCCCTTCGGCACCTGCCCGTAGGCCACGTCGCGCATGAGGATGTGCTTGAACGAGTACTCCTCCTCGTTCGCGACGCTCGACTCCCGCAGGTGCGCGACGAAATCGCGGTGCTCGAGGACCGCCAGACCGGGGCCCGGGTCTTCGGGCGCCGCCCCCTCGGCCGCGCTGAGCTGTGCGACCGCCCCGGCCCAGAAGACCGCGCCGATCACCGACGCGTGATGGGCAAGCAGCTTCTCCTTCGGCTCCAGCCGGTCGAGGCGGGAACTGATCAGCCCCTGGACGTTCGTGGGGATCGGGACGTCGCTCATCTCGTCCCGCTGCCAGCGCTCGAGGTCGAGCAGCCCCTCGTCGCGCAGCATCTGCACCGTTTCCTGGAGGAAGAGCGGGTTTCCGCCCGCGTTCGTGATCAGCGTCTCGGCGAACGCCGTCTCGGCGAACGCGGAGTCGCCGGTGAGATCGGTCAGCAGGGCGGCGGCGGCCTCCGGCCCGAGCGTCTGCAGGTCGATGGTGCGGCGGCGGCCCTCGGTGCCCAGAAAGCCGGGCGCGTCGTCGGCGAACTCCGGCCGCGCCGTGCAGATGAGCGCGAGCGGCGCCTCGTCGCCGTCCTCGAGGATGTACGAGAGCAGCTCGAGCAGAGTCTGCTCGGCCCAGTGCAGGTCCTCGATCACGATCGCTGTCGGCTTCTCGCCTGCGAGGAGCTGCAGGGCACGCCGGATCCCCCAGTGAAGCTCCGCCTGCGAGATCTCGCTCGTGACGTACGTCCCGCGCGGCGTGGTGGGGATGCCGATCAGGTTGGAGAGCGCGGACGCGATGGTCCGCAGCTCGTCGAGGTCATCGGTGGGAAGCGTCTCGAGGAACGCGTCGAGCTTCGCCGCACTCTTCTCGCGGTCGTCGCTCTGCAGGATTCCCGCCGCCGACAGGAAGATCTGGAAGACGGGCCAGTAGGTGATGCCCTCGCCGTAGGAGAGGCACTTCCCCCCGTGCACGACGAACCGCCCCTCGAGGCGGTTCACGAATTCATGCAGGAGGCGGCTCTTGCCGATGCCGGGCATGCCGAGGATGGCCACGAAACCGGGGGAACGGTCCCGCGCGACCTCTTCGGCGAACGTGGCGAGCTCGGCGAGCTCGGCGTCGCGGCCAACGAGAGGGGTCTCGCTCCTGGGCCGAGCGTCCGCGTCATCCTCGGCAGCACCGACGACCTCCCACACCTCTACGGGCTCTGTCTTCCCCTTCGCCTGGATGGACTCGGCGGCGTTGAACGCGAACGAGTCTTTGGTCGCGAGATACGTCGTCCGGCTCACGAGAATGCCGTCGGTCGGCGCGGCCGACTGGATCCTTGCCGCGGTGTTGAGGACGTCGCCGGCGGCCGACCACTCTCCCTCGCCCGGCCGCGCGCCGAGCATCACGAGGGCCTCGCCCGTGTGGATGCCGGTTCGGATGTGGAGGTCGAGCCACTCGTCCTCCTCGTTCAGCTCCGCGATCCCTTGCCTGACGGCGAGCGCCGCGCGGATGGCGCGCTCCGGGTCGTCCTCGTGCGCTTTCGGCGTGCCGAACAGCGCGAGGATGGCGTCGCCGCTGAACTTCTCGAAGGTGCCGCCGTGGGCCTCGAGCTCACCCCGGACGCGTGCGTGGTAGGGAGCCACGAGCGCCTTCACGTCCTCGACGTCCAGCTGCTCCGCGCGGGCGGTCGACCCGACGAGGTCGACGAAGATCGCCGTGATGACCTTTCGCTCCTCGCTGGGCCCCGGGGCGGCGGCAAGAGGACTCCCGCAGAAGCCGCAAAGCCGGAACTTCGCGGGGTTCGCTTCGCCACACGACGGGCAGACGGTGGTCTCCGGCGCGGCGGGCTGCGGCTCGGCGGCCGCGAGCGGGGTGCCGCAGAAGCCGCAAACGCGGAACTTGTCGGGATTCTCCTCACCGCAGCCGGGGCAAATAGCCATGCCTATTCGAGTGTACGAGCCGATTCGTCCCGGCTCAAAGCCCCCACGCGTTAGGAAAGCGTGATTTGGAGGCCCTCTCGCGCGATGAGCGGCGGCTCTTGGTCGCTCTCCACAGCCGCCGCCACCTGGTCGTAGAGCGCCTCGAGCTCGCGATCCGAGCGCATCGGATCGTGGTGGAACATCGCGAACTGCCGGACTCCGGCGGCGCGGGCGAAGGCTGCGGCGTGCGCGACGCTCGAGTGCCCCCAACCGAGCCGGTTTACGTACTCCTCGTCTGTGTACTGCGAGTCGTGCAAAAGGAGGTCGGCACCGGCTGCGAGCGCCCAGCCGGAGATCCATTTGGGCTCGTCGTCGAGCGCGGCGGTCAGGTATGGCTCGTGATCGGGCAGGTAGGCGAGCACACGACCTTCCTCCTCGATCCGGTAGCCGAGCGTCGAACCTCGATGCTCGACCGTCTGGGCCTCGATGATCGCGCTCCCGATACGCCACGGCTCGCGCGGCACGTCGTCGAATATCGCCTCGGCCGGAGCTTCCGAGAGGCCGACCGGGAAGAGCGGTGGCGACAGGTATCGCGAGACCCGCTCTCTCAGCGTCGCGGTCGTCGACGGCGGCCCCCAGAACTGGAGCTTCCAACCTGCCCTCCAGAGCGGCGCGAAGAAGCCGAGCCCTTCGACATGGTCGAGATGTAGGTGGGTGAGGCAGATGTGCAGCTCGCCGCGCTCCCGCTCGAGGAGCCGCTGCCCGAGCTCCCGGATCCCGGAGCCCGCGTCGAGGATCAGCGTCGTGCCGTCGGCGAGCTCGAGCTCGACGCAGGAGGTGTTGCCGCCGTAGCCGACCGTCGCCGGCCCCGGTGCGGAGAGTGAACCCCGCGCGCCCCAGACGCGGACGATCACGGCGCCGCCGGAAGCTCCCAGAAGATCGACATCACTCCGACGACCTCGTCAGGGCGCGAGAGAAGAGGGAACGCCGTGACCGTGATGTCGCGCTCGCGGCCGTCGAGGCCGCGGAAGGCGAACGAGCCATGCATCGGGCGCCGCTCGAGGAGCGCGACGCCGCTCGGCGTCTGTTCCGGGCTCAGCGGCTTTTCGTCCAAGGTCCGCGGCTGGAAGAGGTCCTGCCAGCGCGAGACCGGCAGCGCGCCGATGTCGAGGTACGAGCGTCCGATCAACTCGGCGGCCGCGTCGTTGAAGTAGACGAGGTCCCCCCTCGCGTCCGTGATGAGCGTCGGCGTCGCGAGCTTCGTCGCGAACGAGCGCGCGACGATGAGCACGAGGTCCGGCTGCTTCCGCTCCACCGCCCGATCCTACGCTGCTGCCCGTCCGACTAGGCTTCGCGGCCGTGGCGAAAGTCGCTCCGGAGGAACATGAGCTGCGGCGCGTCATCGACGAGGAGCGCGAGGTGGACGGCCTCGGCCCCGACGACCTGCTCGCGATCTATCGCTCGCTGATCCTGCTGCGCACGTACGACGAGCGCTCGGTCGTCTACCACCGGCAGGGCCGGATCGGGACGTACGCGATCTTCTGGAACCACGAGGCGATGCAGGCCGGCTCGGTGCACGCGCTCGCCGACGAGGACTGGATCTTCCCGAGCTACCGCGAGTCCGCAATCGGGCTCCTGCGCGGGATCCCCGCGAGCGCCGTCCTCCACTGGTGGCGCGGCCATCCGGCCGGCTGGTGGAACCCGGCCGAGTACCGCGTCGCCTCGATCTGCGTGCCGATCGCGACACACGTCTCGCACGCTGCAGGGCTCGCGTGGGGCGAGAAGCTGAAGGGCAACTCGACGTGCGCCATCGCCTACTTCGGCGACGGCGCGACGAGCGAGGGCTCCTTCCACGAAGGCGCCAACCTCGCGGCGGTGATGCAGGCGCCGCTGATCCTCTTCTGCAACAACAACCAGTGGGCGATCTCGACGCCGCTCGAGGCGCAGACGCACGCCGAGACGCTCGCCGACAAGGCAGTCGGCTACGGGATGCCGGGCGTGCGCGTGGACGGCGGAGACGTGCTTGCGGTGTACGAGGCGACGCGGGAGGCGGTCGAGCGGGCGCGCGCCGGCGGCGGACCGACGTTCATCGAGGCCGTCACGTACCGCGCCGCGCCGCACGCGACCGCGGACGATCCGCGTGCGTACATCGACCTCGACCGCGTCGAGGAGGAAAAGCGCAACGAGTGCGTCGGCCGGTACGACGCCTATCTCCGCCGCCTCGGCGTGCTCGACGACGCGACGGCCGAGGAGATCAAGAACGAGGCGCTCGAGGTCATGCGTGCCGGCATCGCCGAGGCCGAGGCCGAGCCGGAGCCCGATCCCGAGCTCGTCTTCGACAACGCCTACGTCCTTCCGCCGCCGAACCTGCGCGAGGGCTGGGATGCCTGAGCTCTTCATGGTCGAGGCGATTAACGACGGCTTCCACGTCGAGCTCGCCCGCGACGACACGGTGATGGTCATGGGCGAGGACGTCGGCCGCGCCGGCGGCGTCTTCCGCGCGACCGCCGGCCTGCGCGAGCGCTTCGGCGAGAACCGCTGCGTCGACACGCCGCTCGCCGAGGCGGGGATCCTCGGCAGCGCGATCGGCCTCTGCATGGCGGGCTGGCGGCCGGTCTGCGAGATGCAGTACGACGCGTTCTCGTATCCGTGTCTCGACCAGCTGATCACGCATGTCGGCCGCTACCGCTGGCGCACCGGCGGGAAGATGGAGTTCCCGCTCGTCGTGCGAATGCCGTACGGCGGCGGCGTGCGAGCGCCCGAGCTCCACGACGACTCGCCGGAGGCGTACTACGTCCACACGCCGGGCGTGAAAGTGGCGATCCCCTCGACACCGGCCGATGCGAAGGGGCTCCTCGCGGCGGCCATTCGCGACCCCGATCCGGTCGTCGTGCTCGAGCCCAAGCTCATCTACCGCGGCGAGAAGCAGGACGTTCCCGAGGGCGAGCATGTGGTGCCGCTCGGGCAGGCACGGCTGGCCCGCGAGGGCACGGACGTGACGCTCGTGGCCTACGGCGCCATGGTGCCGGTGTGCGAGCGCGCGGCGGACGCGCTCGACGGCGAGGCCTCGGTTGAGGTGCTCGATCTTCGCTCGCTCCGGCCGCTCGACGAGGACGCACTGCTCGCTTCCGCGTCGAAGACCGGCCGCGTCGTGGTCGTGCAGGAGGCGCCGCGCACCGCGGGCTTCGCTGCCGAGATCGCAGCGATCCTCGCCGAGAAGGCGATCCTCGACCTTCACGGGCCGGTCCTGCGCGTGACCGGCTTCGACGTGCCGTATCCCTATTGGAAGATCGAGGATCGCTACATGCCGTCGGTCGAGCGGGTCGTCGGTGCCGCCCGGAAGCTCCTCGAGTTCTGAAGCGGGCCGCCTCAGGATCTGGCTCGAGCGCGGCGAGTCGGGTTACTGGCTGCGCGACGCCGCGACCGGGGACGCGATGAAGTGGGAGGATCCGCGGGTGCGAGTCGTCAAGCTCGCGGGGGCCTCGTACCGGGCCGAGGCGCTGCAGGACGACGGCTTCGCGCCTGGGCGACGCCTCGCGCTCGTGCCGGAGCCCGCGAACGAGCACGACCCGAACGCGGTCGCTGTCTGGGACGCCGGGCGCCGGTTGCAGGCCGGGTACGTGCCGGCCGAGGTTGCGCCTCAGTTGCGCGGCGACGAGCAGGCGGTCTCGCTGTGGGAATTCCGGGGTGAGGACGGGCAGCGGATCGGCCTGCGCGTCTTGCTCGCCCCGGCGGATGCCTGGATCCAGGAGCCGCGGTCGTGACGACGCACGAGATTCCCCTCGAGCAGCGGACGGTGCATGGGTGGTTCTCGCGCGACTACGAGGCTGTGCTCTCCGTCGAGCCCGGAGACAGCGTCGAGCTGCAGTCACTCAACGCCGGCTGGAGGTGGAACATCGAGGAGCGCTGGGACGTACCGGAAGGCGCAGGCCACGCGCTCACCGGGCCGATCCTGGTGCGCGGCGCGCAGGCAGGCGGAACGCTCGCGGTCCACTTCGACGAGCTGCGCGTGGCCACCTGGGGCGCCACGTTCGCGGGTGGCTGGCCCTCGCCCCTCAACGACTTCCTCGGCGTCTCCGAAGGCGAGCAGCACATTCTGCGCTGGTCGCTCGACGCAGAAGCCGACGTAGGCCGCGACCAGCACGGCCGCGAGGTCGACCTGCGGCCGTTCCTCGGCGTGGCGGGCATGCCGCCGCCCGATTCCGGCGAGCATCCGACAGGGCCGCCGCGTCGCTTCGGCGGCAACATCGACTGCGGAGAGCTCGTGGAGGGAACGACGCTGTACCTGCCCATCCCGGTCGACGGCGCCCTCTTCTCGGCCGGTGACGGGCACGCGAGGCAGGGCGACGGCGAGGTCTCGCAGACGGCCATCGAGTGTCCGATGGAGCGAGTCCGGCTGTCCCTCTCGCTGGCCGACGTCGAGCTCGAGAACCCGATCGCGCGGATCGCGGATGCCTGGCTCGCGTTCGGGTTCGACGAGGACCTCGACGCCGCCGCGCACCAGGCGATCGACGGGATGCTGCGGCTGATGGGCCGCGAGCACGGGCTCGAGCGGCGTGACGCGCTTGCCCTTGCGAGCGTGGTCGTCGACCTCCGTGTGACCCAGGTCGTGAACGGGGTCAAGGGCGTCCACGCGCTTCTTCGAGACCGCGCGATCCGCTAGAACTGCGCCCCGTGGCCTACGAGTTCAAGCTGCCCGACCTCGGCGAGGGCCTGACCGAGGGCGAGATCGCCCGCTGGCTCGTCGAGGAGGGCCAGGACATCGCCGAGGACGCGCCTCTCGTCGAGATCGCGACCGACAAGACGACGGTCGAGATCCCGTCTCCCGCGGCTGGAACCGTCTCGCAGATCCTCGTCCCCGAAGGCGACGTCGTCCCGGTCGGCACCGTCCTCGTCGTGATCGGCGGTGATCGCGCTCCGCCCGAGCCGCGGGACGTCGAGCAGCCCCGCGCCGAATCGGCCCCGCAGCAGCAGGCGGCGGCGGGAGAGAAGGTCCGGGCGACGCCGCTCGTGCGCAAGGTCGCCGCAGAACTGGGAGTCGACCTCGGGGCCGTGACAGGGACCGGACCGCAAAGACGGATCACGGAGGAAGACGTTCGGGCGGCCGCAGGTGGCGGCATGCGCGCGGCGTCGACAGAGGGTGAGCGCATCCCACTGCGTGGAGTCCGCCGGCAGATGTTCGAGCACCTGACGCGGGCGCATCGCGAGATTCCGGCGGTGACCTGGGTGGAGGAGTGCGACTTCTCGGACGTCGACCTGAAGCGTCTCGTCCCGCTCGTTCTGCACGCCGTGACCGAGTCGCTGCGCGAGTTCCCCGAGCTGAACGCGCGCGTCGAGGATGGGGAGCTCGTGTTGCTCGACCGCTATGACATCGGGGTCGCGGTGCAGACCGAGCAGGGGCTCGTCGTGCCGGTCGTGCACGGAGCCGAGAAGCTCTCGCTCGACGAGCTCGACGCCGACGTGAAGCGCCTCGCGGAAGGCGCAAACGCAGGCACGCTGAAGCCGGAGGAGCTACGCGGCGGCACCTTCACCATCACGAGCGCGGGCAAGGCGGCCGGCCTGTTCGTGACGCCCCTGATCAACCATCCGGAGGTGGCGATCCTCGGCATACACCGGATCGAGGAGCGCGCCGTCGCGCGGGACGGCGAGATCGTCGTCCGCCGGATGGGCAACGTCTCGGTCACGTTCGACCACCGGGTGATCGACGGCAAGCGCGCCGCGGAGTTCGGGCTCGCGGTGATCGGACGGCTACAGCAGAGCGCGGGAGCCTAGGCGACGGCCTCGGCCGGCTCCGCCCCGGGGAGGTGGGGCTCGAGCATGGCCTCGATCCGCGGCGCGGTGGCGCGCCCCTCGAGCCGAGACACCACGCGCTGCTCGACCACGAGCGCGAGCGCGGGGACGTCATCCACCCGGAAGCGCTCGGCGAGGTCGGGCCGTTCGTCGATGTCGACCTTGCTCACGCGGAGACGGCCGCGCTCCTTGCGCGCGATGTGGGCGAGCAGGCTTTCCATCCGCCGGGCGGGGCCGGACCGGTGTGAGGTGAAGAAGACGAGTTGTGGGCGATGGTCGGGCGTCACGTATTCGGCCTCCTAGCGGGGTCTGGGCGAACAACGGACGAGGGGCGCGCGCGGTTACGGTTCCCGCATGGGTGCGTGGTATTGGATCGGCGTGAGCGCCGGTCTCGGCGCGGCGGTGGGGATCCTCATCGCGGCAGCGGTAGGTGGCGCGGTACGGCTGGTCCTCGCCGCGGCCGGCGTCGCCGCGGTGCTCGTCGGCCTCGCCGTCGGCTTCGGCATCGACGAGTGGCAGCCGGGCGGGTGGGGCGACATCGCCCTTGCTGCCGTCGGCGCTCTGCTGGGCCTGCTCGGCGCGGCGCAGGTCGTCGGCGGCGCGCTCAGGCGCGGCGGCACGCGGGGCGGTACGGGTGCCCTCGTCGGAGGCGCTGCCTTCGCCGTCGCCGGGCTCGCCTGGATCCCCGCCGCCGGGTACGTCATCCTGCTGGCGCTGCCCGTCCTCGTTGCGCGGGTGAGACGGGCGCAGCCCGACCGGTACGCCGGTTTGCGAACGCTCGCGCGGGACGAGTAAGCCCGGCACATGTCCCGGAAGCTCGTGCTCGTCGTCGTGGACGGGATGACCCCCGCGGCGTTCGAGCGCGCGGTCGAGAGTGGCCGCGCGCCGACGCTGTCGTTCCTCGCCGAGCACGGCGACTATCGGCAGGCGACCTCGGTCTTCCCGTCGCTCACGCCGGTCTGCCTCAGCTCGATCGCAACCGGCGCCGGGCCGGGCGTGCACCACATCCCGTCGCTCGTGTGGTGGAACCGGCAGGAGCATCGGATCGTGGAGTACGGCTCCTCCTTCGCCGCCCTTCGAGCCGCCGGGCTCTCGCAGTCATTGCTCGATCCGATCTTCAACATGAACGCCCGTCACCTCTCGCCCGGCGCCGTCACGGTCTACGAGGCGCTCGAGGACGCCGGCCTCGTCGCAGCCGCCGTGAACATCACGTGCTACCGCGGCCGCCACCGTCACAGGGCGACCCTGCCGGGGGTGAGTCGCTGGGCCTACGGGCCGCGTCGGTTCTTCTTCTACGGCCTGTTCGAGTCGGACCGGACGGGAGCGCCGTTCGCGGTGCGGAGCCGCCGGGCGGGATCGGTAGACACCTACGCCGCCGCAGTGGGGCGGTGGCTCGTCACCCGCGACGGATTCGACTTCCTCGCGTTCTACCTCTCCGGCTACGACTTCGCCTCGCACGCGGCCGGCCCGGACGGCGAGGCCGCCGGCCGGGCGCTCGAGCAGGCCGACGCGGCGATCGGCGGGCTGCTCGAAGCGGCGGGCGGGCCGGAGGAGTTCCTCGAGCGCTACGCCGTCGTCCTGCTCTCCGATCACGGCCAGACGTCGGTCGAGCGCGTCGCGCATCTGGAGGAACGCTTCACGGACCTCGGGGAGCAGGTCGTCGTCACCGCCTCGAACCGCGCCGGCCAGGTCTACCTCCTGCCCGGTGCGCGGCTCGATGCGGAGGAGCTGGCGCGGCGGCTCGACGGCTTCCCGGCGGTCGACGTCACCCTCCGTCTCGAGGGGGACGAGATGGTCGCTCGCCGAGACGGGGCGGACGGCCCGGTCGAGAAGCTCGAGCACCCCGATGCCGCCTGGCGCGCGCGCTCGGCGCTTGCCAACCCGAACGCCGGCGAGCTGCTCGTCTCCGCCGCCGAGGGCTGGGAGCTCGCCGACCTCGGCGGCCGCCATCACGCAGGCGGCGGCAGTCACGGCTCCCTCGTCGCCGGCGACTCGTTCGTTCCGGTCGTGACCGTTGGCCTCCAGGCGGAGGTCCGCCGGATCACGGATGTGGCCCCGGCCGTGCTCGCTCACTTCGGCGTCCCGGTGCCGGAGTCGATGGAGGCGTTCGCCGGTGTCGGCTGACGAACGCGCAGAGATGGTCGAGCGGCAGCTGCGCCGGCGTGGCATCGGCGACGAGCGAGTGCTCGCCGCGATGGGACGCGTGCCGCGCGAGCTTTTCGTCCCGCGGGAGCTCCGCGACGCGGCGTACGCCGACGCCGCGCTGCCGATCGGCGACGAGCAGACGATCTCGCAGCCGTACATGGTCGCGCTCATCTGCGAGCGGCTTGCGCTGCGGGGGAGCGAGCGGGTGCTCGACGTCGGCACGGGCTCCGGCTACCAGGCCGCGGTGCTTGCGGAACTCGCGGCCGAGGTGCACACGATCGAGCGGATCCCGGAGCTCGCGGATGCCGCACGCGCGAACCTCGCCGCCGCCGGCTACGAGAACCGCGTCCATCTCCACGTCGGCGACGGCACGCTCGGCGTGCGCGACCGCGCGCCGTTCGCCGCGATCGCCGTCGCCGCAGCCGCGCTCGAGGCGCCGCCGGCGCTCTACGAGCAGCTCGAGCCGCGCGGCCGCCTCGTCGTCCCGGTGGGCGGCACGGGGGGACAGTGGCTCGAGGTCGTCGTGCGGACCCCCGAAGGCCCGGCGGTTCTACGCTCCGTGCCGTGCCGCTTCGTGCCCCTGGTAGCAGGCCGGTAGCAGAGTTTTTCGAGCCGGCCGACGGGTGAGGAACGATGCAGAGCATGGGGTCGAGGTCAGCCACTGAGCTGCTGCAACTTCCTGTGCAGCTCCACGGAATCCGTCTCGTCCGGCCGGTCGACCTGCTGCTCGACCCCGTACAGTGGCGCGCGCTCGGTCTCGTGGTGCTCTGCGGCGACGGGAGCAGCCGCTTCCTCGTCTTCGCCGCTGCGGACGTGGGGGAGGAGGCGATCGAGCTGTCGTCGGCCCTCGTGCTCCTCGAGGATGTCGAGTTCTATCGTGACCGCTCGCGCTCGCTGCGCGATCTGCTCGGCGGCGAGATACGCGATCTTCTCGTGAGCCCCGACGGCAGCGTCGAGCCGGTCGGCCCGTCGGTCGAATCCGAGCAAGTTTCCACCGCCTGAGGGGGAGGAGCGCTACCTTGCGGGCCACGTTGGGACGCCCGGCCGCCACTCTCCAGCAACCGCGGCCGCGCCTGGTCGCTTCGCTCCTGTCGGTCCGGAACTGGCAGCAGCTCGGCAAGTTCTGCGTGGTCGGCGCAGTCGGTTACCTCATCAACCTCGCCGTCTACGACGTGCTGCTGCACGAGGAGGTTCACTACCTCGTCGCCGCGACCTGCTCGTTCCTGGTCGCCGTGACGAGCAACTACACGTGGAACCGCCTCTGGACGTTTCGCGAGCTCCGCGGGCACTTCGGAGTCCAGGGGATGCGCTTCTTCGTCGTGTCGCTCGCCGCGCTCGGGGCGAACCTCTTCGTCCTCCACCTGCTGATCGTCGAGGGAGGGCTCGCCAAGCTTCCGGCGCAGGCCGTCGCGATCGTCGCCGTCACACCGCTCAACTTCGTCGGGAACAAGCTCTGGTCGTTCCGGCGGAGCTCTGTGCGGTGAGGCGTCTTCTCGCCGTCGCCCTCGCCGCCGTTGCGGTCGGCGTGTTCTCCCCGGCGGCACTCGGCTCGACGGGTACGACGTCCACGGGTCCCGTCTTCGACGGGAAGGGGCACCTCGTCCAGACGCCGCTCGTCCCGCCGCCCAAGCACTCCACGCTCGACAAGAAGCAGGCGTTCGCGACCTTCGAGCGTGATCCGAAGGTGGCGGCGTGGCTCTCGCGCTACCCGCACCACGGCCGGACCCACGAGGCGACGTACGACCCGAAGACCGGCGCCTGGACCGTGAAGATCTGGTGGGGGAACGCCGGGGAGATCGCCGAGGGGAAGGTCCTGGACTCGACCGGGGAGGTGACCGAGGCCTGGACCGGCCCTCAGGTGGCGTGGGGAATGGCGCGCGGCTCGCCCGGCGCGTTCGGCGGCACGGCGATCAACAACCCGTGGGTCTGGGGCGGGTTCTGCCTCGCCTTCCTCGTCGGTCTCGGCGACTGGCGACGGCCGTTCTCGCTGCGGAATCTCGACCTGCTCTTCCTCCTCTCGCCGACGGCATCGCTCTGGTTTTTCAACCACGGCGACGTGTTCACCGCGGTGCCGCTCTTCTATCCGCTGCTCTTCTGGGTCGTGCTGCGCGGGCTCTGGATCGGCTTCCGCAACCAGGGCACGCCCGGTGCGCCGCGCTGGCCGGTGTGGGTGCTGCTCGGCGCGACGATCTTTCTCGCAGGCTTCCGCGTCGGGCTCAACATCGAGCGCTCGAATGTGATCGACGTCGGCTACTCGGGCGTGATCGGCGCCGAGCGGATTGTCAGGGAGGGCCAGGCGCCGTGGGGGAACTTCCCGATCGAGCACACGAAAAAGTCCTGCGGCACGGCCGACGCGTCGGGCGAGATCCGCGAGTGGGTCCAGACGAACGGACGCTGCGAGAGCGCCAACCCCGAGGGCGACACGTACGGCCCGGTCGCATACGAGTCGTATATCCCCGGCTATCTCGCGGTCGGCTGGAGCGGGAAGTGGGACGACCTGCCCGCCGCGCACTTCACGTCGATCGCATTCGACCTGCTCACCATGCTCGGTCTCTTCCTCGTCGGGCTGCGCTTCGGCGGCCAGCGACTCGGCGCCGTGCTCGCGTTCGCGTGGGCGGCGTACCCGTTCACGCAATACGTGTCGAACTCGAACACCAACGACGCGCTCATGCCGTGCTTCCTCGTGTGGGGCTTCTGGCTCGTCTCGAAACCGGCGGCCCGGGGTGTCTTCGCGGCGCTTTCGGGCTGGACGAAGTTCGCGTCGCTGCTCGTGGCGCCGCTCTGGCTCACGTATCCGGGTCGAAGGCCGAGCGCCCGTTTCGCGCTCGGGTTCGTCGGCGCCACGCTCGCGGCCTTCTCGATCCTCCTGCTCGCGCCGGACCCGTTCCACGAGGCGCACGTCTTCTGGACGCGGACGGTCGGGTTCCAGATCGGACGCGCGGCACCGTGGTCGCTCTGGGACTGGCGGCAGTACCACGCCCGCGGCTTGCCGGACCTGCACCTCGTGCAGCGCTTCCTGCAGGGCCTGCTGCTCGCGGGAGCGGTTGCGCTCGCGTTCTTCCCGCGCCGCAAGTCCCCGCTTCAGCTCGCCGCGCTCACGGCGGTTCTCCTCGCCGGCTTCGAGCTCGTCGTGACGTACTGGCTCTACACGTACATCCCGTGGTTCTATCCCTTCGCCGCGGTCGCGCTGCTCGCGCCGGCCGTGCCGCTCCGGCAGCTGGTCGCCCAGCAGCACGAGGAGCCCACGGCGCCGCTCGCCGACGAGCCGTACGAGGACCGGGAGATCGCCGTCCCGCGGCCGACGTTCTAGGCCGCGTGGACAGAGGCCCGGTTCGGGCGTAGATTCGGCCAGATGCGGAGCCGTTTTCGAGTCGGGATCCTGGCGCTGGCGCTATCCCTGGCGCTCGCGGGGGGCCTGTATCCAGCTGCCGCCGGCCATCGGGTCGAGGCGCGGGCGCACCGGACGGTGTCGTGCACGACGCTGGAGGGCGCCTTGCAGCTGTCGGCCTTCGCCACGAATCCCCAGATCCGCTCGGCGAACGTGACGATCAGCACCGGTAACCCGAATCTCTCCACCGCCCTGCTGGGAGTGAGCAGCACGCAGCGGCACTACGGACTGGACGGTCGCTGTCACACCGTGGCGAAGCGCGTCGTCTTGAACCGACGCGGGCTCACGCCCGCCGGGGTGGTGCGTGCGGGGGACATCCAGGCCCCGTCTGTCTACTGCGGGGCGACGCGGCGGGTCCTCATCCGCCTCCTGATCTCGTACAATTCCTCGCAGGAGCCCGTGAGCGCGACGATCGAGGTCCTCACGCAGCCGAAGGCGCACAGCGGCAAGAAGCGCAAGCGGATCGGCTACGTGCAGTGGTCGCCGAAGAAATCGGTCACGTACTACTCGTCTGCGTGCACGAGCCAGTACTGATCTAGCGCTACGCCGGGACACGGACGAGCTCGATCGCCTCGGCCCGCCCTTCGTCGGTGCACGTCACGAGTGCGCCCTCCAGCCGCACGCCGCCCTCCGCCGGCTCGAACCGGACGGGTAGGCGGGTCCGCATCCGGGCGATCGCGAGCTCCGACCGCACGCCGATCACCGAATCGTGTGGGCCTGTCATCCCCGCGTCGCTGAGCGCGGCGGTACCGCCCGGGAGGATGCGCGCGTCGTTCGTCTGGATGTGCGTGTGCGTGCCGATCACGGCGGTGACGCGGCCGTCGAGCCAGGTCGAGAGCGCGACCTTCTCGCTCGTCGCCTCGGCGTGGAAGTCGACGACGACCACCTGCGCAGCGACCCGCGCTTCATCCACCAGCGCATCGACCATCT
>JBKPLL010000056.1:0-66684 GCA_046731605.1 Actinomycetota bacterium | reverse complement strand
GGACACGGGTCGGCTGCTCGGCGGCCACGGCGGCATGCTCGACCGGATCGACGGGCTGCTCTTCGCCGCTCCCGCCGCGTTCTTCCTCGTAATTGCCTACGGCTTTCACTAGCTGACTCCCTACACTGAGCAGGTGAAACGCGTTGCGCTGCTCGGGGCCACGGGGTCGATTGGTCGCCAGGCGATCGAGATCGTCGAGGCACATCCCGAGCTCGAGCTCTGCGCTGCAGCTTCCGGCTCGACGCCGCTCGACGACGTCGACGCGCCGCTGAAAGCGGTCGGCGGCGACCTGACCGAGCTGCTCGAGCGCGCGCAGCCCGACGTCGTGCTCAACGCAGTCGTCGGCTTCGCCGGAGTTCACGCGACGCTGTGGGCGCTCGAGCGCGGCGTCGACCTCGCGCTCGCGAACAAGGAAAGCCTCGTTGCCGCGGGAGAGCTGGCGCTCGCCGCCCGCCGGCGAGGTCGCGGCCGGATCCTCCCGGTCGACAGCGAGCACTCGGCTCTCTTCCAGTGCCTCGAGGGGCGCGGGCCGGAGCAGGTCGAGACGCTTGTGCTCACCGGCTCTGGCGGTCCCTTCCGCGGCCGTACGCGCGCCGAGCTCGAGGACGTCACCCCCGAGCAGGCGCTCGCACATCCGACCTGGCGCATGGGCCCGAAGATCACCGTGGATTCTGCAACGCTCGCGAACAAGGGGCTCGAGGTGATCGAGGCGCACTATCTGTTCGGCCTTTCCTACGATCGCATCGAGGTGGCGATCCAGCCGACGTCGATCGTGCACTCGCTCGTGCGCTTCCGTGACGGCGCCTCACTGGCGCATCTCGGCTACCCGGACATGCGCGTGCCTATCTCGTACGCGCTCACGTACCCGGAGCGTGCCGCGACGCCGCTGCCGCCGCTCGACCTCACCTCGCTCACGCTCGAGTTCTCCGCGCCCGACACCGACACCTTCCCGATGCTCTCGCTCGCGCGCGCGGCCGGCCGGGAGGGTGGAAGCGCGCCGTGTGTCTACAACGCCGCGAACGAGATCGCGGTCGCCGCGTTCCTCGCCGAGCGCCTGCCGTTCCTCGGGATCCCGGAGGTCGTGGGGGACACGCTCGCGGCCGCCGGCACCGATCCGGTTCGCGACGTCGACGATCTCGTGGAGGCCGACCGGGTTGCGCGCGAGATCGCGGAAGGAGCGCTGGCAGCGGCATGACCTGGCTGATCGTGATCGTCGGTCTCGTGCTCGTCGTCTTCGTGCACGAGCTGGGCCACTTCTCGGTCGCGCTCGCGGTTGGAATGCGGCCACGGAGCTTCTACATCGGCTTCCCGCCGGCGCTCGTGAAGGTGCGGCGCAACGGCATCGAGTACGGGATCGGCATGATCCCGCTGGGCGGCCTCGTCCGGATCCCGGGAATGCACCGGCCCGCCGCGTCAGACCTGCGTACGTTCATCGACCCTGCCGTGCGTGAGCAGCCCGCTCTCGCACCGGCCGTCGGGGCGGTCCGGCGCGCCCTCGAGGCCGAGGATTACGACGCCGCGCGGCGGGCGTATCCGGAGCTCGAGCAGGACGTGGCCGCGGCGCGCCTGTCGCCCGCCGCGCGGCGCTCGGCGGGGCGTGCCCTGCGCGACCTCGAGGAGGGGACCGCCTCCGATGCGTACTGGCGCGCGTCGACGTGGAGGCGCGTCGCCGTCATCGCCGCAGGGCCGCTCGCGAACATCGTCCTCGCGTTCGCGATCCTCTTCACCGTCTTCGCCGTGAGCGGCGGCCCCGCACAGACGCAGCACTACACGAACAAGGTCGAGAGCGTCGAGGCGGGAACCCCGGCGGCAGCCGCGGGTCTGCAGGCTGGGGATCGCATCGTCGCCGTCAACGGCCTGCCGACCCGCGCGTTCGGCGACGTCTCTCACCTCATCGGGTCGAGCCACGGCCGCCCGGTCATGCTCACAGTGGTTCGCGACGGTCGACGCGTGACGGTGGGTCCCCGGCCGACGACTCGCAGCCAGGGCCGCTGGATCTTCGGCTTCTCGCCGGAACCGCGAGTCGTGAGCTACACCGTCGGAGGGGCCGCACGCACCGCGGGATCCGACCTGTGGGACGTCGTGACCGGCACCGCCGCAGGGTTCCGCGGGCTCTTCTCCCACGAGGGACGGAGCCAGCTCTCCGGCCCGGTCGGGATCGTTCAGGTCTCGCACAGCCAGCTCCAGGCCGGAGGGACGTGGTACCTCCAGATCCTCGCGTTCGTGAGCATGTCGCTCGCGCTCATCAACCTTCTGCCGCTGCTGCCGCTCGACGGAGGACACATCCTCTTCTCGCTGATCGAGGGAGTCCGCCGTCGCGCTCTCGCGCGCGAGGTGTACGAGCGGGTCTCCGTCGTCGGCTTCGCGTTCATCCTGCTCGTGATGGTGATCGCGTTCTCGAACGACGTCTCCGGCGTTCCGCACTGAGGCGCTTCAGCGTCCTTTGAGGGCGGGATTCCGGCCGAACCCACCCGGCTAGACTGACTCGCGGATGGCCAGCAAGCGGCAAATTTCCGTAGGCGGCGTGCAGATCGGAGGCGGAGCGCCCGTCGTCGTCCAGTCGATGACGACGACGAAGACGCACGACGTGGAGGCGACGACCGCGCAGGTCGCCTCGCTCGCGAGTGCCGGCTGCGAGATCGTCCGCGTCGCGGTCCCGAAGACGGAAGACGCGGAGGCACTCTCGAAGATCGTGCGCTTCTCGCCCGTTCCGATCATCGCCGACATCCACTTCAACGCGAGCCTCGCGCTGAAGGCGATCGACCAGGGCGTCGCCGCCGTCCGCATCAATCCCGGCAACATCGGCGGCTCGGACAAGGTCGCCGAGGTCGTGCGCGCGGCGAAGGCCAAGGAGATCCCCATGCGGATCGGCGCGAACTCCGGCTCGCTGCCCAAGCACCTCAAGGAGCTCGCGCAGAAGGATCAGGCCGAGGCGCTCGTCGAAGCCGCGCTCGAGGAGGTGCGCCTGCTCGAGAGTCTCGACTTCTACGACTTCAAGATCTCGGTCAAGTCGAGCCACGTGCCGACGATGATCCGCGCCTACCGGATGCTGTCCGAGAAGGTCGAGTACCCGCTTCACCTGGGCGTGACCGAGGCGGGAACCGTCTTCGCAGGCTCGATCAAGAGCGCGGTGGGGATCGGGACGCTCCTTGCGGAGGGAATCGGCGACACGATCCGGGTCTCGCTCTCGTCCGACCCGGTGGAGGAGCCGAAGACCGCGTACGAGATCCTCAAGGCGCTCGGTCTGCGCGAGCGGGGCCCGGTGATGATCGCGTGCCCGAGCTGCGGTCGCGACAACGTCGGAGTCCACACGCTTGCCGAGGAGGTCGAGCTGCGCCTGCAGGAGTACCCGCAGCACTTCGAAGTCGCGGTGCTGGGCTGCGCCGTCAACGGGCCCGGCGAGTCCGGCGACGCGGACTTCGGCATCGCCGGCGGCCGCGACGTCGGCTTCATCTACGCGCACGGCCGGGTGCTGAAGAAGGTCAGCTCCGACATCCTCATCGACGAGCTCTTCCACGAGATCGACAAGTGGATCGCCGACGGGATGAACCGGCCCAAGCGCCTCAAGATGGCCAAGCCGGCAGCCCTGGCGATGGCCGAAGCCTCCCTCATCCCGCTGGAATAGGGTCCGGCGAGACCCGATGATCGTCCGAGCCTCACAGCTCTTCCTGCCGACCCTGCGCGATCCGCCGGCCGACGCCGAGGCCGCGTCGCACCAGCTGCTCGTCCGCGGCGGCTTCATCCGCCAGATCGGCGCCGGGCTCTGGGCCTTCCTGCCGCTCGGCTGGCGCGTCCACATGCGGATCGAGCAGATCATCCGCGAGGAGATCAACGCGATCGGCGGTCAGGAGATGCGCGCTCCGACGCTCACGCCGGCCGAGCTGTGGGAGACCACCGGGCGCATCGACGTTCCGATCCTCTTTCACCTCAACGACAGTGGCGGCCGGCCGTTCGTGCTCTCGTGGACGCACGAGGAGTCGATGACCTTCCTCGCGCGCGAGATCCAGTCCTACAAGCAGCTGCCGCAGGTCTGGTACCACTTCTCGAACAAGGACCGGGACGAGCCGCGCCCGCGCGGCGGCCTCCTGCGCGTCCGCGAGTTCGTGATGAAGGACTCGTACACGTTCGACGCCGACGAGGACGGGCTCGACGCGGCCTTCGATCGGCACGAGAAGGCGTACGCGCGGATCTTCGAGCGCTGCGGCCTCGAGGCGTACCTCGTGGAGGCGGAGTCGGGGGTGATGGGCGGCAAGAGCTCGCTCGGTTTCCTCGCGCCGACGGGCTCGGGCGAGAACGAGCTCATGCGCTGTGAGAACGGCGACTACTTCGCCGACGCCGAGGCCGCGCGGGGCACGCCGCCGGCGCCCGAGCTGCCGCCGCCGTTGGACGCGCCCGAGGCCGTCGACACGCCCGGGGTGATCACGATCGAGGACGTCGCGAACCTGCTCGGCATCGCGGAGTCCGCCACCTCCAAGGCACTGCCGGTCGTGACGGGAGACCGTCTCGTGCTCGCGCTCGTGCGAGGCGACGACAAGCTCAGCCCCGAAAAGCTCGAGACGTTCTTCGAGGCCGCGTTCCGCCCGGCAACAGACGATGAGATTCGTGCGGGCTTCGGCGCCGGTGGAGGCTCGCTCGGGCCGGTCGGGATCGACGTCCAGGTCATCGCCGACGAGGCGCTCCGCGAGGGGCAGTACGTTGCCGGCGCGAACGAGGACGGCAAGCATCTCCGCGGCGTTCAGGCCGGTCGCGACTACGAGCCCACCTTCGCCGACATCCGCCAGGCCAAGGACGGTGACGCCTGCCCCGAGTGCGGCGGAACGCTCCGCGTCCAGACCGCGGTCGAGGTCGGCCACATCTTCAAGCTCGGCACGTTCCACTCGAAGGCGTTCGGCGCGACGTTTCTGGACGAGGACGGGAGGGAGAAGCCCATCGTCATGGGCAGCTACGGCATCGGCCTCGCACGCACCATGGCGGCGATCGTGGAGCAGTCACACGACGAGGACGGCATCATGTGGCCGAAGTCCGTCGCGCCGTACGACGTGCACGTCGTGGCGCTGGCCGGCGCCGACGAGATCGCGCTGCAGGCGGCGGAGACGCTCTCGGCAGCGGGGCTCGACGTCCTCCTCGACGACCGTGACCAGAGGGCGGGGGAGAAGTTCGCCGATGCCGACCTCATCGGCTGCCCGCTGCGCGTCACGGCGGGCCGGAAGAGCCTCGAGGACGGCAAGGTGGATGTGAGAAATCGCGCAAGCGGCTCCGAGAAGCGATTAGATGTTGCCGATCTGGCAACGGAGGCTTGAGGTGGCAAAACGTCGGCGCTTCAGCGAGGAGGGGTTCGGCGAGACCGTCCAGCGCCTGATGGACGAGCAGGGCGTGACGTATCGCCAGCTCGCGTCGCGCACGGGGCTCTCGGCTGGCTACCTCAACCACCTCGTACACGGAAACCGGCCTGTCCCTTCCAACGACGTCGTCGCGACGCTCGCCGGGGCGCTCGAGGTCGAGCCCGAGCACTTCCGCGAGTACCGGCTCCGGATGATCACCGACCGGCTCGAGGCGATGCCGGCGCTGATCGACCGCCTCTACCGCCAGCTCAACCGGCGCAGCTAACGCAGCGAGTAACGCAGAAAGAGGTGCGAGCCGTGCGCGCGCACCGAGCGGAGCCGGCCCGCCACTCGCGTCTGCGGGATGAGCTCGACGCCTTCCACGAGCCCGAGCCTGGCCGTTGCCGCCCGGCCGGCGAGGACGGGGGAGACCGTGAGAAACAGCTCGTCGACGAGCTTCGAGGCGACGAGCGACCCGAACATCGACGGCCCTGCCTCCGTCAGCACCACGGGGCAGCCCCGGTCGCGCAGCAGGTCGATCGCGCGCGCGAGCTCGACGATGTCGCCGTCGTTCACCGCCACGACTTCACTCGCACCCGGAACCGACGCTCGCAGGCGGACCGCTGCTCCCTCGGTCGTGAGCACGAGCGCGCCGGACTCGAGCACCGGATGGGCAGGATCGAGCGAGGCGCCGGTGGTGACAACGACGACGAGCGGCTGCTCGGGACGGCCACGCCTCGCTCGGAGCTCGAGGAAGGCCCCGGCCGCTTCGGGATACGCGCGGTCGACCCGCCACGTCCCGTTCGGCGAGGCGAGCAGGGTGCCCGATCCGACGACGACCGCATCGGCGCACGCGCGCACGAGCGCGAGGACGAACTGGTCCGCCTCGCTGTCGTCGCCGATCACTGCATGGGAGCGCGGCAGCCGCGGCACGGCCACGACGCCGTCGAGGGACTCGACGAAGTTCGCGACGACGCACGGCTCGTCGAGGCCGATCACGCCGTAGAGCGAGGCGAGCGCCTCCGGCACGTCCCACCGTGGCAGATCCTCGGCCTCGGCCAGGACCCTGAACGCTTCGATCACCGGGTCAGACTAAGGAACTCGGCGCGCAGAGCTGCATCCTCGTCGTACAGGCCGCGCCAGACCGTGGTCACGGTGAGGGAGCCGTCCTCCGCGACGCCCCGCATCGCGGTGCACATGTGCGCGGCCTCGAGACGGACGGCGACTCCGCGCGCGCCCGCGAGCTCGCCCAGGCCGTCCGCGATCTCCTCCGCGAGCCGCTCCTGCACGGTGAACCGGCGCGCGTACAGCCGCACGAGCCGCGTGAGCTTGGAAATGCCGAGGATCTCGTCGCCGGCGACGTAGCCGACATATGCGCGCCCGTGGAACGGGAGTGCGTGGTGCTCGCACAGCGCATAGAAGCCGATGGGGCCCTCGACGATCTGTGCGTGCCGCCCCTCGACGCCCGCGGGACGCTCGGTCGGGAAGACGGTGCGGAGCTTGGGATCGCCGTCGTAGCCGGCCGTCGCGTCGTACAGCGCCCGGACGAACCGGCGAGGGGTGTCGCGCGTCCCCGGCGTCTCGAGATCGAGCCCGAGCGCCTCGAAGATCTCGGCGGCGTTGCGCTCGAGACGCTCCCAGTCGGCGGGCGTGAGCTCGCGCGCAACTTCGCCCTCGTGCGCGGGAAGCTCGAAGACGTTACTGCTCACGCAAGTTCCTCCTGTCCTCTGGGCGCGCGCCGCGGAAGAAGCACGAGCGCGATTACGGCGACCTGCGCGAGGGCGAGCCACGCGAAGGCAAGCGGGTGTCCGAGTGCGATCAGCAGCCCGAACGCGGCTAGCTGCGTCGACATTCCAAGGTTGGCGAGCAACGAGACGGCCGTCGGGCTCGCGAGCGCGGGCCGCCGCGCCACGAGCGCCTCGGCGAGCCGGTCCTGCGGCGCGTAGACGAGCCCGTAGATCCGTCGCAGGAACGCGGTTCCTCGTCGCTCCGCCTCGGGCTCGGCAGTGGCCGCGCGGGACAGCCGCTCGACGTTGAAGTTGAGGCTGAGGACGCTCGTCAGCGCGACGAGCCCCGCGAGCGCGATCGCCGGCCGCCCCGACGTCCACGCAAGCGCGCCGAAGAGCGCCAGGTTCACGAGCAGATCGACCTCCGAATCGAGGTAACGGCCGAAGGCGCTCGTGCGACCGGTGAGCCGGGCGAGCTGGCCGTCCGCGTTGTCGAGCAGCGTCTTGAGCTGAACGAGAAGCGCAGCAGCGATCAGCGAGCCACGGCCGAGCTCGACGGCCGCCGCGATCCCGGCGGCTCCTGCAGCGACGACCGCGAGCGGCGGCGGCACGCGCAGACGCGCGAACGCCAGGACGAGCGGGTGCGCCAGCGGCCGGAAGACCTTCTCGCACACGAGCTCCGTCCCGCGCCGCGGTTTCCGCGACCGGGCGAGGGCGCTAGACCGCAAGGGCTCCCTCTCCCGCGCGGATCAGGTCGCGCGCGTCGTCGAGCTTGCCCCAGACGTTCCAGAGCAGCACCCCGCGGGGCTTGCCGTCCTCGACGTAGGTGATGACGCCCTTGCGGTTCGGCTCCTGCCAGTCCTCGACCACCTCGAGCCGGGAGTCGACGAGCCCGACCGCCTCGTAGCCGAGGTCGAACAGATCGGAGTAGAAAAACGGCAGGTGGTCGTACGGGGCGTTGGCGCCGGCCATGTTCGCGCCGACGGCCCTACCGTGCGAGTTCGCGTGATCCTCGTGCTCGATCCGCATCGTCGTGCCGAGCGCGCGCACCGGGAACCGCGCTACGTCGCCTGCGGCGAAGACGTCCTCGTGCCCGGGGACCCGTCCGTACTCGTCCACGACGATCCCGTCCGCCACCTCGAGACCGGCGGACTCGGCGAGCTCGGTGTCCGGGATCACGCCCAGGCCCGCCACGACCGCGTCCGCCTCGAGCGTGAGACCGGACTCGGTCTCGACCCGCTTCGCCGAAGCCGATTTGACCAGCTCATCGGTGTGCACGTCGACGCCCTTCTCCCGGTAGTACTCCGCGACGAACTGGGACAGGCCGAGGGGGAAGAGGCGGAAGCCGATTCCCGGCTCCGGGAAGAGCATCGTGACGCGGCAGCCGTTGCCGATGAGACCGGCAGCGATCTCCGAGCCGATGAAGCCGCCGCCGATCACGACGACGTGCGATCCCTCCGGTGCGATCTCGCGCAGCCGGCGGTAGTCGTCGAGGGTCCGGTACCAGATGACGCCTTCCGCGCCGGGGATCTCGCGCGGCTTCGCGCCGGTGGCTAGCAGGAGCTTCTCCCACAAGTACTCCTCGCCGGCATCGTCCGTGGCCGTGTGCGCCGCGAGGTCGAGCGAGTCGATGCGGCGACCGGTGACGAGCTCGGTGCTCTCGGCGGCCTCGCGCCACAGCTTCTCCTCCGGTGCGCCCTGCCACAGGCCCTTCGTGAGCAGCGGCCGCTTGTACGGCGGGTTGGGATCGGCGCCGATCATCGTGATCGAGCCCTCGGAGTCGTGCTCGCGGATGCCCTTCGCCGCCATGTCGCCGGTCATCCCGGCGCCGACGATCAGGTACTTGGTGGTCTTCATCTCAGCCCTCTTTCAGGAGACGGAATCGAGTTCCAGAAGCGCGCGCAGGCTCTCGTGCTCTTCCGCGCACGCGGGACAGCCGACGAGGTGGGCGCGCAGGCCCGGGACGAGCTCGTCGGCGCGAGCGCCCGCGAGCTCGAGCTCGACGTAGCGGTCGAGCTGCGCAAAGCACTCGTCGCAGTCGATCTCGGGCTCGTCGCTGCCGAGCAGGCGCTTCAGAGCCGGATCGAGGTCGCGGCCGGTCATTCGTTCACCTCCGGGAATCCCGCAGCGGCGACGTGGGCTCGCAGGCGCCGCCGCGCGTCGTGGAGCAGCTTGTAGAGCGCGTTGCGGTTCGAGTCGAGGCGCTCGGCCAGGACGTCGATGGGCACGCCCTCGAGGACGGTCGCGACGAGCACCTGCCGCTGCCGCGGGGTCAGCGCCGTCCGGATGCCTTCGCGCACGGCCTCGAGCAGCGCCTCGTTCTCGGCGTCGTCGTCCGGCCCCGGCCCTGCGTGAGCGAGGCTCTCCCAGCGCTCGGGCTCGAGGGTCACCTCGCGATCGCGCCAGGCGCGGCGGCGCACCTTCACGGCCGCCTCGAGCAGCGCGAACTTGTATGCCCAGGTGCGGAAGCTGCTCTCGCCGCGGAAGTCGTCGAGGCGGCGCAGCACCGAGACGGCTGCGTCGTCGGCGGCATCCTGGGCGAGCTCGTCCAGCTCGACCGCAGAAAGCTGGGGGAGGGAGCCCCGGCGGCGGAACACCTCGAACCGGGCCGCCCGCAGCAGAAGCGCGTGCAGGCGCGCGACTGCCTCATCGTGCGCGGCGCCCTGCGCATGCAGGTCGAGGTGCCACTCCTCGAGCCCGGGTGCTGGTGCGAGCGTGCTCACATCAGGATTAGTGTCGGGAGCGGGCAAGTTCTTACCTTCTACCGGCGCGAGGGCGCGCTACGCGGTGGCCAGAGCAGATGTCCGCTCCGCCATCTCGCGATCCTTCTCGGTGATCCCACCCTCGGAATGCGTCGTCCAGCGCACCGTGACCTTGCGATAGCGGATGTCGATGTCCGGGTGGTGGTTCTCGCTCTCCGCGAGCTCGCCCAGCCGGTCGACGAACGCGATCGCGGCCGGGAACGAGGGGAGCTCGAACTCCCGCACGAGCGCATCGTCCCGCTCTCCCCAGCTGTCCACAACTGCAGTATTACCGGCGCGGGACGCGCAAAGTCGCCTCGTTCGTACGACACTTAGAGGAGTGCGTGAACCGAGTGACCGAGACCTCGTGCGGCGGGCGCGACGTGGCGACCGCGAAGCTGCTTCCCTGCTGTTCCGCCGCTACTGGCGCGACGCCTGGCGTACCGCCTATGCGATCACCGGCCGCCGCTCGCTCGCGGACGACGTGGCCGCGGACGGCTTCGAGCGGGCATTCGCGGCGCTGGCGCGGTTCGACGACCGCCGCCCGTTCGGGCCCTGGCTGCACCGGATCGTCGCGAATCGCGCGCTCGACCTGCTGCGCGCCGAACGGCGGCTCTCGGACGAGGAGCTGCCCGACATGCCCGACCTCGCGCCTGCCCATGCGACGGGAGACCGGGGACTCCTCGCGGCGGTGGGCGAGCTGTCGCTCGAAAGGCGGGTCGTCGTCGTCCTCCGCTACGGAGTCGGGATGACACCGAAGCAGATCGCGGAGGCGCTCGCGCTTCCGGTCGGCACCGTCAACTCCCGTCTCGCCCGCGCGCTCGAGCAGCTGCGCGAGACGTTGGAGGTCGAGCATGTCGAGTGAGCTTGAGCGGCGACTCGAGGGGTTGTTCGCCGAGGCTCCGGAACCGGATCCCGGAGCGGGAGAAAAAGCGCTGCACAAGGCGCTGCGCGAACTGCAGCCGGCGGCCGGCCCTCGGCGCGGGCTGCGAGCGGCCGTCCTCGCCTTCGCGGCCGCGGTCGTCCTCCTCGTGATCGCCGCAGGCTCGCTGGCTGCAGCCGGCGCGCTGCATGTCAGCCTCGGCACGAACACGAAGCCGCTTCATGCGCCGACCCGGCTCGTGTTGCCGAAAGGAGCCAACGGCATGCTGGCCGTGGTCGACGGAAAGCTCTCTGTTGTCACCAAGAGCGGCCTGGGCCTGCATGGGCGGCCGGTTAGCGCCGCTGCGCTCTCACCGCGTGCTCTGTATGTCGCGGCCGGGACGGCAGACTCCCTCATCGCGATGGCTCCTGACGGGCGCCGGGCATGGACGCACCCGGCCGGTGGGAAGGTTGTCGCGATCGCATGGGCGCCGGACGGCTTTCGGATCGCATACGTCGTCCGCGCCGGACACCACTTCGTGCTGCACGTCATCTACGGGAACGGCATCCACGACACCACGGTGGACAGATCGGTGCGGGCGGTCAAGCCCTCGTGGCGAGCCGATTCGCTGGCGGTCGCCTACGTGGGAGCCGGAGGAAAGGCGGTCATCTACGACGTCGGTCACGAGAGTCGAATGCTCATCCCGGTTCGCGTCCCCGTGACAGGGCTCGCGTTCGCGCCGACAGGGGATTCGATTGCAGTCGCGCAGCCCACGGGCGTATGGGTCTTGCACCAGAGCGCGGCGCGGAACATCCGCGGCACCGTCAAGTCGTTCGGCTGGCTGGGAGGTCGGCTGGCCGTCGCAAGTCCGGGCCTGCGCCGCGACTCTGCCGTCGTTCGTCTTGTCGATCCGGATGGCGCGTCCCGGGGTTCCTACCTCGTCCGCGGGACCGTCGTGGCGGTGACGCCGAAGCTCGTCGTCGTGAGGCGCTCGGGCAAGCTCGTCGGGGGCAATACGACCCTGCTGAGCGTCTCGCCGGGCGCGACCCTACGTGACCTCGAGATCGGCTAGCGCGGCCAGACCGAGATGGCAACGTACCGCGTGACCGGCGCGATCCGGCTCGCCCACATCCGCTTCAGCGTCCCAGCCTCGAGCTCCGTGACATAGCCCGTCAAGACCGAGCTCGTCACGACGTTCCCACCCAGCGTCGCGAGGTTGAACGACCCGTAGGGCATCGCAACCGAGCCGTGACGCCCGTACGTCCGCCACGAGACGGCCTCGATCGAGGAGCCGTAACCGCTCGTGACGAGCGTGCGCTTGCCCGAGAACGCGATCTCCTGCGGCCCCTTGCCTGCGGCAATCCGACGCAGAACGCTGCCGGTCGCGGCCTCGAACACCGTGACGAACGGCGCCGCGGAGGAGCTGACCCACACGGTCGTGCCGCTCGGCGAGAACTCGATGCCGTGGGCCGTCACGCCCGGATGGATCCGGCCGGCGACGCGCGGCCGCCGCAGATTCGACGTGTCGAGGCGAACGATGGTCGTCGCTGTTTCGCCCAGAGAGACCCAGAGGCGCGTCCCGTCCGGGCTGAAGTCGAGATGGTGCGCCTTGAAGCCGACGAACACGCGGCGCACGATTCGGCGCCGGTGCAGGTCGATGACCACGAGCCGGCCGCTGCCCGCGTCGGAGACGTAGGCGTATCTGTCGCCGGGCGCGATTGCGGCGACCTCCGGCCGGTCGAAGCCGCGGAACACCTTGACCGGTCGGAGGGAGTGCCAGGCGAGCAGCGTCACGATTCCGTGGGGGTTGACGACGACCGCCGGGCCCTGCAGCGGTGCCGCGACCATCAGCGGGTAGTGGAGACGAACCCGCTTGAGCACCTTGCCGCCGTGCGGCCCGAGAGAGACCGCGAGCACCTCGTTCGAGATCTCTGCACAGACGAGAGCGACCGCCCGGCCGCCCGAGGTGGCGGCGACGGAGGAGGGGAGAAGGAGCGCGACGACGGCGACCGGGAGAGCGAGGATCGTGCGCATGCCAGCGATACGCGGGAGCGGTCCCGGGCGGTCCCGGGTGAGCTACGGTTGTTCTCGCTGCGGGGCGTGGCGCAGCTTGGTTAGCGCGTCGGTCTGGGGGACCGAAGGTCGCCGGTTCGAATCCGGCCGCCCCGATTGGGATCGAGGGGTTCCGTAGTCAACCAATCGCGCATAGTGCTACGAAGCGCGCAGCTGCGCGGGCCCGTGGCCGTCCGCCCAAGCTCCTTCGCGGTCGAACTCACGCACGCTCAGCGGGACGATCTTTCCGCAGCCGCACATCGCGAGTCTCGCCAACTCCTGGTACCAGCCGATCTCGCGGCCGATCTCGAACGGCTCCTCGCTTCGAGTCCTCCGGGGGGTTGACGAAACACCGCGGCTGCCTACGCTCCGACTTAGAAGGCGTAATGGAGTCACTTGTAATTCATGCGGCGAGCCGTGAATCGGCGGAAGCGTTCTGCGCGGCGCTCTCAGGATTCGACCCAGAGCTCATCGAGGGAGAGAACGGACGCTGCCGGGTCGAGGTCTTCCTCGACCGAAGCAACAAAAGGATTCTCGAAGCTCTGAGCGCCCTCGAAGCCCACGTGAGCGTCCGCGCCGATGGCCCCGCCCAGCTCGACGTTCTCGGCCAGCGTTACACCCTCCATCCCACCGACGCTGACTACCCAACCAGTTAGCAGCCGGCAGACAGGGCTGCGGGACCGTGGCCGCAAGGTCGGCGAAACGCGGGAGAGTGCCCAACACGCTGGGGCTAGGAGTCGGCGGCGAGCAGACCGCTGGGAAGCCCGAACGCCTATTTGCTAGCGGTGAAGTGAGATCCCGCCTAAAAGGCGGTCAACTGCTGGGGAGCAGCCATCTCCACTTTTCCAGGGGCGGCTCGGTTCGACGCCGCCCCGCCTCCTTGCTTCACGCTACTGCGTCTACGCGCGCGACACGCGCGACACGTCGCGGTGGTCTCCGACGTGCTCGGTTGGGCCGGAAGTGCCGGTATCGGCTGCTGCATTGCTCATCGAGATGATTACGGTCACCCTCGCGTGGGGACACCCACACCATGACACTCATTGGAATTCTCGTTCTCATCGCCATCATCTGGCTTCTTGTCGTGCTTATCGGAGGGCTGCCTACGTGGCTGCTACTCCTGCTGATCGTGCTGGTGATCGTGTGGTTCGTCGGCGGCCGCGGCCGCGCTGTCTGAGGAGGGCGGCGAGCTATCGCCGCCCTCTCCGTGAGCGCGTACGAGCCTCGTTGGCTGCCACGGCCCTAAGCAACTCGCCGTGAGGTTAGTCTCGCGGGCTTTCGGTAATTACCGGCAAGTCGTGCAAACGAAGGGGGACTCTTATGAGGTATCGCAAGCTCGGCTTGCTGTTCGGCGTCGCGCTCTTCGCGTTCGCTGCTTTCGGGGTGGCCCTGGCCACCGCCGGCGACGATCCGCAGCCGATCGACTTCACGCATAACGCTGTCGACGCGCCTGCGCCGGTCACGAGTGCTGTGTTCGGCACCGGGCCAGCCGTCAAAATCGGCACGCCGCTCTGTTCGACGACGATGTCGACCGCGGCGAACGTCAACACTGACTGCGAGCACAACGGGCCGCACAACGAGACGTCGATCGCCGTCAACCCGACGAATCCGAACAACATCATCGGCGGGGCGAACGACTACCAGCTCGGCATCAACCGGGGCGGGCACGTGTCCGAGACTCTGCTTTCGCGGGCACATGTCTCGTTCGACGGTGGCCAGACGTGGACGGAGTACCCGCTGAACTCGAACTCCGCGTACCAGGCCTCCGGTGATCCCTCGGTCGCGTTCGACGATTCCGGGCACGCGTATTACGGCACGCTCGGCTTCCGCTTCGTCGGGCCGGTGAACGCGCAGAACCCGGACGTGCTCGTGGCGAACTCCGGCGACGGTGGCAAGAGCTGGGCGGTTTCCCGTATCGCGCAGGGCAGCGGCGTGGAGACGAGCGTCGGTGACCTGCTCGACAAGGAGTACGTCGCAGCCTGGGGTCGCGGCAACGCGATCGTCACCTTCGGCGACTTCCGCCTCGGCCAGAAGGGTTCGTTCGAGAGCGCCCGCATTTACGCGTCGGTGACGCATGACGCTGGTACGACGTGGTCCAAGCCGCGGGTCATCTCCGGCGATTTGGACGAGGCCTTCGTCTCCGTGCCGACAGTCGCTGCCGACGGGCGGATCTATGTCGCCTTTTTGAACACCGACGACCTGACCACCGGCCGCGACACGTACTACACGGTCGAGGTCGACCCGGCAACCGGCGCGCGTGTCGCCGGACCGTTCCCGGTCGCCCAGGCCATCGACGGAGCGACCGACTACCCGATCGCGTTCGGGCGGCAGACCTACCAGGACAGCCTCTTCCGCACCTGGGCCGCAGGGAACATCACGGCCGACCCGACGAATCCGGCCCACCTCGCCGTGGTCTGGTCAGACATGCGGAACAGCCCGACGCCTGCGCCTGCCGACCCCTACTCAGCTGTTACCAATTCCGACGTGATCGTCAGCGAGTCGATGGATCACGGGCGCACATGGAGCGCTCCACAAGCGCTCGCCCGCTCGAACGACCAGTTCATGCCGTGGGGTGCGTTCGACGCGTCGGGAACGCTGCGGATCGGCACATTCGACCGTGGCACCGACGCGGCCAACCATCTGTACGACTACTCACTTGCAACCCAGACCGGACCGGCGAGCTACTCGTTCACCCCGGTTTCGACTCAGCAGTCGGATCCGACCAAGAACGATCGCTGGTTCGCGACGACGCTGGACCCGTCGTTCCCGTTCGCGACGACCTTCCTCGGTGACTACAGCAACATCGCGGTCGTCCCCGGGACGACCCACGTCGTGGCCTACTGGACCGACATGCGTGAGGAGGCCTGCTTCGCGGGCCGCTGCGGTCACGGCGAGGACGCCTACTTCGCCTACGGCAGCTAGCCACCGGAGGAACAAATAGAGAAGGGCCTGCTCAAAGCGGGCCCTGCTCTATTGCGCGACTGCACCTCTCTGAGCTATTGGCCTGTGGCTCCCGCTGACGATACACAGGGGCATCAAAGGCTTCTGACGCACACGACAGCTCTGCGGCGAAGGAGGCTTGGGATGATCGAGACGCACATCTACCGCCGAGAGCGACTCACGCGCGGCTGGCTCGACCTTTGCCAGGGCGACGCAGCGGGCGCGTGGCGCCTCGCGTGGAACCCCGCCCCGGGCGAGCCGGACTGGCCCGGGCACACATACTCGCCCGGAGACGACGATCTGCCCATGGACTACCCGGACCCGGCTGATGTCGAGGAGCTCGTCGCTTGGGGACGGAAGCACTTCGGACCCTGACGCGTAGTCAGTCCGCAGCAGCGTCGCGCGCGGCCTCCACGACCTGTTCCAGCCACGGTCCGACCGCGAGGTCCTGGCCGCCGGTAGCGCTGTATTCGCCGACCGCCCAACCGTCGACGCCATAGGACTCCATCCCCTCCTGTACCGGCATGATGTAGATCCCGCGCCCGCGGTCGCGCATCTCCATGAGGAGATCACGGACGAGACGGAACGTGCGCTCCTCCTCCGGGGTCGACCACTGCCCGCTGCCGTGCTCGTCCACTGAGAACCTCCTCGATCGGTGGGCAGAACCTAACGGGCGTTTCGGAGCACGTCGGCCGAGCAGCCCGCGACGAGCGCGCTTCGCCAGTTCTCTACCCCGGCGAGCTGCGGATGCTCGGTGTCGACTGCCACTTCCGGCCACGACTCGATCGCCAACGCGTTCGCGCCGCCGGCGGAGCCGATCTCGAGCAGATCGTGCACGGCGAAGACGTCGCGCCTGCCGGACTGGCGTCGCGCGATCCCGTCGAGTTCACGCAGCTCCTCGAGCGGGTCGATCCGCACGTTCGAGTCGGAGCCGATGCAGAGCGCGACGCCGCGGTGGAGGAGGCGCTCGACCGGCAAGAAGCCGTCACCGAGGTTCGCCTCGGTCGTCGGGCAGGCGCAAACGCGCGCACCGGCCGCCGCGAGCAGGTCGAGCTCATGGCCGTCGGCGTGCGTCGCGTGCACGACGGTCGTGCGCGGGCCGAGGCAGCCGCACGCGTCCAGCAGCTCGATGGGGCGGACCCCGTGCTCGGCGAGGCACTCCTGGATCTCGCGCGGCTGCTCGTCGGCATGGATGTGCAAGGGCAGCTCGTGCTCCGCGGCATAGCGGCCGAGCTCCTCGAGCCAGTCGCGGGGGCACGCGCGAACGGAGTGGGGGGCAACACCGAGGCGGATCCCGTCGCTCCGCAGCTGCTCGACCTCGCGCAGGTACGCCGCCACCGACTCCTGGCGGAAGCGCTCGATTCCGCCGCGCGCGTAGGCCACGTGGAGGAGGACGAGCTCGATCCCCGCCTCCACAGCGGCCTCGGCAGCCGCCCGCCCCTCCTCGAAGCCGAGGTAGTGGAACTCACCGACCGCCGCGTAGCCCGCCGCGCGCAGCTCGCGGTAGACGTCGACGTACTCCCGCCGCACCCGCTCCGGTGTCTGGGCCGCCGCGAGCTCGAGCATCGTCTCGCGCCACGCCCAGAAGTGCCCGCCCTCGACCCGCCCGCGCAGCGCCCGCTGGAAGGCGTGACAATGCGCGTTCACGAAGCCGGGGATCCGGGGTAGCTCTGGCACGCCCGTATCCTTTCCACATGGAGGCTCAGGCTCCCGCAGTGTCGGCGCCCCTCGCGCAGCTGCCGAACGCGCTCACGATCGCGCGGCTCGCGCTGATTCCCGTGTTCGTCGTGCTCATGGTGCGGGCGGGTCACAGGCCGAGCTGGCCGGCGGGAGTGGCGTTCGGCATCGCCGGGATCACCGACCAGGTCGACGGCTTCCTGGCGCGCCGCTGGCACGTCGAGTCGCAGTTCGGCAAGGTCGCCGACCCGCTGGCCGACCGGCTGATGATCGACGCGGCCGTGATCCTCCTCGCGTACTACGACCGGCTGCCCTGGGTCGGGCTCGCCGTGATCCTCGGGCGCGACGTTCTCCTGCTGGCCGGCTCCGTCCTGCTGGCGCCGCGCGGAATCGACGTCGACGTCAATCTGGTCGGCAAGGCGGCCACCTGGATCCTCTACGCCTCGATCTTCTTCCGCATCGTGATCGACCCGGCGACGAGGTGGCCGCTCTACCTCTTCTGGGCCGGGCTCGCACTCGCCCTCGTGGCCGGCGTGTTGTACATCCGCACGGCCCGGAGAGAACTGCGGCAATGAAGGCGGTAGTCATGGCCGGTGGAGAGGGCACGCGCCTGCGGCCTCTGACCTCGAACCAGCCCAAGCCGATGGTTCCGATCGTCGGCAAGCCGTGCATGGAGCACATCGTCGAGCTGCTCAGGCGGCACGGGTTCGAGGACGTCATCGTGACGGTCGCCTTCCTGCCGCAGGCGATCCGGAGCTACTTCGGCAACGGCGAGACGCTCGGCGTGGACATCGGCTACTCCGTGGAGGAATCGCCGCTCGGCACGGCCGGCTCGGTCAAGCGCGCAGCGGGGAGGCTCGACGACACGTTCCTCGTCATCTCCGGAGACGCGCTATGCGACGTCGACCTGACCGGCCTCGTCGCGGCGCACCGCGAGAAGGGCGCCTCCGTGACGATCGGGCTCAAGTCGGTCGAGAACCCGCTCGAGTTCGGGATCGTCGTCACCGACGAGGACGGCCGCGTCGAGCGCTTCCTCGAGAAGCCCTCCTGGGGCCAGGTCTTCTCCGACACGATCAACACCGGCATCTACGTGCTCGAGCCCGAGGTGCTGAAGCACATCCCGCAGGACCGGCCGTACGACTTCTCCAAGGAGCTCTTCCCGCTGCTGCTCGAGATGGGACGCCCGATCTACGGCCACGTCTTCGACGGCTACTGGCAGGACATCGGCAACCTCGACCAGTACCGGCAGGCGAACTTCGACGCGCTCGACGAGAGCGTCCAGCTGGAGATCGACGGGATCCGCATCCGCGGCAACGTCTGGCTTGGGGACGGGGTGGACCTCGACGACCTCGACGCGATCGAAGGCCCGGCGTACCTCGGCAACTACTGCCGCATCGCGCGCGGCGCGCACGTTGGCCCGTACACCGTGCTCTCGAGCAGCGTCACGCTTCGCGAGCGCGGCCGCGTCGTCCGCTCGATCGTCGACACCTCCACCTACATCGGCCGCAGCACCGACGTGGTCGGCGCGATCATCGGCCGCAGCTGCGACCTCCGCGCTCACGTTCGCGTGCACGAGGGCGCCGCCATCGGCGACGAGGTCACGATCGGCTCCGAGAGCGTGATCCTGCCCGGTGTCCGGGTCTACCCCTTCAAGGAGGTCGAGACCGGCTCGACGCTGCACGAGAGCTTGATCTGGGAGTCGCGTGGCACGACGCGCGTCTTCGGCAAGACCGGGGTCGCGGGGATGGTGAACGTCGATCTCACCCCGGACGTGGCGGTGCGGCTCGCCGCGGCGCTGGGCACTGCGCTGAAGCGCGGCCAGCGGGTCGTGGCCAGCCGCGAGGGCGCCGCCGCCTGCCGGATGATCAAGCGGGCGATGATTTCGGGGATCTCGTCGACGGGGGTCCACGTCGCCGATCTCCGCGTCAGCCCGGCGGCCGTCGCCCGCCACCTCGTGAAGTCGGAGGCACACGACGCCGGCTTCCACGTGGGCGTCAGCCCGAACGACCCGGAGGTGATCCGGATCCAGTTCTTCGAGCCGCCCGGAGTCGAGATGAGCGCGGCGATGCAGAAGGAGGTCGAGAAGCACTTCACGCGCGGCGAGTTCCGGCGCGTCGCCGCCGGCGAGGTCGGCGGCATCTCGTATCCGGCACGGGTGCGGGAGACGTATGCGGCCGAGCTCCTCTCGACGATCGACGCCGACGCCGTGCGCGACCGCCGCTTCCGCATCGTCGTCGACTACGGCTTCTCCGGCGCCTCGTACGTGCTTCCGCTCGTGCTCGGCCCGCTCGGGGTGGAAGTCGTGGCCGCTCATGCCTTCACGGGGGAGGGTCCCGACTACGCCGACGCCGCCCCGGGACTCGCGGCCTCGATCGGCCAGACCAAGCGGCTCGTGCCCGTCGTCGGCGCGGATCTCGGCGCGGTCTTCGACCGCTCTGCGGAGCGGCTCCACCTGGTCGACGAGCAGGCGCACGAGGTGCCGGTGGAGCAGGCGCTCCTGCTCTTCCTCCGCCTCCTCGGTTCGGACGGGCGCCGCGGGAAGCTCGCCTTCCCGGTGACGGTGACGAGCCAGGTCGAGCGGCTCGTCGAGCACTCGGAACTCGAGGTCGTGCGGACGCCGACCTCGCTGCCCGAGCTGACGCGCGCCGCTGCCGACGGCGACGTCGTCTTCGCGGGCGCCGTGGGTGGCGGCTACGTCTTCCCCGAGTTCCTGCCCGGCTACGACGCGGTCGCGAGCCTCGCGAAGCTCCTCGAGCTGCTCGCGCCCGTCAACCGCCCCCTGTCGGAGCTCGTGGCCGAGTTGCCCGAACCGACGCTCGTCCACCACCAGGTGCCGTGCCCTTGGGCTTTGAAAGGGCTCGTGATGCGCGTGCTGAACGAGCGCCTCGCAGGACGCGACGTCGACCTCACCGACGGGATCAAGCTCTTCGACGAGCGCGGTTGGACACAGGTGCTGCCGGATCCGGACGAGCCGCTCCTCCACCTCTACGCCGAGGGTGAGACGCGCGAGCAGTCGGCCGAGCTCGCGCGCGAGCTGCGGGCGCTGGTGGACGAGATCGAGCAGGGGGAGGCGGCGGCCGCCCGGACGTAGCGAGCTTTTGCTCCGGCCGAGGGCAAAGGCTAAAGTTCAGCTTCACCCTCGACCGAAAGGGCCTGATGGAACCGCTGCCGGATCTCGCGACATTGTCCGACGAGGACCTCAAGAAGCTCATCGACGAGCTCACGCGCGAGGAACAGGAGGTGTCGTATCGCCGGCGGCTCCTGCACGGGAAGATCGACATCCTGCGGGCCGAGCTCGTGGCGCGGCTCCAGGAGACGCAGGGGAGGAGCGTGCTCGAGTCGGTCGACGTCGACTCGCTCACCGACATCCTCACCGGCAAGGCCGCCCCGCCTGCCTGATGGCGCACGTCTACTGCCCTGAGTGCGGGTACAACAACCCGGAATCCGCCCACTTCTGCGCGAAGTGCGGCGCGGCGCTCGTCGTCCCCGGGGAGGGCGAGTCGACCGAGGCGTTCGCCGCTCCCGAGGTACCCGAGAGCCTCGACCCGCTCGACGATCTCGGCATCCACGGCGCGGCCCTCATCGTCCGCTCGGGCGGCGGGCGGTCCGGCGAGACGTTCGCCCTCGAGGCGAGCCCGACGACGATCGGACGCTCGCCCGAGTGCGCGATCTTCCTCGACGACGTCACCGTGTCGCGCAAGCACGCCGTCTTCAGCAAGGACGGCGAACGCTGGAGGCTCGATGACCAGGGCAGCCTGAACGGCACCTTCGTCAACCGCGAACGGGTCGAGACGGCCGATCTGAGAGACGGCGACGAGCTCCAGATCGGCAAGTACCGGCTTACGTTCCTCCAACGCTGATGAGCACCACGGAAGCCCCCTCGCGCCGGCGCCTCCTCACGATCGGCACGGTCTGTAGCCGGCTCCAGAGCGAGTTCCCGGACGTCTCGATCTCGAAGATCCGTTACCTCGAGGATCAGGGGCTCCTCACTCCGAGGCGGACACAGGGCGGCTACCGGCTCTTCTCCGAGGACGACGTCGAGCGGCTGGAGACGATTCTCCGTCTGCAGCGCGACGAGTTCCTGCCGCTGCGCGTGATCCGGCAGGAGCTCGAGGCCGGTGCGGGCAAGCAACGCCGGCGGCGGCGCAGTGCGGTCGACGTGGGGGAGGAGGAGCTCGATCTCGAGGGGCTCTGCGAACGCGCAGGTATCACCACCCAGCGCGCCCGCGAGCTCGAGGAGTTCGGGTTGCTCGAGCCGCGCGTCGAGGATGGACAGCGGATCTACGCCGAGAGCGAGGCGGACATCGCCGCCGCGTGCGAGGCGCTCGCGCAGTTCGGGATCGGTGCGCGGAACCTCCGCGCCTTCCGCACGGCCGCGGACCGCGAGAGCAGCCTTCTCGAAGCTGTGATCGGGCCGGCTCTGCGCTCCCGAAGCGCCGACCGCCGGCAGGCCGCGCTCGGCGACTTGCAGCGACTCGGGCAGAGCGCCCAGGAGCTCGCCGACCTGCTCTTGCGCCGCAACGTCCGGCGCCTCGTCGAGTAGCCTCGCCCGCGTGACGGAGATCGACCTCACGACGTGCGTCCGGGAAGTGCCGGACTTTCCCGAGCCCGGCGTCGGCTTCAAGGACATCTCGCCGCTGCTCCTCGACCCGCAGGCCCTGCAGCAGGCTGTCGGAGAGCTTGCGAACTGGACGCGCGAGCGCCGGGCCGACCTCGTGCTCGGCGCCGAAGCGCGCGGCTTCTGGCTCGGCGCGGCGATCGCGGTGGAGGCAGGCTGCGGGTTCGTCGCGGCCCGGCGGCCCGGCAAGCTCCCGCCGCAGACCGTATCCGCCACGTACGCGCTCGAGTACGGCAAGAACACCCTCGAGGTCGCGGCCGACGCGATCGGCGGCGGAGCGCGCGTCGTCATCCACGACGATGTCCTCGCAACCGGGGGAACGGTGGAGGCGATCGCGGGCCTCGTCGAGCAGCTCGGCGGCACCGTGGTCGGCGTGAACTTCGTGATCGAGCTCTCGTTCCTCGGCGGTCGCAGCCGACTCGACCAGTACGACCTCTTCTCGCTGCTCACGTACTGATCTCGCCGTCCGGCGCGACCTCTACAACGTCCTCATGTACGACCCCCTCACGGGTCGGTACGCGTTCGCCTGTCCGGTGCGCGGCGAGACGCGCGTTCTGCTCTCGGCCTTCCGCTGCATCGAGCAGCTCCCCGGCGCAGCGCATCCCGCGGTCTTCCGCGTCCGCTTCGCCTGCTCGTGCGGGGAGGAGCACGACGGCCTCCTCACGCACGACGAGCTCGACTGGGCGCCCCTCGGCCTCGGCGCCCGCGAGTTCTTTAACCTCATGACCGCCCGCCTCGACCCTGTGGCCGCCGAGCTCGGCGAACTCGCCGCGGGACACATCCGGCGTGGCGAGTGGCCGTGGAGCTTCTTCTGCTATCCCGAGGAGCAGCCGCGTCCCGTCTTCCCGTCCTCGTTCTCGCTGCTCAGCGCGACGGACGGAACAGTGGGCCTCGCCGTGCGCTGCCCGACCTGCCACCGGCTGTCGCTGAATCTCGTCTCGCACCCGCACGTCGACGTCCCGTTCCACAACGACCGCGAAATAGGGGTGGTGGAACACATGTTCGCCGAGGACGCTCTCACGACGCTCGACGAGTTCCGGGCGGAGTTGTGGTCTTCCTCGTTCGACGCGCGCAGGCTTGCACTCGAGTAGTCCGGGTGGCCGCACCCCGAGGTGGGACTCGGCCGTTCCACTGGGGAACGGGCAACGGAACGAGGTGAAGAGAATGCGCAGGTATGGCATGTACGACGCATCCCGCGGTCTGACGCTCGCTCTCGCTGCGGCGTTGGCGGGCCTCGCTCTCTGGGGCGCAACCCAGGTCGGGATGCAGACGACCGGACGCTTCTGGCTCTCGATGGCGATCGTCGCCGGGGCCGGACTGCTGATCGCGCTGGCAAACCACGTCGGAACGTGGACGAAGGGGCTCAGGCTGCGACTGTCGCCGGGCACGTTCGCCCTCGCGTTCCTGCCGGTGCTCGTGTGCGTCGGCTGGATCCTCATCGCGAACCAGCCGGGCAACGGCTGGCAGGAGGGGAGACTCGACTCGTGGAGCAACTCGATCGGGATCCTCGGGCTCGTCCATTCGATCGGCCTCTGGCAGGGCGTGCTGGCGTTCGCATTCGGCCTGATGCTGGGCCTCTCGTTCGACGGCGTTCCGGCGCCGGTGACCGAGGCTGAGCCGGCCTATGCCGGGCCGGTAGAGACGACGACCGGCCCGAGAGTGGCCGACGAGCCCGTGGCGGCCGAGCGGCGCTACGCGGCGACGCGTGGTTCCACCACGCCCGCGACTCCTACGGAGGAGACCGCGCAGACCCGGTCGCGGACACGGATTCCGTCTCGCTGACGCAGGACAGCAACCCGCGGCCGCCTCCCGAACGAGGGAAGTGGCCGCGGATCCCTGCCCGGAGGGATCACGCTAAACGGGTAGGTCCTCCGATATACGGGACTGAGATGAACGTCTTGGCCCAGAAGACGACTCATCGGGGGGCACGGCTCCTCGCCTTGCATCTCCAGAGCCTCGATCCGAAGGCCGTCTCCGCGCGGGATCGGCTCAAGGCAGCGCTCGGCGAGGACCTCGCGCGCAAGTTGCTCTTCGCGCTCGCGCCGCACAGCACGCGCCGAGCGGCGTGAGCGCTCGCTAGCGCTGCCCGCGGTTGGGGCGGCGGCGAACGGGCGTGTCCTCGCCGCGAAGGCGCACGAGCAACCAGATCCCGGCGAGCGACACCAGAGCGAGCACGATCGCCGTCGCGCCGCTCGCGCCGACTGCGATGAGCCCGAAATAAATGTAGATCGCCAGGCCGACCGCCCAGATCAGTGCGATCACGCCCTGGTCGATGCTCGGCGGACGTGGCGGGTGCATCACGGCAATCCTAGTCGGCCGCAACTCGCGGCGCCGCAGGAGCAGGGCGGACCAAAAAAAATTCGCCGAGTCGGTCGCGGTTTCGTCCACAACTCCGACTGACTTTCCGCTTCGGCCCTTGCGAGCCGCCCCGTACAGCCTTCCGGTGCTGCTTCGTCCTACTCCCGCGCCGTGCTCGGCGCAAGAGGGAATGTATGGCCTCTCGGGTCATGTCGCAAGGGGTCGTGAAGCGAAAAATGCCGCAATTTGCGAACGTTGAATAATCAACATTTCCACAGCACTCTGTGCATCCTGTGGATAACTCGGCGAGTTGTTGCGGGCGGCTCTCAGGTGGCTTAGGGTGGCCCGCTTGCAGGTCACCACATGCCATATGTCGATCTCGCTCGACGGCTTCGTCGCCGGTCCAGACCAGAGCCGCGATGAGCCGCTGGGCAAGCGCGGGAAGGAACTGCACCGCTGGCACCTGGGCGACGAGCGCGCCAACGAAGCCGACGAGACGGCGGCCGGCTGGCTCATGCGTCCGCGCGGCGCCTACGTCATGGGTCGCAACATGTTCGGGCCGGTCCGCGGTGAATGGGACGAGGACTGGCGCGGGTGGTGGGGACCCGAGCCGCCGTACCACGCTCCGGTGTTTGTGCTCACGCATCACGCTCGCGAGCCGATCCAGATGGAGGGCAACACGACGTTCCATTTCGTGACCGGCGGGTTCGACGCCGCCTACGCGCAGGCGTGCGAAGCCGCCGGCGACGGCGGGGTGGACATCGCCGGGGGCGCCTGGACCGTCAGGCAGGCGCTTAGCGCCGGAGTCGTCGACGAGCTCACGCTCGACCTCACCCCGGTCTTGCTCGGGTCGGGCGAACGGATCTTCGACGGCGTCGAGTCCCTCGGCATGGAGCCCGTAGAGGTGCTGCATTCGCCGCTGGCCACGCACATCCGCTATCGCCGCGTAGGCTGAAGGCGGGCTCCAGAGCAAGCACGCTCGGCGGGGCGACGTCCTCTCACTTAACGCAGCGGGAAGAGGAGCTCTGCGAGCGTCGTCCCCCGCTACTTGACATAACATCGCTTATCGTGCACTGGACTTGACCCAGCGGGGTGCCGCGTGTTTCGGTAGCTTGGCCAGGCGGGAACAGCGTCCAGGGGAAGCCATTGAGGGGGATCCAGTAACAACCGTCGAGATCGAGTCGATTCTCGCCACCGAGGAGCTCATCACGCTGCTCGAGGCGTCGGAGTCGAGCGGCCAGCTCCGTCAGGTCGAGCTCGTCGAGGTGCTCGAGCCCCTCGAGCTCGATCCGCTCGAGACGGATGCCGTCTATCAGGAGCTCGACCGCCGCGGCATCGAGCTGCTCGCAGCGGAGCCCGAGCGAGAGGCCGGGCCAGAGCCCCCGCCCGAGAAGACGCCGCCGCCCGCGGTCCAACCCCTCGAGACGACGACCGACGCGCTGCAGCTCTTTCTACGCGAGGCCGGCCGCCATCAGCTGCTCACCGCGGCCCAGGAGGTCGAGCTCGCGAAGCGGATCGAGCGCGGCGACGGGGCTGCGAAGCAACGGATGATCCAGTCGAACCTTCGCCTCGTGGTCTCGATCGCGAAGAACTACCGCAACCAGGGCCTCCCCTTCCTCGACCTGATCCAGGAAGGCACCCTCGGTCTGATCCGCGCCGTCGAGAAGTTCGACTGGCGGCGGGGCTACAAGTTCTCGACCTACGCGACCTGGTGGATCCGGCAGGCCGTCGCCCGCGCGCTCGCGGACAAGGCGCGGACGATCCGCATGCCGGTGCACATCGTCGAGCGGATGCAGAAGATGAACCGCGCCGAGCGGACGCTCTGGATGGAACTCGGCCGCGAGCCGACGCTGGACGAGATCGCAAACGAAGCGTCGCTGCCGGTCGAGCAGGCACGCGAAGTGCGCGCCGCGGCCCGGGCCTCGGCGAGCCTCGATCAGCCCGTGGGCGATCAGGAGGACGCAGTGTTCGGAGATTTCGTCGCCGGAGACGAGCCGCTACCGGAGGAGCGTGTCGAGGGCGCACTTCGCAGCCAGGCGCTCGCCGTGGCCCTTCAGGCATTGGGAGAGCGCGAGCGTCAGGTGCTCGTCCTGCGCTACGGGCTCATCGACGAGGAGCCGAAGACGCTCGAGGAGATAGGCAAGCGGCTGGGCCTCACGCGCGAGCGCGTGCGCCAGATCGAGCTCGACTCCCTCCGCCGTCTCGCCAACTTGCGCGAGATGCAGATGATCTCCTCCTGAGCGGCTACTCCGCCCGCAGATAGTGCTCGAGACCCGGAGCGGCGGCTCTCAGCTCGCGTAGCGCCCGCGTCTCGAGCTGGCGGACCCGCTCGCGCGTGATGCCGAGCTGGGAGCCGACCTCCTCGAGCGTCTGCGGATGCTCGCCGTCGAGGCCGAAGCGGAGCGAGAGTACGCGCCGCATGCGCGGGTTGAGCTGCTCGAGCGCCCCCGCAAGCTCCCTCTTCCGCGCCTGCTCCGCCGACTGGTCGTGCGGTGCGAGCGAATGGACGTCCTCGATCAGGTCGCCGTACAGGCTCTCGCCGTCGCCCACGGGACTGTCGAGGCTGACCGGGATCTCGACGAGCTCGAGCAGCTCGCGCACCCGCTCCTCGGTCTGCTGCGTCTCGCGCGCGAGCTCTGCGAGCGTCGGCTCGCGGTTGAACTTCTGCGCCAGCTGGCGGCGGGCGCGCAGCAACCGCCGGACCTGGTCGGCCACGTGCACGGGGAGCCGAATCGTTCTTCCCTGATCGGCAAGCGCGCGCGTGATCGCCTGGCGGATCCACCAGGTCGCGTAGGTCGAGAGCTTGTAGCCGAGCCGGTAGTCGAACTTCTCCACAGCCCGGATGAGGCCGAGGTTCCCTTCCTGGATCAGGTCGAGCAGCGGGACGCTCGCTTTCGTGTAGTTCCGCGTGATCGCCATCACGAGCCGCAGATTCGACTCGATCAGGCGCCGCTTTGCCTCCTCGTCGCCCTCGTCCTTCCGGCGTGCGAGCTCCCGCTCTTCCTCGCGCGTGAGCAGCGGGCCGCCCCCGATCTGGCGTACGTAGAGCTTGAGCGGATCCTCAGACGCCGTTTGTTCGGAGGCCGGAACGCCCTCAGCCGCATAGGAATGCTCCATTGCGCGTATATCGGCTAAGGGGGATTGCGGCTTTAGAAACCCCTAACCCCCTGCCGATACCGTCGGGAGGGACAAGTACGTTCATAGAGAAAGCTCTTCGTAAACGACATGTGCGGCATAGCTGGATACAGCCTTTCCCCTCGAAGCGGCGTCGACCGGACGCTCGCTGCGCAGGCGCTGCTGGCCGGAATCGCCGATCGTGGCGCGGACGCAGTCGGATTTGCCTATCGAGGCGGACAGGACGCCTCTCCGGTCGTGACGAAACAGCGCACGCCCGCGAGTCGCCTGCTCGACCGGATCAGCGTGCCGGCCCACGCGAACGAGCTGCTCGTTCACGTCCGCGACTACACGAAGGGCCATCCCTCGATTCCGGCCAACAACCACCCGGTGCGGCACGGCCCGGTGGTGGGGATCCACAACGGGATCATCGTCAACGACGACGAGTTGCTCGCCCCCCACTCCTGCGCGCGCTCCGAGCCGCGGATGAGCGTCGACTCGGAGGCGATCTTCGCGCTCGCCGCGCACTCGCAGAACGATCCGCGCTCGCTCGAGGCGATCGGCGGCTCGATGGCCACCGCCTGGCTCGACGAGCGCGAGCTGGGAACGGTCTTCGTCGCCCGCGGCGTCGGCCGGCCGCTGTGGCTCGGCAAGGGCCGCGACGTGGTCTTCTTCGCCTCCACCCGGGCAGCTCTCGAGATCGCTTCCGAGTACACCGGCGTGCGGCTTCGCATGAGCGAGTTGCGGGACGGGACCTTCCTCGCGCTGCGGGACGGCCGCGTCGCGCGTAACTGCCGCTTCCGTCCCGATCGCAGCTACGTCGAGGAATCGGCTCTGCCTGCCGTGCGGGCGCCCGGCCAGAGCGCGTACTGCCTCGCGCGGCTCGCGGTCATCGCGGCCGCCGCCGCGTAGCTGTCGCCTAGCGCTGCAGGGTCCCGTCGCTCGCGACCTCCCGGTCTTGTTCCGAGAGGCGCTGGCGGACGAGGAACTGGAACGTCGACCACGCCCCGCGCCGCGCGTCGAACATCCGGTAGACCTGCCACTCCGTCAGCAGCGAGTCGTCCGCGCGCCGCGCCTCGGCCCAGTCCGCGAACTTCGGGAGCCGGCCGAGCCTTTCGGCGAGCGCGACCCCCTGGTCGACTGCCCGCTCGAGCCTCTCCTCCCCCACCGGCACGTCGAACCCGGCCTCGCGAAGGGCATTCGTGAGTGAGCCGAAGGTGTGCCAGTAGAGCGACTTCGACGGCAGGCGGCCCTTGTGCTCGTCGATGTCGCGCGCTGTGGGCGGACGGCCGAGCTCCTCGCCGAGGGTGCGCAGCAGGCCGAGCAGCTCCTCGCGCGTTGCGAACCGCCGCGGCACGAGCCCTGCGGCGCGCTTCGCGGCGTTCCACGAGCCGAAGTGCTCGATCACCGTCTGGGGATGCACCGCGGTCTCCGTGTCGGCGGCGAACTCCCGCATGGTCGGGGAGCGCCCGAGGCGCTCGGCGCAGGCGACGATCTCCGCCACGATCTGCTCGTCGGTGTAGCGCTTGCGGATACCGGCCTGGAACTCCGCGAGCTCCTGCGGGTCGATCGAGGCCAGCGCCCGGTAGCGGGGCTTCTCGGCCATGTCAATAAGTGTAGAGCAGGTTGAGGAATCCGCAAGTAGTCCCGTGCAGGCGTGTCCGGGTACGCTCGCCCGATGCGTCTCCACCCCCCACTCCGGCTCGAAATCGCAGCCGCGCGCGGCGTGGCCGCGCTTTCGAGGCGCCTCGGCGCCGGAGGCGGCACGACGATCCCCGGCAAGTTGCTGGCCGAGCTCGACCGCGGTGCGATCGACCGTCTCGCCTCGCGGCTCGAGGCCGGGATCGCAGTCGTCTCCGCCACGAACGGCAAGACCACGACTACGGCAATGGCAGCGGAGATCCTGCGGCCGCGGCACCGGCTCGCGCACAACGCGGCCGGCGCGAACCTCGTCTCGGGCGTCGCGTCGGCGCTGCTCAGCGCGGGTGACGCCGAGCTGGGGCTGTTCGAGGTGGACGAGGGCGCATTACCCGAGCTCGTGGGGCGGCTGCGCCCGAGGGCGGTCTGCCTCGGCAATCTCTTCCGTGACCAGCTCGACCGCTACGGCGAGCTCGAGCTGGTGACCGAGCGCTGGCGGGCGGCGATCGCCGCGCTGCCTGCGGAGACTCGGCTCGTCTACAACGCCGACGACCCTCAGCTCGCCGGTGTCGGAGAGACGCACGCGGGGGGCGTCGCGTTCGGGCTCGACGACCCCGCCGTCGCCCGCCCCTCGCTCCAGCACGCGGCCGACTCGAAGTACTGCATCCGTTGCGGCACGCCGTACGACTACGCCGCCGCGTATGTCGGACACCTCGGCGACTACCGCTGCCCTCGCGGCGACCACGCCCGGCCGCAGCTGCAGGTCGCTGCGCGGGAGATCTCCCTGCGAGGGCTGGAGCGCGCCGCGTTCCGGCTCGATACGCCGGAAGGCTCACGCCGGATCGAGCTCAGGCTGCCCGGGCTCTACAACGTCTACAACGCGGTCGGCGCGGCGGCGCTGGCGCGAGCGCTCGGGGCCGGGCTCGACGAGATCGCGGCCGGGCTGGAGCGCTTCTCCGCGGCCTTCGGCCGCTTCGAGCGGATCGCCGTCGGCGGGAAGCGCATTCTCCTGCTCCTGATCAAGAATCCGGCCGGCGCGAACGAGGCGGTGAGGACGCTCGTGGACGGCGGCGCGCCGCGGCTCGTCGTCGTCGCGCTGAACGACGAGATCGCGGACGGACGCGACGTCTCCTGGATCTGGGACGTCGACTTCGAGCCGTTGCTGCCGGGTCTGGAGACACTCGTGGCGAGCGGTGGCCGCGCCGCCGAGCTCGCCCTCCGCTTCCGCTACGGCGGCCTCGACGAACACGCCATCGAGCTCGAGCCCGGCCTCAGGGACGCGCTCGACCGCGGCCTCGAGCTGACACCGGACGCCGGCGAGCTCGTCGTTCTTCCCACCTACACCGCGATGCTCGGCCTGCAGCGGCTGCTCGCCGCGCGGGGGCTCGCAAAGCCCTACTGGGAGCGGTCGAGATGACGACGATCCGGGTCGGTCACCTCTACCCCGACTACCTCAACATCTACGCGGATCGCGGAAACATCGCGGTGCTCACCCGGCGGGCGGCCTGGCGTGGCCACGAGCTCGAGGTCACAGCGCTGGGGATGGGCGACGAGGTGGTGCCCGGCGAGCACGACCTCTTCTACGCCGGGGGCGGACAGGACCGGGAGCAGCTGCTCGTCGCGGAGGATCTCGTGCGGAAGGCGGACGGGCTGCGCGAGGCGGTCGACCGCGGCGCGGCGGCGCTGGCGGTCTGCGGGGGGTACCAGCTGCTCGGCCGCGGCTATCGCGGCTTCCACGGCGAGGACATGCCCGGCATCGCCCTGCTCCCGCTCGAGACCGTCGCCGGCGACCGGCGCATGATCGGCGACGTGCTGATCGAGTGCGAGCTGGAGCCCGGCGAGAGGCGAACCCTCGCCGGCTTCGAGAACCACGCCGGTCGCACGCGGCTCGATCCGGGTGCTGAGCCACTCGGGCGCGTGCTTGCAGGCTTCGGCAACGACGGCGAGAGCGGCTTCGAGGGCTGCCGCACCGGACGCGTCGTCGGCACCTACCTCCACGGCCCGCTCCTGCCTCGCAACGCCTGGCTCGCCGACTGGCTGCTCGCCCAGGCGCTCGCCCACCGCCTCGGTACCCACGACGCTCCCGAGCTGGAGCCGCTCCCCGACGAGCTCGAGGGGCGCGCCCACGAGGTTTCCGCCGCCCGCGCTCGCGCCCGCGGCGGCCGCTTCGACGTCTAACCCACCTGCGCGATCTTCAGCGCCTTCTCGACGGCGACCCGCAGCGGCTCGGGCACCTCGCCGTTCCCGCGGAAGCGCTGCCACGCCTTGTGCGGCTTGCGTCCCCGGGTGCTCGCTCTCAGGCCGGAGACGGTCTCGAAGTCGGGCGTGAGGACGACTGTGCGCCGGCTGCCCGCGACCTCACGGATCAGTCGGTTCACGACCCGCTCCGACTCGACCGGCCGCGACCCCCGCGGCGCGTCGCGATCGTGGACGACCACGTAGGGGACGCTGCAGGCGTTCGCGATGCGGGCGAAGAGCGGCATGTTGCCCTTGCCGCCGCACTCCAGCACGAGGATCCCCTCCTTGTCCGGATCGACGCCCAATGCGTCGAAGACGAGTGGAAGCGTCAGCTTCTCGGTGCGGCCCTCGACGAGCACCGCGCAACGCGCGAGGAAGAGCTCCGCCCGGTCGCTGTCGAACTCGGAGAGAGCGCGGAACGTCTCGGCCTCCGCGAGCGGCTCGGGCTGAAAGAGCGACGTCCCCCCGGTGGGCGTGTGGCGGACGAGCGCGAGCTCCTCGAGCTTGTCGACGCTCAGGAAGACGGGCGCGTGCGTCGAGTAGAGGATCTGGTTGCCCGCCTGCGCGAGCGACCGCAGGAGGCCGTAGAGGTGGCGCTGGGCGTGTGGGCTGAGATAGAGCTCGGGCTCCTCGATCAGAAGCACGAAGTGCCGCAGGTTGGAGACGAGTAGCCGCTCCATCCCGGCCACGAGCGCGAGCCCACCGTCGGCCGCCGCCCAGTGCCGGTCGACGGTCGGCGGCTGGAAGAGCTCGACCACCTCCGCGGCGCCGCTTCCGGTGGCGGGCGCCACGAGCGTGCGCGAACGGAGGTTCGCCGGGAGGAACAGCACCGGCGGGGATCCTGCTCGGTTGAGGTTGAGCGTGTCGGGCGGCTTGGCGTCGAGGAAGATCGTGCCTTTCGCGACGTCGGCCTCGAGTCGGATCCGCCCTCCGGCTCCGTCTCGGGCGACGTCGTCGATCGTCGGCGGCGGCGCGGCTGCTTCGAGCAGCGTCCAGATCGCGGTCAGCACGGTGGACTTGCCGCTGGACGCTTCGCCGACGAGCGCGCACACAGAGCCAGGCGTGAGCTGGAGCTCGCGGGCGGCGCGGTACCCCTGGATCGAGACGCGTCTGAGCGGCGGCATCCCGCTTACGGTGCCCAAAGAGCGCCGAGGTACACGGCCGGATCTCCGGGCTGCCAGCGGCCGAGGAAGCGCTGGAGCGGCGGGTGGAGCACGATGCCGTCCAGCTCCCCGGGGTCGAACAGGCGATGGCCGCGCACAGCAGCGTCACTCGACGTGACGCGCTCCAGCGACCGGCCGGACAGGTCGGCCGCGAAGATGATGTGGACGACGTGCTTGGCGATGAAGGCGCGCTTCGGAGCGATCGAGTCGACGACGGCGACCGGCCCCTCGAACGTGAGGTCGTCACCAATGGCGACTTCCTCCTCGAGCTCGCGCCGCAGCGCCTCCACGAGGCTCTCGCCGGTGTTGACGCCGCCGCCCGGCAACAGCCAGTACTCGCCGCGCCCGGACTTCTCGTGCCGGCAGAGAAGGACGCGCCCCTCCCAGCGGAGCACGGCCGAGACCCGGATGCGCGGCTCGAGCGGCATCAGTGCGCCGAGCTGCCGAACCCCTTCTCGCCACGCTCACTGTCCGGCAGCTCCGCAACCTCTCTCGGCTCGGGGAAGGCCACCGGGACGACGACGAGCTGGGCGATCCGCATGCCCGGCTCGACGGTGAACGGCTCGGTGCGATCGGTGTTGAGGAGAACGACCTTGAGCTCACCGCGGTAGCCAGCATCGACGAGACCCGGGGTGTTCAGCACCGTGATGCCGTGGCGCGCCGCGAGCCCCGAGCGCGGCTGGACGAAGCCGGCGTGCCCGTCCGGGATCGCCACCGTGAGGCCGGTGCCGACCAGCGCGCGCTCCCCCGGTCCGAGCACGACTCGCTCGCAGGCTGCCAGATCGAGCCCCGCGTCGTGCTCGTAGGCGCGAATCGGCAGTGCCGCCCCGTCGTGGACCCGCTTCACGAGGAGCTCGGTCACGCGCGGCGCCGCTCGTGGGCTTCCTCGGCGATGAGGTAGGGCGCGAAGCGGTGGATCTCGCGGCGCGGCAGTCGCGCGACGACGAGGACTCCCTCGGGCGTGTCCTCGCGCTCGTCGATCGGCGCGCCGAGCGCGTAGAGCTCGTTCAGGCGTCCCCCCTCCTCGTACGGCAGCAGCAGCCGGACGCGCTCGAATCGCTCACCGAAGCGCTCGGCGACGCGTGCCCGGAGCTCGTCGAGGCCCTCGCCGGTGAGCGCGGAGATCTGCAGCGCGTCCGGATACCGGTTCGCGAGGCGGCGTCGCCCGAGCGTGTCGACCGCGTCGATCTTGTTGACGACGAGCTCGACGGGCAGCTCGTTCGCGCCGATTTCCCGCAGGACGTCCTCGACCGCGGCGATCTGCTCGACGAGGCGCTGCTCGGGCGCGGAGCCGTCCACGACGTGCAGGACGAGGTCGGCGACGAGCGTCTCCTCGAGCGTCGCGGCGAAGCCCTCCACCAGCTGGTGCGGCAAGCGGCGGACGAAGCCCACGGTGTCGGTGACGAGATAGCGGCGACCCTCTTGCTCGAAGCCGCGGGTCACCGGGTCGAGCGTCTCGAACAGCCGGTCGCGGACGGAGACGCCTGCGTCGGTGAGCGCGTTGAGGAGGGTGGACTTGCCGGCATTCGTGTACCCGGCGAGGGCCACGGTCGGCGTCTCGGTGCGCTTGCGCTCCTTGCGCCGGACGTCGCGCTGGCGGCTCAGCTTGCGCAGCCGTGTGCGCAGCAGCGTGATGCGGCGGCGCGCGAGACGACGGTCGGTCTCGAGCTGTGACTCGCCCGGGCCGCGGGTCCCGACCCCGCCGCCGAGGCGCTCGAGGTGCTGCCACATCCCCCGCATCCGCGGCAGGTTGTACTCGAGCTGCGCAAGCTCGACCTGGAGCTTTCCCTCGGCGCTGACGGCATGCTGGGCGAAGATGTCGAGGATCAGCTGCGTGCGGTCGACCACCCGCGCCTGGAGGGCATTCTCGAGCGCCCGCTGCTGCGGCGGGCTGAGCTCGTCGTCGACGATGAGCACCTCGGCACCGGCGTCGCCGTACGCCTGCTTCAGCCCTTCGAGCTTTCCCTTGCCGACGTACGTGCGCGCGTCGGGGAGCCGCCGGTGCTGGACGACCCTGCCGACCGGCTCGACACCGGCGGTCCGCGAGAGCTCCTCGAGCTCGGCCAGCTCGTCGGCGCCGTCGGCCCCCTGTGGGAGCACGGCAACGAGGAGCCCACGCTCGGGCTCGGCCGCCCAGGAGCGCTCGGGCTGTCTCACCGCCATCCGGCGGTCATTATGACTCCTGCCATGACCGATTCCGATCTCGCCGCCCGGACGCTCGAGCTCGTCGATCTTCCCTCGGAGAGCCGCCGCGAACGCGACGCGATGGAGCTCGTGCGCAGCCTCCTGCCTGGCGCGCCGCTCTACGACGACGGCGAGGCGCTCGTCTGGGGTGACGCTGCCGCGCCGGTCGCCCTCGCGGGCCATCTCGACACGGTGCCGGCGCAGGAGAACCTCCCCGGCCGCATCGCCGACGGGGCGGTGCACGGCCTCGGATCCAGCGACATGAAGGGCGGCGTGGCGGTGATGCTCGAGCTCGCGCGCGCGCAGGCTCCCGCGCGCTATGTCTTCTTCACACGCGAGGAGGTCGCGCTCGAGGAGAGCCCGCTTCCCGCTGCCTTCGCGAGCGGCGTGCTGGCGGATACCGAGCTCGCCATCGTGCTCGAGCCGACGGACGCGATCCTCCACGCCGGCTGCCTCGGGAACCTGCAGGCCCGGGTCGAGTTCCACGGGGAGAGCGCGCACTCGGCGCGCCCCTGGGCGGGCCGGAACGCAATCCACGCGCTCGCGGAGGGGCTCGCGCCACTCGGACGTTTGGAGCCGCTCGACGCCGAGCTCGACGGGCTCGTCTACCGCGAGGTGGTGAGCGCGGTCGGCGTCGAAGGCGGGATCGCGCAGAACGTCGTTCCTGCACTCGCCTCGGCGGAGCTCAACTTCCGCTTCGCGCCCGGTCGCTCGCGCGACGAGGCCGAGGCACGGCTGCGCGCGCTCGTCCCGGACGGCGAGCTCCACGTCCTCCACAACTCGCCCTCGGCGCCGCCGGCGCTGGGAAACCCGCTCGTCGAGCGGCTGCGTGAGCTCGTGCCGGACGTCGCGCCGAAGCAGGCATGGACGCCGGTCGCGCAGTTCGCGGAACAGGGCATCGACGCGATCAACTACGGCCCCGGTGCGACCGCGTACGCGCACCGGCAGGACGAGCAGATCCCGATTGCGAACCTGCACGCGGTGTACGACACGCTGGCTAGGTTCCTGACTTCGGCTTGATCATGCGCCGTTAGGCGGAATCCGTACCTACTCCGTGCCCAAACGGTTCAGGCGAGAGGACGCTCGCCCAGCCCGCAGTACAACGGCGGCGCGGAGCTTGACGTGCGCAGCCTTAGCGTCTCATAAGGTTGCATCGTCTATTTCCGTCGTCAGGGTTGAAGGCGACCCGGACCTAGCGCTCGGCTTCCTGTCGATCGGGGTAGCGGATTGCCGCTTTCGCCGCGCCTTGACTCGCAGGTACGCGTTGGTGAGAGTCGATCCGATCATCGGTGAGCCCAAGGAGGGGTAATGCACAAGCATCTGTTGAGGGCACCGCGGCCGGCGTTCGTGATCTCGATCATCGCACTGTTCGTGGCGCTGGCCGGGACGACGTACGCGGCCACGAGCCTGCCGAAGAACAGTGTCGGGACGAAGCAGTTAAAGAAGAACGCGGTGACGGCGCCGAAGATCAGGAAGGGCGCGGTCACGGCCGTCAAGATCAATCCCAAGGGGCTTGTTGTGCCAGAGGCACTCCACGCCAAGAGCGCTGACTCGGCGAAGAGTGCGACGAACGCGAACGCAGTCGGGGGTGTGACGGCGAGTCAGTTGCAGCGCCGAGTGAGCGGAAACTGCGCTTCGGGCTCGGCCGTCCGTGTGGTCAACAGTGATGGCAGCGTCGCCTGTCAGGCCGTCGTAACTGCTCCCGCGAAGCCGTGGAACCAGGTCAACGACGTCGTCATCAGTGCCGGATCCCAGGATGTGCTGTATCAGAACCTGGTGCCAGCGAAGCTGAACCTGACCTCGATCACGATCGCCGCCTTCGGAAGCACCGCAGGATCGGTTTCAGTGCACTTTCAGGTCTACATCAGCGACTCAAGCTCTGGTGACTGCGTCGCCCTCACCGGAGCAACCTTCAGCGCGGCTGAGCGGTTCACGGTTGCAGTCCCGGTCGGGCAGTCGCTGAACATCACGTACCCGACACCGCTCGTCTACACCGCATACGGCAGCAACGGGAACAAGTACTGCGTCGACGTCTCCGGAAGTGGACCGTCCGGGTGGAGCGCCGAGGTCTCCGCCAGCGGATATCTCTCCTGAACCAGCGGCCCCACGCGTTAGGGGTCGCTCACACAGCGGCCCCTACGCAAGCGAGCGGTACCGCCGCGGCCGAACGGAGTTATCATCGGTCAGGTGAGAGGACGCTCGCCCAGGCGAGGGTGACGCCGCCTGCTCACCGCCGTACTATTTCTGTTTGAGCAGGATCATTGCAGCTCGACTCGCCGTCGTAGTGCTATTGCTCGGTGTGGGGGCGGCCGCGGTGGTGTGGGTTGCTACGTATCGGGAGCCGCTGTCAAAGGGCTATACGGGGCATGTACCCCCGGGTGCCCCCGTCCCCGCCGTCAGGTCGCCCGATTGGGGAACCCCACTCCTCGGCCTAATCGGGATTTCGGCTCTCGGAGGCGCCGTCCTCGTCTTCCGCCGTCGCTAGGCGAAGGTCTGTTGCACGACCGTGCGGGTCGGCCCCTTCACGGGGCGAGACTCGGGGGTCATTCCGGAACACTGGCCCAGGCGAGCGTGCTTCCCTCTGCATCTGGATCGGACGGGCAGTTTCATGCGATCGTTGGCGTGTGTCGGTGCGGATCGATAGTTCGCTGGAGCGCATCGACTGGGTGCAGGCGAAGGCTGATCTGGCGGCGGATGACTTCGACAACGGACGGAGTGCGGACGCACTTTGTCGCTCCTTCGAGCAGTCGCAGCATGTTGCGTTCGCTCGGGACGGTGAGCAGATCATCGGGATGGCGCGGCTGCTCTCGGACGGCGTTTGCAACGCGTACCTGGTAGATGTGTGGACTGCCTCGGCCTACCGGCGTCGAGGCATCGCCTCGGCAATGATCCGTCACTTGCTTGAACAGGTGCCAGGCCAGCACGTCGGCCTACAGACCGACGATGCCCAGGACTTCTACGCATCGCTCGGCTTCAAGCCCCAACCCGAGTTCTGGTCGATCGTGGTCGGCTCTTGGCTCGACAACGCTGCAAATCGCGACGCGCCTTAGGTCGCATCGGCATCAGGGTCATTGAGCATCAAGGGCCATTCCCGAAACACTGGCCCAGGCGAGACTTCTGCTGCCTGAGCGTTAGGACGGTTAGCGTCAGATCGTGGTTGGGCCACTACAGCCCCCTGAGCCGCCGCTAGCCGACGACGTCCTGGGTCTGCGCGCGCCCGAGCGAGTCCTGGCGACGATCCTCTTCACCGATCTCGTCGGCTCGACCGAGGCGCTGGAGCGGATGGGCGACCAAGCCTGGACACGAACACTCGACATCCACCACGCCGCGGTTCGGCAGGAACTGTCTCGTTTCGGTGGCGAGGAGATCGACACTGCCGGTGACGGGTTCCTCGCGCTCTTCGATGGGCCCGCGCGCGCGATCCGCTGCGCACTTTCAATTGGTGAGGCTGTGGCAAGCATCGGACTACGCGTTCGCTGTGGCATCCATACGGGCGAGGTGGAACGCTCTGCCGGCGGGCCACCGCGTGGCATCGCCGTGCACCTCGCGGCACGCATCGCCGCCCAGGCAGAAGCAGCCGAGGTATTCGTTTCCGCTACTACCCGCGACCTCGTCGCAGGGTCCGGTCTCACCTTCGAAGACTTGGGCGAGGTGGAGTTCAAGGGGTTCGAGGAGCCGCGCCGCATCTTCCGCGTACTACACATCGACACGGCCTAGCCGCTCAGGGGTCATTCGGAACACTGGCCCAGCCGAGTGTTACGGCCAGTCCGCCATCTGGTCGTCTCTGCGCCTCACCAGTTGTCCGCGAATGTCTGCGGAGACTCCGCAGTTCGCCGTGTGTGTGTTCGCGGATGGAGGTCGGGCGGCTGTGTGTAAGCGTGGACAGGTCCCCGGGGTGTGCGGGTTGCGGTGAGCCGACCAGGGAGGCGGAGATGGAGGCCCGGTTTTCACGGAGACGGTTCTTGCAGTACGGCGCGGCGGGTGGAGTCGCGTTGGCGTTGCCGTGGTCGGCTCGGGTGCCGGCGGCAGGCGCCGGAGTGGGTGGCAGGCTGATCAAGTACCTGGAGCCTGTTCCGCTGCCTGGGGCCGGCGTGGTCGTGGCGGCGCCGAGCGGCTTGAACGCGTATGAGTTCGCACAGACTCAAATCGAGCGCCAGCTGCATCCGTACTTGCCGCCGACCCCACTGTGGGCCTATGACGACGGGTCGGGCTTGGCCGGGCAGGCAGGTTCGTTCGGGATGGCGGTGGTCGCTGAGAGCGGCGTTCCGCTGCGGGTGAGGTACACGAATGAGCTGCCCGATACCTACCCGTCCTGGATTCCAGTGGACACGCGGCTGACGCCGCTTGGTAATCAGGTGCGGCTGATGACGCACCTGCACGGCGGGTTCGTCGCCGCCGACAGCGACGGCAACCCTGCGATCACGCCCGAGGGCTTCGGCCCAGACGAGACACAGAGCGTCCTGTACACGAACCAGAGGCCGCAGATGCCCGCCTCAATGCTCTGGTTCCACGACCACGGGCTGGGCGCGACCCGCCTGAACGTGTTCGCGGGGCTTGCGGCGGCCTACATCCTGCGCGACGAGTTTGACACCGGCGAGGAGCCCAATCCGATCGGGATCCCAGGTGGCCCTTACGAGATCCCACTCGTGATCCAAGACCGTCAGTTCAACCGGGACGGGACCTTCCTCTACCCGCGCAGCGACATTCCCGATGCGACCTGGATCGGCGAGTATTTCGGTGACGTCATGCTCGTGAACGGCAAGGTGTGGCCGTTCCTGGAAGTCGAGCCGCGCATGTACCGGCTGCGAATCCTCAACGGCTGCAACGCCCGCATCATGAGCCTCGACTTGGGCGGACCGAGGATGTGGCAGATCGGCGCCGAGGGCGGAATGTGGGATCAACCCGTGCCCGTGACGAAGCTCGTCCTGGCACCCGCCGAGCGAGCAGACGTACTCGTCGACTTCAGCAAGGTCCCCGGCGCCCGCCTCATGATGAAGAACCACAACCCCAAGAAGCCGGTCTCGACGCCAGCACCGTCACTGGAGCAGGTGATGCAGATCCGGGTCGGACACTCCGTGAGCCGCCCGGGCCCGCGCAGGATTCCCTCGAGCTTGCCGGGACGAAGAGCGCAGCTGCCGGAGCCGACACGGACGCGCTACATCACCCTGAATGAAATCGACGTCGACGAGCCAACCTGGTTCCTCAACCTCAACGGCAGTCGCTTCGACGCGCCGGTAACAGAGACACCCAAAGTGGGCACAGTCGAGGACTGGGTCTACGTCAACTTGACCGCGGATACCCACCCCATGCACACCCACCTCGTCACCTTCCAGGTGGTCGGCCGCACACCGTTCGACGCGGCAGCCTACGAGGAGGCTTATGAACCGGCGGGCGGGGGCGGCGTCCCCGGAGGAATCGACCCCACCCCATTTGCGACCGGACCGATGGAGCCACCCGACCGGAGCGAACGCGGCTTCAAAGACACCGTCAAGGCCGACCCCGGCTACTTCACCACCATCCGCGCCAAGTTCGAACTACCCGCCAACGTGACCGCACCGCAGACATACGTCCACCACTGCCACATCGTCGAGCACGAAGACAACGACATGATGCGCCCGTTCACGGTCGAGCCGTAACCGCCTAGCCTGACAACCTGCGCTCAGGCGTCAGTCCGAAACACCGGCTCAGGCCAGCGGTTGCTCTTGACTGTGTCCAGGCGCTAGAAGTGAGCGACCGTACTGCCCTCAGTGATCACGGGTGGGTCGGTAGTGGCGCTGATGTTCTCCTTGACCCATTCCGCGGCACGCCTAGAGGACTCGTCTGTGCCGGTTTTGTCCTGGCAGACAGTGACAGTGCTGCCACCTTCCTTCATCCGAAAAGCTGTGTAGCTGACGAAGCCGGGCACCCCTCCGATGAGTTCCTTGATCTCGTCGTTTCTCTGCTCGAGCTGATCAAACAGTTCCGAAGCACCATCGCCAGACCAGCTGCGAACGACTGCGTACATCACTGCCTCCTTGGGACGCGACACGGGATGAGATTGGGCGCTCGCGGATCATCCTTCAGCGCTGACTCGTCGGTCGAGGCCGCTGGCGTCTTCGGGCCACGTCCAACATTCGTGGCAGCGCCCAGTGGTCATTCCAGAACACTGGCTCCGCGGCTCGGATAATCAGCACGATGTCGCTGCCAGTTCTTCTCATTACCGGGCCTGTCGGTGTCGGAAAGACGGCCGTCGCCTTCGAGACCATGGAACTTCTCGAAGAGCGCGATGTGCCCCACGCCTTTTTCGACGTCGACGGGTTAACGTACTTTCACCCGAAGCCGTCCGACCGTTACGGCGAACGGTTCGCGATAGACGCCCTCGGCATGCTCGTTCCTCGCCTACGCGAGGAAGCGGGCATCGAACGTCTCATCCTCGCGCGGGTTCTTTGGGAACGCGCGAGCCTTGACCAAAAGAAGCCCCTATGCGGGGCTTTTTCTGAAAGGCGCCTACCGGAGTCGAACCGGTGTACTGGGTTTTGCAGACCCATGCCTAACCACTCGGCCAAGGCGCCGCGCGGCGGTCATCGTATCGGCGCCAACTCTGTAGCCCCGAGCACCTCGTCGAGGAAGGCGGTGGCACGCTCGAACGAGTCGATGCGGTTCTCGAGCTTCTCGACCATGTGCCCCTCGTCCTCGTAGATCGCGAGCTCGCAGCGGACTCCGCGCCGCACGAGCTCACGGTGGATCGCCTCCGACTCGCTCACCGGGACGCGCGGGTCGTTGCGGCCGTGCTCGATGAAGAGCGGCGTCTGGATCGCGTCCAGCCGGCTCCACGGTGAGAGCCGCTCGAGCAGCTCGGGGTCGCTCAGCGGCCCGTACTCCCGCTCGCGGGCCGCCCGGCGCCACTCCGAGGTGTTCTCGAGGAAGGTACGGAGGTTGGAGATGCCTACGAACTCGATGCCCGCTGCCCACAGCTCCGGCTGGAACGCGAGCGCCGCCAGCACCATGTAGCCCCCGTACGAGCGCCCGTAGACCACCGCGCGAGAGCCGTCGATCTCCGGCCGCGCCGCGAGCCACTCGTGCAGCGAGGCGAGATCCGCGACCGAGTCGAGCCGCCTTTCCACGTCGTCCAGGTGCTCGAAGCGCTTGCCGTAGCCCGTCGAGCCGCGTACGTTCGGTGCGGCGACCGCGTAGCCGCGCGAGGCGAGGTACTGGGTCAGGGCGCCGAAGCCGGACGAGTACCACGGCCGCCACTGGCTCTCCGGGCCGCCGTGCACCATGACGACGACCGGGAACGGCCCCTCGCCTTCCGGCAGGAAGAGGAAGACCGGGATCGGCTCATGGTCAAAGCTTTCCACCCGGTGCAGCTCGGGCTCGACGCCGTCCTCGACGCTCCCGAGGTCGGTCAGCTTCCGCGGCTCGCCCGACTCGAAGTCGTGGAGCCAGACCTGGTGCGGCTCCGTCGTGGTCGAGAAGCCGAACGCAACACGCTTGCCGTCCGGCGAGAAGACGAAGTGCTCGGCGACCCCCTCCTCCGGCAGCGCGAGCCCGTCGATCTTCGTGTAGCCGTCCTCGTTCGCGACGACGAGCACGCGCCGTCCGTCCTTGTCGCCGACGCACTCGAGATCCCACGCCGACTCGGTGAGCGTCTCCCACCCGCCGTCGAAGGTGTAACGCGCGACCGCGAAGGTGTCGCGACCCTCGTTGGTCGCGCTGAGAAAGCCGGACGAGTCGGCGAGCCAGACGGGGTGTGTGTACTCGGCCTGGCCTTCGTGGAGCGTGACGTGGACGACCTCACCGCTCTCGATCCCCAGGAGGAACAGGTTCGAGTCGCCGCTCAGCTCACCGAATTGCTCGGCGACGACCCAGCGGCCGTCCGGCGAGATCTCGCCGGAGGCGCACCAGCCACCGAGCTCGAAGCTCCGCTCCTCCCCGCTCGCGAGCCGGCGCACGACGATGTCGAAGTCGAGGCCGTTGCGGCGGTTCGTGGAGTACGCAAGCAGCGTGCCGTCGTGGGAGACGTGCGGTGTGCGGTGGATGTAGCGCGGATCCACGACCAGCGGCTCGCCCTCGAGGTAGAGCTGCGTCCGCTCGTTTCCACCCTCGTCGATCTCGAGCAGGAGGCGGTCGTCCGGGAGCAGCTGCCCCTCGACCGGCTCGGCGTAGCTCGTCAGCTGCTCGAGCTCGCCTCCTTCGACCGGCAGGCGGTAGAGCTGGCGGGTGCCCGAGAGGTCCGATGCGACGAGCAGCCACGAGCCGTCGCTCGACCACGACAGCGGGTAGGCCTGGCGGAGCTCGAGGAGGTGTTGGAGGCTAAGCAGGGATCTCGGAGGAGAGCTCGGGGATGATCTCGTCTCCGAAAGCTTGCAGGGTCTCCTCCTGTCCGTGCGTCATCAAGTAGATGTTGAACTGGTCGACGCCGATCCCCTGGAGCTCCTGCAGCTTGGCCTTCGCCTGCTCGGCGGTGCCGAGGACGCAGAAGCGGTCGCAGATCTCGTCGGTGACGAACTGGCCATGCGCCGCACCGACGCGCGAATGCTCGTTGTAGTCGTAGAACTTCCGCGCCTGGACGTAGTCGGTGAGCGCCTTCGGCACCGCGCTCCCGTCGGCCCCGTAGCGGTCGATCAGGTCCATGACGTGGTTCGAGACCATGGCCGGGAACCAGCGCACCTGCTCGCGCGCGTCCGCGAGGTCATCGGAGATGTGGGCCGGCGCGCCGACGATGCACTTGAGCTGCGCGGGATCGCGTCCTGCCTCCTCCGCTGCGCGGCGGGCGGTATCCATGATCCACTGGATGATCTCGGGGTCGGCGAGCTGGATGATCACGCCGTCGGCGACGCGGCCGGCGACGGCGAGCGCCTTGGGGCCGTAGCCGGCGATCCACATGGGAATGCGCGGCAGCTCCGGCCGCACCCACTTGAGCTGGAGCTGCTTGTCGTTCCACTCCACCTCGTCGCCGTTCATGAAGTTGCGGATCATGCTGCAGGAGCGCTCGAATTCCGCGACCCTCATCGGCTGCCGGCCGATGTAGCGGACGGCGCTGTCGCCGCGGCCGATGCCCATCGCCATCCGCCCGCCCGACAGGTCGTGGAGCGTTGCGTACGCGCTCGCGAGCACGGTCGGGTCGCGGGTCGCCGGGTTCGTCACGAAATGGCCGAGCCTGATCGTGGAGGTCTCGCGTGTGGCGACCGCGAGCATCGGCACCGACTCCTGCCAGAGGACGTGCGAGTCGTACGTCCACGCGTAGCCGAAGCCGTGCCGCTCGGCGAGCTGGATCAGCTCGAGCCAGCGGGAAAAGGGCGGATCCGGGAGGACGGTGACGCCGAAATCCATGCCGTTGACCCTACCGCGGCGTCGCGAGCGAGGCCAGCGCCGCCAGGCCGCCGAGGACGACGAATCCGAGTCTGCCGTCGCCCGGCATCGCGAAGGTGAGACCTACCAGCGGGGTGCCCACGACGATCGTCAGCGCAGCCCAGGCGTTGACGAAGCCGACGGCCGCTCCGGGGCCGTCCGGGCGGGCCGAGGCGGCGCCCGTGAAGGCCCGGGCGAAGGGGACACCGGCCGCGAGGCCGAGCACCGCCGCGACGACGACGTACGCCGGCAGCGACAGCGGCAAGGTGAGCACGATCGCGGCGGCGCCACCGAGAACGAGGCTCGAGGCGATGATCCGGTCCGCGTTCGGGCGCCGCAGGAGCGAGCCGCCGGCGATCCGGGTGAAGAAGCCGAGCAGCAGGGTCAGCGAGCCGACGGCCGCGGCCGCCGGCTTCGACTGCCCGTGATGCTCGAGGAGCGTCACGACCCAGTTGCCGACGATCACGCTGAAGCCGAACGAGAAGGAGTGGATCGCCGCAAACCGGTACAGGCGCGAGTCACGGACGAAGCTCCAGTCGAGCCGTTCCCCGGCCCGCCGCGCGATCCGGGGCGTGTCCGGCGAGAGCCAGAGCAGCACGGCGGCAACGATGACGACGCCGATGGTCGAGATGTACGGCGCCCGGAAGCCCGTCCACTCTGCGAAGAGCGGGATGAGCGCGAGCGCGACGCCGGGGGCGAGCACCGAAGCTCCGCCGTAGAGGCCTTGCAGGGTCGCCGAGCCGCCGTGCGCGCGGATGTAGTCCGAGCCACCGATGAACGCGAGCCCGGTCCCGACTCCGACGATCGCGCGGCCGAGGAAGCCGAGCGCCGGCGTCGCGGCGGGAAGCGCCACCGCGTTGCCGACCGCGAGCACTGCAAGCCCGATGGCGGTGCTCCGCCGAGCGCCCCAGCGGTCGGCGGCGCGGCCGCCGGGCACCTGCATCGCCCCGTGCATCACGAACTGGACGGTGACGAAGAGGCCGATCGTGGCGAGGCCCACGCCGTAGGCGTGACTCTCGCGGGTGGCGACGGGTCCGAGCGCTGCGAGGTTCCACCCCGCCGCGACTCCGATCGCGATCCCGCCGGCGGTCGCGAGCCCGCCGATTCGCTCCCCGCCCGGCACGCGGGCGAGCCTACGCCGCGACCAGCTCGTAGCTGCCGGCCACCAGCTCGCGGACGAGCTCATCCGGCGCTGCGCCGCCGCACATCACCGTCAGCCAGTGGCGCTTGTTCAGGTGGTAGCCGGGCTCGATCTCGTCGTACGTCCCACGCAGCTGCTCGCCCAGCTCCGGCTCGCATTTGACGCTCACCTTCAGCGGCTCGCGCTTCAGCTGCGCGAGCGCGAACATCTTCCCGCCCACCTTGAACACGGACGTCTCGGGGCCGAACGGAAACGTCTCCTCGGCCTCGGGGAGCTTCAGGCAATGCCGCCGTAGCTGAGCGGGAGTCACGTCTCTGCGAAGAGACCCACCTTCGTGGTCAGCCGGTCGAGGGCTTGCACCGAGAGCTCGAGGTGCTCCTCCTTCGTGTCCTCGAGCTTCGTGTGCGAGAGACCCCGGAGGGACTGCACGAACAGCATCACGGTCGGGATCCCCGCACGCGCCACCTCGGCGGCGTCGTGCAGCGGGCCTGACGGGAGACGGTGCGAGGAGCCCGCGACCTCGCGGATCGACTCGTCGGCGAGCTCGATCAGCCCGTCGTCGAACGGGATCGGCTCGATCGACCAGACCTTCTCCCACTCGACCTCGATCCCCTCTTCGTCGGCGAACTGGCGCGACGCCGTCTCCGCGCTGCGGAGCATTCCGGCGAGCTCGGTCGCTTCGAGGTGGCGCTGGTCGAGCAGGCACTCGGCGGTCTCGACGACGGAGGTGACGATTCCGGGCTTCGTGACGACTCTGCCCATCGTGCAGACCCCTCCGCCCGGCGTCTGCTTCGCGATCTCGCGGATGTTCAGCTCGAGCCTGGCGGCGCCGGCGAGCGCGTCGCGGCGCTTGTCCATCGGCGTCGAGCCGGCGTGTGCGGCCTGGCCGCGGAACGTGACCTGGTGGCGCTCGACGCCGAAGGTGCCGAGGACGACGCCGAGCGGCAGGTCGAGCGACTCGAGCACGGGGCCCTGCTCGATGTGCAGTTCGAGGTAAGCGGCCGCGCCTTCGAGCTGCCTGCGGGCCTCGAGCGCCCGGTCGAGATCGACTCCGTGCTCAGCCAGGGCGTCCGGGAGCGCGATCCCGTCGGCGTCGCGGCGCTGCCGCAGCTCGTCCTGGTCGCCCATCGAACCGGCTGCCGCAGAGGAGCCGAAAAGCGAGCGGCCGAAGCGGGCGCCCTCCTCGTCGGCCCAGTTGACGAGGCGGATCGTCAGCGGCGGTGTCCCCTCCTCGGCGATCCGGCGCAGCACCTCCACCGCCGCGAGCACGTTGAGGCAGCCGTCGAGCCAGCCGCCGTTCGGTACCGAGTCGATGTGGCCGCCGATCAGGAGCGCGCGCTCGGACGCTCCCGGCAGCGTGAACCACTGGTTCCCCGCCTCGTCGATCTCCTCCTCCGCCCCGGTCGCAGCGACCTTCTCGCGGAGCCACACGCGTGCGCGCTCCCACGTCTCGGTCCACGCGACGCGCTGGGATCCGTTCTCGTCGCCGGTCAGCTCCTGCAGCTCGCGCAGCTCCGCAACGGTCCGCTCGGGTGACAGGCTCACCCGACGAGCTTAAACTCGGAGGCGATGTCGGTCCTGATCCGGGGTGGGCGCGTCGTCACCGCCGCCGACGACTACGTCGCGGACGTCCTCGTCGAGGGCGAGCGAATCGCGCTGATCGGCGCCGACCTCGACGTCTCGGCGGAGCGGACGATCGACGCGGCGGGCAAGTACGTTTTGCCGGGCTGCATCGACCCGCACACGCACCTCGACATGCCGTTCGGCGGCACGGTCACGATCGACGACTTCGAGTCGGGGCAGGGATCGGCGGCCTGCGGCGGCACGACGTGCCACGTCGACTTCTGCATCCAGGGCCGGGGACAGACCTTCGCGGAAGCACTCGAGGGCTGGCATGCGAAGGCGAACGGCAAGACTCTGATCGACTACGGCTTCCACATCGCGATCACCGACCTCGCCGACGAGGAGCGCCTGGAGGAGCTCGCGACGCTGCCGGAGCAGGGCATCACCTCCTACAAGCTGTTCATGGCGTACAAGAACGTCCTGCAGGTCGACGACGAGACGCTCTTCCGCGCGATGGAGGTAGCCGCGGCAAGTGGCGCGCTCGTGATGGTGCACGCCGAGAACGGCGACGCGATCGACGTCCTGGTGCGCGAGGCCCTCGCGCAGGGGGAGACGGCGCCGATCCACCACGCGCTGACGCGGCCGCCCGAGCTCGAGGGCGAGGCCACGAACCGCGCCATCCAGCTTGCACGGATCGCCGGCAGCCCGCTCTACGTCGTCCACGTCACCTGCCGGGAAGCGGTCGAGCCGATCCGCCGCGCCCGCGAGCGGGGCTGGGACGTCTGGGGTGAATCGTGCACGCAGTACTTCTTTCGGTCGATTGACGATCTCGAGCAGCCCGACTTCGAGGGCGCGAAGTACGTGTACTCACCGCCCGCCCGGGACGCGGCGAACCACGAGGTGCTGTGGGACGCGGTGCGCACCGACGCCCTGTCGGCGATCTCGACCGACCACTGCGCGTTCCTCTGGGACGGGCAGAAGACGCTCGGCAAGGACGACTTCACGAAGATCCCGAACGGCGGGCCGGGTCTCGAGGACCGACTGAAGATGATCCACCACTTCGGCGTCCGCGAGGGCCGGATCAGCCTCAACCGGATGGTCGACCTCCTCGCGACACAGCCCGCGAAGCTGTTCGGCCTCTATCCGCGCAAGGGCACGGTCGCCGTCGGCGCCGACGCCGACCTCGTCGTCTTCGACCCCGAGCGGCGGGAGACGATCTCGGCGTCCACGCACCACTCGAGGTGCGACTACAGCCTCTACGAGGGCACAGAGGTGGTGGGCGCGCCCGAGCACGTGCTGCTGCGCGGCTCCGTTCTCGTGGAGGAGGGCGACCTCGTCGGAACGGCGGGAAGGGGGCGCTTCGTGCGCCGGGCGCGCTTCGGCGAGCAGCTCGAGACCGCCGCAGTGGTGCCCTCGTAGCAGGGCTTTTTTTACGGCGGGCGAACAGAACCTGCGCTAGCCTCATGCCACTCGTGGGGTCCTTCATCGGAGCGCGGCGCGGGCGCCTCGGGTTGCTCGCAGTCTTGGTCGTCGCGCTGAGCGCGCTCCTCTCGGCGAGCGCATCCGACGCTGCGACCGTACGCTTCAAGGGCGTCGACGTCTCGAACTGGAACCGGTCGATCAACTGGAGCAAGGTCGCGCGTGCCGGCTACCGCTTCGCGTTCGCCAAGGCGACCGAGGGCTCGTCCTACAACGACAAGACCTTCACCGCGAACCGAAACGGAAGCGAGGGCGCCGGCCTCGCCTTCGGCGCCTACCACTTCGCGCGCCCGACCGGTAAGAACCTCGCCGCCGCGACCGCGAGCGCGATCAGGCAGGCCAACCACTTCCTCGCCCTCGCCGGCCCCCAGCCGGGAGAGCTGCCGCCGGTGCTCGACCTCGAGGCGACGGGGAACCTGCCGAAGCAGCGCCTGCTCGCCTGGACTCTCGCGTGGACCGGCCAGATCACTGCGCGCACCGGCGTCGAGCCGTTCGTCTACACGTCGCCGCTCTTCTGGAAGGGGCGGCTCGGCGATTCGACCGCTGCCGCAGCGGCAGGCACGGGCCTCTGGGTCGCGCACTGGACCTCCAAGAGCAGGCCGCAGGTGCCCGCTCAGAACTGGAACGGGGTCGGCTGGAGGTTCTGGCAGTGGACGAACTGCGTCTCCGTGCCGGGGATCAGGCACTGCGCCGACGGCGACCGGATGAACGGCACGAGGCTCACGGCCGTCGAGATCGAGCCCTATCCCAGCGGCGTCCCGCTCCTCTCGACACCGCCCACGATCGTCGGCCCGCCCCAGGCCGGCCAGTTGCTCGCCGCCGTGCCCGGTGAGTGGGAGGGCGGGAAGCCGGTGACGTTCACGTACCAGTGGCGCAGTTGCGACGCGTCGGGCGCGGACTGCACGGCGATCGACGGCGCGACCGCCGAGACCTACCGGCCGGTCGCCGCCGACGTGGGGCACTCGCTCAAGGTCTTCGTGACCTCCACCGCCCCAGGAGGAGCCGCGAACGCGACGAGCGCTCCCAGTGCCGCCGTCGCCCCGGCCGGCAGCTCGCCGGCGGCGCGGCCAGCCAACATCAGGCCGCCGCAGATCCTCGGCAGCTCCCAGGTCGGGCAGATCCTGACGAGCTCGGTCGGGACGTGGACAGGCTCGCCGACGAAGTTCACCTACCGCTGGCGGCGCTGCAACTCCGCCGGCACGTCCTGCCTCGCGATCCCGCATGCAACCGGAGCGAGGCGAACGCTCACGCCCGACGACATCGGCTCGACGCTCTCGCTCGTCGTGACCGCGACCGGCAAGGGTGGCTCCAGCTCCGCCACCACGGAGGCGACCGACCTCGTCGTGGTAGCGCCCCTGCCCGCGGTGTCGATCGGGAGCCAGACGGTGCGTCGCGGCATCGCCGGCAACCTCCGCACCGCGGACGGGCGCGCGAGCGTCACCTGGCAGCCGGGCGCCGTCCCGGTCGGGAAGACCGTCTCGCTCACCAGCTTCAGCGGCGCCCTGGCGGTGCCCGGAAGCGAGGTTTCCCTCGCGGTACCGGGTCTGTCGTCGAAGGGATTCCGCTGGCCGCTCGATCTCGTGTACGCGCAGCCGCAGCCGAGCCGGACGGTGCTCGGCTACTCCACCGACGGCAGGGTCTTCCACACGGTGCCTCCGCTTCAGCCCGCCCAGCTCCCGCCCGGCACTGCTGTCGGCTGGTACGCCGACTCGAGCAACCTCCCCCACGTGCTGACGCGGACGCCGTTCCAGCTCTCCCTGTTCAAGCAAGGGGGCTGGGGCGATCCCACCTATACGTCGGCTCGCGGTCCCGCGCTGACGACCGAGAGCAAGTTCCAGGCTGTCCGCCATCCCGCCGACCGGAGCCTCCTCCTGCTCACCCGGATCGCGGTGCACTCGCAGGCCAGGATCTCGGGGTCGGTGATCGGTCCCCACGGGACGACGGCCCCGATCGTCGGCAAAGGCAGCCGCTTCGGAGCGCTGCTCAGGGCCGGCACCTTCCAGACCGTGCAGGCCTATCGCCGGAAGCCGGGCCTGCTCCAGGTACGCCTGCGCCTCAACGCGCGCACGCTACTGCCGGGCTCGTACCGACTCCGCATCGTCGCCGTCGATCCCTGGGGACGGCACGGCCGGATGACGCTGCGCTTCCGTTATCGCTGAGCCGCGACCGCGCAGAGGCTGAGCAGCTCGTAGGCGACGTTCGCAGCGGCGAGCGCCGTCTGCTGGCCCGGGCCGTCGTACGGAGGCGAGACCTCCACGACATCAGCGCCGGCTAGCTGAATCCCGCTCAGCGCGCGAACGAAGGCGAGCGCTTCGGCAGTCGAGAGGCCGCCGACCTCGGGCGTCCCCGTCCCCGGAGCGAACGCCGGGTCGAGGACGTCGACGTCGAAGGAGACGAACACGGGGCGTATCCCGATCCGCTCGCGGACGAGGCTCGCGAAGCCGCCCGGCCCGAGCGTCCGCAGCTGCTCGCAGGGGAGGACGGCGAAGCCGAGCTCCCGGGCCGACTCGATGTCCTCGGCGCTGTAGAGCGACCCGCGCAGGCCTGCCTGCGTCGACGCCCCTGGCTCGATCAGCTTTTCCTCGGCCGCACGCAGGAACGTCGTGCCGTGGAAGTAGCGCTGGCCGAAGTACTCGTCCCACGTGTCGCCGTGCGCGTCGAGCTGGACGAGCGCGAGCGGCCCGTGCCGGCGCGCGAGCACGCGCAGCTCGGCGAGCGTGACGGAGTGGTCGCCGCCGAGCGCGAGCGGGAACACGCCCGCTTCGACGAGCGGCGCGAGCGCCTGCTCCACCTGGCCGTACGTGCGCTGGGTGTCGCCGGGCGACACGGGCAGGTCGCCGTAGTCCACGATGGAGAGCGTCTCGACGACGTTCACGTCGAGCGCCGGGTTGTAGGGCCGCAGCAGCGCCGAGGCCGAGCGGATCGCCTCCGGGCCGAAGCGCGTGCCCGTACGGTACGTCGTGGCCGTATCGAACGGGATGCCGTACACGGCCGCGTCCACGCCGGCGAGATCCGTGGTGTGCGGCGCCCGCATGAAGGTCCGCACGCCGGCGAAGCGCGGCATCTCCCGCGCGTCGAGCGGACGGTGATGGGGCGGGCCCGTCACGCGAGGAAGATTGTCATCCGCCGGAGCGTCATAAGAGCATGAAGCTGCATCAGATCCTGATCGTCGCACTGGCACTGCTGCTGCTCGCCGCCGCCGGGTGGGTAACCCAGGGCATGCGTCGCCCAGCCACCGCCTGACCTGATCAGGCCGACTCGATCGGCCGGCCGACCGTGAGCGCCTCGCGGAACTCCTCCGGCAACTCGGCGTAGACCGCGTCCGGGGCAACTCCGAGGGCATCGAGTGTCTTGCTGAAGAAGCAGCGCGCCGCAGCGGCCAGGACGACGTCCACGATCTCGGCGTCGGTGAGGCCGAGCGAGCGCAGCCGATCCACGTCGGCCTGCGTCACCGACGTCGCATCGTCGACGACCTTCTCGGCGAGCTCCATCACCGCGCGGTCGGCCTCGTCGAGCCCCGCGGGCAGGCCGGGAACGTCCTCGAACGACGAGAACTGCTGCGCGAGCACCTTCCCGTGCTGGAGCGCGCAGTAGCTCGACCGCAGCCTGCGCGCGGCCGCCAGTGTCGCGAGCTCGTAGCGGCGCAGATCGGGCGCCTTGACGGCGCCGTTCAGCTGCATCCAGGCTCGGTAGGTCTCGGGTCGCAATGAGAACGCCCGCACGAGGTTCGGCAAGTAGCCGAACTGGTCGCGCATCACGTCGTAGATCTCCGCTACTTCGCCGTCTGCGTCTTCCTCAGCGATCGTCTCGATGAAGGCCATGGTCAGCGGGTCTGTGGGAAGCCGAGGTCGATACGCGAGGTGGCGGGATCGGGCCAGCGCTGCGTGACCACCTTGCCGCGCGTGTAGAAGCCGATCGACTCGGGACCGTAGACGTGGAGATCGCCGAAGAGCGACGACTTCCAGCCGCCGAACGAGTAGTACGCGACGGGCACCGGGATCGGCACGTTGATCCCGACCATGCCGGCCTGCACGTCGAACTGGAACTGCCGGGCGGCGCCGCCGTCGCGCGTGAAGATCGCGACGCCGTTGCCGTACGGGCTCTCGTTGACGAGCCGCACTGCCTCGTCGTAGGTCGCGACGCGCGTCACGCCGAGCACGGGCCCGAAGATCTCGTCGACGTACGCCTTCATCTCCGGCGTCACGTCGTCGAGCAGGCTCGGATTGAGGAAGAAGCCCTCCTCCGGCACCCCCTCTCGCCCGTCGACCACGACCGTGGCACCCTCGCCGGTCGCGTTCTCGACGTACGACGCGACGCGGTCGCGGTGCTCCTGCGTCACCAGGGGGCCCATCTCCGAGGACGGATCCATCCCGTCGCCGACCTTCACCTTCGGGATCCGCTCCCGGATCGCGTCGACGAGGGGCTGCGCCACGTCGCCGACCGCGACCACGACGGAAACCGCCATGCACCGCTCGCCGGCCGAGCCGTAGCCCGCCGAGATCGCCGCGTCGGCAGCGGCGTCCACGTCCGCGTCCGGAAGGACGATCAGGTGGTTCTTCGCGCCGCCGAGGGCCTGACAGCGCTTGCCGTTGGCGGTCGCCTTCTCGTAGACGGAGCGCGCGACCGGTGTCGAGCCGACGAACGAGATCGCCGCCACGTCCGGGTGCTCGAGCAGCGCGTCGACGGCCACGCGGTCTCCCATCACGACGTTGAAGACCCCGTCCGGCAGGCCTGCTTCCTTCAGGAGCTCGGCGACCCAGAGCGAGGCGGACGGGTCCTTCTCCGACGGCTTGAGCACGAAGCAGTTGCCGCACGCAATCGCGGGCGCCCACATCCACATGGGCACCATCGCGGGGAAGTTGAACGGCGTGATTCCGGCCACGACGCCGAGCGGCTGGCGGATCGAGTAGACGTCGATCCCGGTCGAGGCCTGCTCCGAGTGCTCGCCCTTGAGCAGCGTCGGGATCCCGCAGCAGTGCTCGACCACCTCGAGCCCGCGCGTCACCTCGCCGAGCGCGTCGGAGAGGACCTTGCCGTGCTCGCGCGTGAGGATCTCGGCCGCTTCCTCGCGCCGCGCGTGCAGGAGCTCCCGGATGCGAAAGAAGAGCTCGGCGCGCTTCGCGAGCGACGTCTGGCGCCATGCCGGGAACGCTTCGCGCGCAGCCTGCACGCCAGCATCCACCTCCTCCGCGGTCGCAAAGTCGACGGCGCCGGTCTGGCGACCGGTCGCAGGGTTGTACACGGGCCCGCTGCGGCCGGAGCCGCCCTCGACCCGGCCCCCGCCGATCCAGTGGGGGATCCGCGTGGCGGCTGGCGCGTCCACGGTCTCGGTCATACGCGAACCGTAGCGGGAGGGCGCGGGAGCGCCGTGCTTTCCCGAACCCGATTTCTCAGGCCATTGCAGACTCAGGCATCAGCCCGAGCTGCGTCGTCACCTGCACCTGGTCGAAATAGAGCCTGGTGTCGACAACGGCGTCCCCTTCGACCTTGAAGATCTGCACGGCGCGGCCCCGGAGCGACCGGTTGGTCGGCGGGATCTCGCCCATCGGGCTCTGCATCGGAGCCGTGTGCGTGCCCTCGAAGGTGAACTCCTGCACGACCCAGTTGCTCGTCGCGCGCTCGTTGTGCACCGAGATCCGCGCATCCGGGAATCCTTTGATCCACTGCATCGCGTAGGCGCTGGCTGCTTCGCGGCCCTCGAGATGAACATCGCCGGGAGCCGCGAACACCGTGTTCTCCGCGTTGAGCTCGCGAATTCGCGCCTCATCGTGCGCATTGAACGTTTCGATGTCCGTCGGCTCGAGGACGTACCCTCGGTGGGGTGAAGGAGACCTGCCCGCGCTGCAGCGCCGAGATGGAGTGGCGCCACGGGACGTTTCAGTGCCCGAAGTGCCGCTTGAAGATCGGTTGCTGCGAAGGCGAGACCGGTGACTGCCGGGATCCGGGCTAGGCTCGAGGAGCTCGAGGGATCCGAGCTCGATGCGCGCTCGAGCGAGCTGCAGGTCGTCCTCTGCTGGCTCGTACAGCGCGAGATACCGATCGACGACGGTGAGCTGAACGCAGCCCGCCGCCGCGCGATGTTCGTCCTCGCGGCGGGCGGAGACCCGCATCGTGACGTCGGCGTCGACTCGATCGCGGCCGAACGGCTCGCCGACGAGCTCGACATACCCGAGCGCCGCGCGCAGCTCACGAGAGCGCTCGAGGCGCTGCCAACAGACGATCTTCCGTCCGTGACCGCTGCAGTGGACGCGCTCCGCGCCGATCCGGAGCTCGCCTGGCGCAGTTTCGCGCTCTCGCTGCTGGCCGATGAGCTCGCCGACGAGTAGCCGTCTCGCGGCACGGCGACTACTCTGGACGGCAGTCCGTGGCGATCTCGAGACCGGAACCTCGCCGTCGGTTGAAGCTTCCCCGCAACCTGCCGGGGCGCCGACAACTGCAGCCGTACTCGCGCGCCGACGCGCCGTACTTCCGCAGCTCCGGTTTCTACGTCCGGATCGGCGGACTGGCGATCGTCGTCGCCGCCGGTCTGTCGCTCCTGCTCCTGCGCGCGTGGTCGATCCAGGTCCTGCACGGGAAGCAGTACGCGAACGAGGCGCACACGCAGGCGTTCCGGACGGTCGACCTGCTCGGCGCCCGCGGCGCGATCCTCGACTCGAAGGGACGCCTGATCGCAGGCACGACAGGACACGTCGTGATCGAGGCCGACGCGGCATCGCTGGGGAGCCGAGACGCACACGGGCACTGGCACCCGAGCCCCGCCGGCGTCCGCGCGCTCCAGCAGCTCGGTAAGACCACGGGGCGGCGCTGGGGGATCCTCGCCGCGCGCATCCGGAAGTCGGTCCTGCAGTCCCCCTTCGCGCCCGCCGTCGTGATCGCTCACCCCAACGCGGCTTTTACGTCGTACATGCAGGAGCGGAGCGGCCAGTTCCCCGGCTTCAAGGTCGGTGTCGCGGACGACCGCAGCTATCCGCAGGGCGCCTTCGGGAGCGAGTTCCTCGGGCTGCTCGGCCAGATCAGCAGAGACGAGCTCGAGTCACACGCGTACAAGCGTGCAAAGGCGGGCGAGGTCGTCGGCCAGAGCGGCGTCGAGGCGGCGTACGACTCGCTCCTGAACGCGGGTTTCGTACAGGCCAAGATCCCGGTCGACTCCTTGGGTCGCATCGCCGGCCCCCTCAGCGTGCCGCGCCAGAAGCAGCCGCCGACGCTGCAGCTCTCGATCGACACCCGCCTCCAGAAAGCCGCCGAGCGGGCGCTGCAATACGGGATCGGGCAGTCGCGGCTGCTCGGCCACAGCCCGCCCGGAGCCTCCGCCGTCGCGATCGACCCGTGGACGGGCGCGATCAAGGCGCTCGTGAGCTACCCGACGTTCGACCAGAAGCGCGCCGCAGTCGACCCGCACTACTACTCGCGCATCCTGAACGAGGAAGGCTCGACGCCCGGCATCAACCGGGCCATCACCGGCGTCTATCCCACGGGCTCGACGTTCAAGCCGATCATCTCCGAGGCCGCGCTCAGCGGCGGGATCATCACGCCCTACACGCCGATGGAGTGCACCGGCTCCTTCACTCTCGGCGACCACACGTTCTACAACGTCGAGCGCGGCGCCAACGAGACGATGACCCTGCCCACCGCACTCGAGCAGTCGTGCGACACGTGGTTCTACCGGCTCGGCGCGGCGATCTGGGCGCACGACCCCGCCCGCAAGGCGACGCTGATCCAGGCGTGGGCGCGCAAGCTCGGCCTCGGCACGCGCCCGCCGATCGACCTCACCGGGGCCGCGGCCGGCTACCTCCCGATGCCGGGCCGGTACTTCGAGCGGCAGGCCGGCACGCCGTACACCGAGGGCCAGGCGGTCAACCTCGCCGTCGGCCAGGGCGCGCTCCAGGTCAGCCCGCTGCAGCTCGCGGTGGCGTATTCGACACTGATCAACGGCGGCAAGGTCGTCCGGCCGCACGTCGGCGAGGCGGTCATCCGGAACGGTGTCCGGCACAAGCTCCACTTCCCGCCGGTTCGGCGGGTGAAGCTTTCCCCCTACACGTCGGCGATCAGGGAGGGCGTGTACGAGGCGGCGAACAACCCGTCCGGAACCTCGTTCCCGGTCTTCGGCGGGTTCCCGATCAAGATCGCCGGCAAGACCGGCACCGCCGAGACGTGCGGCGTGAGCTGCCCCGACCACTCCTGGTACGCCTCGTGGGCGCCGGCGAGTAGTCCGAGGCTCGTCGTCGTCGCGATGGTCGAGAAGGGCGGCTTCGGCGCCCAGGCCGCCGCGCCGGTCGCGAAGAAGATCTACGAGGCGTACTTCCACCTGCACGGCTCCTGAAGCGGCTCGCCCATTACGTGGGATTGATACGAGCGTTCACAAGCGCGACAATGCGTCCGTGAGCGCCACGCCGTCCCTCGCCCCGTTGAGCACGAAGAGTGGTTGACCACCTGAGCAGCAGCAGACCCGGCTTCGGTCAGCCGGCAAGCGGGGCGATCACGGTTCCCATGAAGGGCATGCCGGCGGTCTTCGTCGTGAACGTCGCATAGAAGACGTCCTGCCGGGCCTGCCGCTCCTGCCGGGCCCATCGGGCCTGCGGGCCCCGCCGGACCTGGCGGGCCGCCCGGCGTTCCCGGTTCTCCCTGCGGTGCCATCGGTCCGGCCGGCCCCTGCGGAGCGGCTGGCACGTGGTTTATCTGACGGCCAACGACGCCAAGGTGAGCATCAACCTGCCCGGGTCGGCGAGATTCACTTCGTGCCACGAGCTACGTCTGCTTCGGTTCAAACGTCACGCCGTCCCGCACGGGGGCTCACGTGACCTACATTTACACCAGCGGCTCGCAGTTCAAGTACGCGCTCGACGGCAACGGGGCTGCGACCACCAACGCCGTCGAGATCGTCTGCGAGGGCCGCTAGCCGATAAGCATCCCGGAAGGCCCCGGGTGGGGCCCTCCGACCGGTAAAAAACCCACCGTTTCCAGCGGGTTCGGGAAGAGCGCGCGCCTACATTCCGTTCCGAACGGGGCGGTCTTGCCGTCCGTGCCGGTTGACGCGTCCTCCGAGGTCATCCCGTCCGCGATCGCGTGCACACGACTACGGGCGCGCGTTTCCCACAGACTCCTACAGGGAAAATGCTCGCCCACAACTCCTCGAACAGCTTCGGGTCGGGAAGCGTGTCCATGCACTGTCAGAAGGTCAGGAGCGGGAACATCGATACCACCGGCGCGTACAGCCTTGGGCCACAACGATCAGGGAGCCACACTCGAACTCCTGGTCGTGCGGATGGTTGACAAACAATCCAAAGAAGCTGGTGGTCTAAGGCTCGGGGTCTTGCTCCATCCCCGTGCGACATCTTCGTCCGCGTTCGAGCGTTCGTACGCGCGTTTACGGCGCAGGCTCACGATCAAGCACAGGCTCGGGATCGGTCTCGAGGCGAGAGTGCCATATGAGAACGTCTACTACTGCTGCACGCAGCGAACCGGGAGCCAAACGCTGAGGGCGGTGTTCCAGCATGAGACATTCTGGCGCTGGAGCGGCCTGAGCGTAGAGCCCTATTTCGAGGTCGGGCTCCGCTCCGCCCGTGCGGATGAGCGCCTCCGGAGGGCTTTCGCGCGGCGTACGCTCGCGTGTCACCTCTACGTCGACTACCCGACCTACCTTTCGATCCCGAAGCCCTCCCGCTACAAGACCTTCTTCGTGATGCGTGACCCGCGCGATGCCGTCGTCTCCTTCTACTATGCCGCGTTGGTGTCGCATACACCCGTCGGCGTCATCCCGCGTATGCGAGCCGACCTTCAGCCTCTCGACAAGCGAGCGGGCCTGCGCTACGTCATCGACACCCTTGCTGAACTCGGCTTCTTCGAGGCGCAGCGTTCCTGGGCCAGCGCGGAAGCCGATGCCGACGAGAACGTCCGGGTCTTCCGGTACGAGGACAGAGCGGCAAACGAGTCGAGGTTCCTCCGCGAGCTACTCGACTACCTCGAGGTGCCGATGCCCGAAGAAGAGCTGGGGCATCTTGCATCCCGATTCTCGTTCGAGACCATCACCGGCGGCCGCCCAAAGGGAACCGAGGACATCAGTCATCACCTTCGGAAGGGAACAGCCGGCGACTGGCGCGCGCAATTCGACGACGAGATCCTTGCCTACTTCGCGGACGCCACGCAAGACCTCGTCCAAGTCCTCGGCTACGACACGAACTAGTCCACTAGCTGCAAAGCGACGAAGCGCGACCCTGCATGCATGAAAAAACCCGCCGTTTCCAGCGGGTTCAGGAAAGAAGAGCGGATGATGGGACTCGAACCCACGACCTTCTGCATGGCAAGCAGACGCTCTAGCCAACTGAGCTACATCCGCGTGGGAGGGGCATTCTAGCCGAGGTCGGCTGCGTCCAGAGCCTCGTTCACCAGGCGGTCGGCGAGTTCGTTGTGCTCCCGCCGGACGGCCGTGTAGCGCACCGTTCCGACCTGCCTCGCAAGCCGCGCCGCCTGCAGGGAGAGCTCGCGCAGCGCCTCGTTCTTGACCCGATACTCGCCGTTCATCTGCTTTACCAGCAGCTCGGAATCGGAGACGACCTCCACCTCCCCCAGCTGCAGCTCGGCGGCGCGCTCCAGACCGGCGACGAGACCGCGGTACTCCGCCACGTTGTTCGTCGCGACGCCGATCGCCTCGCCGTGTGCGGCGAGCACCGTTCCGTCCTCCGCCTCGAGCACGTAGCCGTAGGCGGCCGGGCCTGGGTTGCCTCGCGCACCGCCGTCCGTGAAGAGCCGCGCTTTCACCCCGCAAGCTCGTAGACGTCGAACGCCGGCTCCTCGTACGGGTGGGCGCGACGCAGCGCGTCGAGCACCTCGTCCTGGCGCTCGGCCGGGAAGACCGTCTCGAGCCGCAGCTCGGCGACGCGCTCCTCGCGGCCGGCTTGCCCGACGCTCGGCGACGTCCCCTTTCCGCCGAGAAACGTGCCGGTGCCCTCCGTGTACCAGGAGCAGCGCTCGTAGGCGCCGATCCGGCCGGCACCGGCAGCGAACAGCGCCTCCCGCACGCCGTCGAGGGCTTCGCGCGGCACGAACACGACGAGCTTCCGGTTCACCGGCGCACCTTTACACAGCGGCTTCGATCGCCCGCAGCGTCTCCTCGTCGAGCTCGACACCCGACGCGGCGGCGTTGTCGCGCAGCTGCTCCGGCCGCGACGCGCCGACGATCGCGCTCGCGACGTTGGGCTCGCGCAAGATCCAGGCCAGCGCGAGCTGCGCGGTCGTGATCCCGAGGCCGTCCGCGACCGGCACCAGACGCTGCACCCGCTCGAGCACCTCGTTCGCCAGGAACCGCGACATGAACCCGTCACCGCGCGCGGCCGCACGGGTGTCCTGCGCGTAGGACTCGCCGGGCGGGTACTTGCCGCTCAGCACGCCCTGCGCGAGCGGCGAGTAGACGATCTGGGAGACGCCGTTCTCGCGCGAGGCCGGGATCACCTCGTCTTCGGGTTCGGGGTGAAGCAGGGAGTACTCGGGCTGCGAGGAGACGATCTTCGCGAAGCCGCGCTCGCGGGCGAGTTGGACGGCGTTGCGGATCTGCTCACCGGTCCAGTTCGAGACGCCGACGAAGCGTGCCTTGCCCGCGTGCACGACCTCGGTGAGCGCGCCGAGCGTCTCGTCCAGCGGGACGTCGGGATCCCAGGCATGGCACTGGTAGAGGTCGACGTGGTCGAGCTGCAGCCGCCCGAGCGAGTCGTCGATCTGCTTCAGCACCTGCTCGCGTGAGAGGCCCCGGTCGCCGTTCGGCATCTCGCCGAAGACCTTCGTCGCCACCACGAACGAGTCACGCTGCCGTCCGGCGAGCGCGCGGCCGAGCACCTCCTCCGAGCGGCCATCGCCATAGATGTTCGCGGTGTCGAAGAAGTTGACGCCGGCGTCGAACGCAGCGTCGACGAGCGCGGCTGCCACGTCGTCGCCGAGGCTCCCGCCGAACGTCGTCCACGTGCCGAGGCAGATCTCCGAGACCTGGAGATCGCTGTCGCCCAGCTGCCGGTATCTCAAGGCGCGTGGTGCTCTTCGGTGTCGATCTGCGCGCGCTGCAACCGGCCCGAGTAGTCGACGTAGATCGACTTCCACTCGGTGAACACGTCGAGCGCGGCCTGGCCCGCCTCGCGATGGCCGTTGCCCGTGTCCTTGGTGCCGCCAAACGGCAAATGCACCTCGGCGCCGATCGTGCCGGCGTTGACGTAGGTGATCCCCGCCTCGAGGTCGCGCATCGCGCGGAAGGCGGCATTGACGTCGCGCGTGAAGATCGACGACGAGAGGCCGTACTTGATCCCGTTGGAGACGCGGATAGCCTCGTCGAGGCCCTCCACCGGGATGAGCGCCGTCGTCGGGCCGAAGATCTCCTCTTGCGCGATCCGCATCTGCGGATCGACGTCCGCGAAGATCGTCGGCCGGTAGAAGAAGCCCTTGCCGAGGTCGCCGTCGCCGGCCACCTCGCCGCCCGTGAGAAGCTTCGCGCCCTCGTCTTTCCCGATCTCGGTGTAGGAGTGGATCTTGTCCAGCGCGGTCCTGTTGATGACCGGGCCGATGTCGGTGTCGTCCTCCCAGCCCGGCCCGAGCCGCAGCTTCTCGACACGCTCGACGAGCCGCGACTGGAGCTCCTGGTACGCGCCCTTCTGCACGATCACGCGCGACGCGGCAGTGCAGCGCTGGCCCGACGTGCCGAACGCCGACCAGAGAATCCCGTCGACGGCGAGCTCGAGGTCGGCGTCGTCGAGGACGACGATCGCGTTCTTGCCGCCGAGCTCGAGGTGCACGTGCGTGAGGGTCTCGGCCGCTGCCTTCAGCACCTCGACGCCGGTCTCGCGGGAGCCCGTGAGCGTGATCACGCGGACGTCGGGGTGGCGCACCATCCGCTCGCCGACCGTGCCGCCGCCGCCGTGGACGATGTTGACGACTCCGTCCGGGATCCCGGCCTCGGCGAGCAGCTCGACGAAGCGCTCGGCCAGCGCGGGGGTGTCGGTGGCAGGCTTGAGCACGACGGTGTTCCCGCAGACGAGCGCCGGGATCAGCTTCCAGGACGGGATCGCGACCGGGAAGTTCCACGGGGTGATCGCTCCCACGACGCCGATGGGCTGCCGGACGCTCATGTTCCACTTGTCCCGCAGCTCCGACGGAGTGGTGTGACCGAAGAGGCGCCTTCCCTCGCCGGCCATGTAGTACGTGATGTCGATCGCCTCCTGGACGTCGCCGCCCGCCTCGGCCTTCACCTTGCCCATCTCGCGCGTCATCAGGTCGGTGAGCGCCGCCTTCTCCTGCTCGAGCAGTCGCGCGAGGCCGAAGAGGATCTCGCCGCGCTTGGGTGCCGGCACGAGCCGCCACTCCGCGAACGCCTCTTTCGCGACCGCGACCGCGCGGTCGACGTCCTCGGCACCGGAGCGCGGGAAGACACCGATCGTCTCGCCGGTCGCGGGGCTCGTGCTCTCGAAGGTCTCGCCCGAAGCGGCGTCCACCCACTCGCCGCCGATGAAGTTCTTGAAGTTGGTGCCCGTTGTCGTCGCCATGCGGCGAGCCTAGCGGGCGCTACTCGGGTGGGGCGTCGACATCCGGGAACTTGCCCGGGTGCGCGCGGCGGCGGTCGCGCAGCGTGCGCTGTTCCTTGTCCTCGAGCCGCTGTTCGCCAACCTTGCGGCGATCCGGTCCCTCGCGGCGGTCGACGATCACGGTCACGTTCGGGTTCTCCTTGTAGTAGTCGACCATCTTGTCGTACAGCTCGTCGGCGAGCTCGCGGGGAATCACGCAATAGATCACGGCGCTCTGATCATAGGACGGAGACCGGCTGGGCCGCCCGACCGCGCCGGTATAAGAGGCGGATGCTGCGCCGGCACATCTGGTGGCTCGCGCCGCTCGCCGGCGCGGCCGTCGCCGGAGCGGTCGTCGCGGCCGTGTCGCTTGGGGGCGGCTCGTCCTCGAACACCGCCCCCAAGACGAGCCACGCACGCCTCAAGCCCGCGGCGGCGGCACTCGCGTTCCAGGACGCAATCACGGCCGTCGTCCGCGAGCTCTCGCCCTCCGTCGTCCAGATCCAGAGCCCCGAGGGACTCGGCTCGGGGGTCGTCTTCGACTCGGACGGCGACATCGTCACGAACAACCACGTCGTCGCCGGCGGCGGACCGTACGCGGTAACGGCGGGCGCGCACTCGTACCGCGCCTCGCTCGTCGGTCGTTTTGCGCCGGACGACCTCGCAGTCGTCCACGTCTCGGGGGCGAAGCTCACGCCTGCGTCGTTCGCGGACTCGAGCAAGCTCGACGTCGGGGACTTCGCGATCGCGATCGGCAACCCGCTGGGGCTGCGCTCGAGCGTCACGGACGGCATCGTCAGCGCCTTCCGCCAGGGCGTCTCCGAGGGCAACGGCGTCGCGCTGCCGCTCATGATCCAGACGAGCGCGGCGATCAACCCCGGGAACTCGGGCGGAGCGCTCGCCGATCTCCAGGGCCGCGTGATCGGGATCCCCACGCTCGCCGCGGCCGACCCCGAGCTCGGAGGAGCCGCGGCGCCCGGCATCGGCTTCGCCATCCCGAGCAACCTCGTCAGCGACGTCGCGACGCAGATCATCCGCTTCGGCCACGTCGTCAATTCCCATCGCGCCTATCTCGGCGTCCAGATCGGGGACACGAACGGCGCCGGCGTGCTCGTGCAGAGCGTCGCGCCGGGCGGGCCGGCCGCAAAAGCCGGGCTCGCGCCGGGCGACGTGATCACGTCCGTCAACGGCAAGAGGACGGCGACCGTGGACGACCTGACGAGCGTCGTCTCGGAGCTGAAGCCGGGGACGACCGTGTCGCTCGAGGTCGTGACGCAACGCGGAGCGCGCAAGACGCTCCACCTGAAGCTCGGGACCTTCCCGGGAACCAGCTGAGAGCTAGAGCCGCGCGATCTCGGGGACGAGGCGGCCCTCGTCCTCGACCTGCGCGTTCCAGTCCTTGAACCCCTCGTCCAGCTCGTCGAGCTCGTGGCCTCGCCGCTCGAGCCGCACGGGCTGGGCGGAATCCGGGCTGACGCGGTACTGGTACCAGGACAGCTCCCAGGCGACTGTTACGGCCAGCTCGCCGGACGTGCCGGAGAGCGGCACGATGCTCGCGCTCGGCTCGCCGAGGCTCTTCGCGATGCCGCCGACGGTGCGCCGGTAGGCGCTGCCGTTGAACAGATCCGCAGCCTCGAGCAGCGCGACCTCGCCGTCGGAAAGCTTGCGTAGGATCGGCTCCTGCCGCGCGAGCGCGCCCTCGTCATTGGTCCGTGTCAGGCCGAGAAACTCGACGAGGTTGCGCTTGCGGCGGCGACGGCGCGCGTTCTCGAGCGTCGGCGTCGTCGGAGCGCCCTCCTTGATCCAGCCCGCCTCGATCGCCAGCTCCTGGCAGAGCGGGCAGACGTCGACGAGCTCCGCGCCCTCCGACGGGGCGAAGCTCGCGGCGCGCTCGCCCATCAGCAACGTCCGTTCGCAGACGGCGCACTGGCGCGTGGTTGCGACTTTCGTGACCCTCATCCGGCCACCGAGTTTAGCCAGGGTTACCCAGAACCCTGCAAAACCGGTAATGTGTCTTACATGTGTTTTTTACATGTAGATAGTAGATGAGGGGGCCACGCGCACGCCGCCACCACCACGGCCGCTGGCGCGTGCTGGCCCGGGTGGAACGTTTCGCCGAGCCGGCGCTCCTGCTGCTCTTGCGCGAGCGTCCGGCGCACGGCTACGACCTGCTCGAGCGGCTGCCCGAGCTGACCGGCGAGGCACGCATCGAGATGGGGAACCTCTACCGGCTCCTGCGCGGGCTCGAGGAGGAAGGGCTCGTCTCCTCCGAGTGGGACGACTCCTCCCCCGGCCCCGCCAAGCGTCGCTACGCACTCACACCCGCGGGCGAGCGGCTGCTCGACCACTGGGCCGAGGCGCTGCAGCGCTCCCAGGAGCGCACCGCCCGCTTTCTCGCACGGTACGAGGAGAGGAGGTGAACACAAATGCACCATCGCCATCATGGCCTCTGGCACGGAGGTCGGCGCGGTCTGTTCGGTGGCCGGTTTCCTAGCCGGCCTGAGCTGATCGAAAGGCTCGAGAGCTACCAGCGCGACCTTGAACAGCAACTCGCTGACGTGGCCGACGTGCTCGCGCACCTGCGCGACGACGGCCAGCCTCAGCAGCAGACCTGACCGGAGCCTTGGGAGGGATGAGGCGAGGCGATACTCGCCTCTCCCCCGCTCCACACCTTCGAGACGGTCAAGCCTGAGCGTCTAACAGGCGCCTCGGCATCGCCTCGTTCTCATAGCCCGAGAGCTGGTTGCCTCCGGCTCGTGCCGCCCACGGCTGGAGCGATTGATCCGTCCGACGCGAACTCTGTCCTATCCCGGCTGCACCCAACAGGGCGCGGTACGAAGTCTGGAATCTGTCGCCCTAGGAGGCTGACCCACGCTGACCACGCTCAGTCCCTGTGCGGCGTTAGACCCTAGTACGTAGAGATGCCTGACTCCACCACTAACCGCGCCCGGCGGGCTGACGAGACAACGGCCCGCTTCCGAGAGCGCCAAGCCGAGCTGAGAGCCAAGCGTCTCGAGCGCGAAGCCAAGGCGACGAAGACCAAGACGTAACCCTCAGACCCCCAGAGGCGGATAGGTGCCGCCGATTATGTCCAGACCCAAAAACACCTTTGTATTCGGCCACAACGTGGCTACCACCGAGTCCCTCCGGCGCATCCGCCGTAACAGAATTGAAGCTCTCCCTCGTTGCGCTGCTCGCGCGAACCTGCGTATCGGCCGCAGGAGCACAGCGTATGACCCAAGGACGGCGGCGATTGCACTCTCCGGCCTCCAGGGCGAAGAGAAGCGTTGGATGCTTGAGACGCTCCTCGACTGGAAGAGGGCGACAACGCCGAAGACGCCGGTTGAGCTGCTGCGCGGTGCGCTCCGCCGCGTTGAGCGAAGGCTGGTGACCTCCGAGGAGTTCGCGGTTGAGAAGCTCATGTGGCAGCGCGACATCCTCAACACGAACGGCTGTCAACGCATCACCACGAGCGGCGCTAAGGACTCCTCCGGTTCATTGTCCACGCAGGAATCCCGCCGGTACTTCGGAGCCGACGAGGCAGCCAAACGCGAGCTGCTCATGCATGAGAACGCATCGGTCCGGGAGTACTCGCAGGGCTGGATGCCAACCGGCGCGCGGCTCCCATTCTCGGTGGAGGAGCTTCGAGAGGCGATCAAGGCGAAGCGCCACCGCACCGATGAGCAGGAGCTGATTCTCGACGTGTTCCGGGTCTACCTGGCCGACCGCAAACCACCATCCAAGCCGCTCGCAGACGCACTCGGCTGCGGCCTTAGGACGATCGAGAGATATCGACACGAAGGAGCTAAGATGCTCGCTGAGATCATCACCGCCGAGGTGAAGGCGATCCGCGATGAGATCCGGGAGGACAACGACCGCCAGCTAAAGGCGATCCTTACCGCGCTCGGCATCGACCCCGTCAAGGAGGCCGAACGGGTCCTGGAAGACGCGGCCTGAGTTCCTATTGGCGGGTTTTCGGGATACAAGGGGAGACCCCAATTTTCACGTTCGCGCTCGTCCATTGGTCTGGGCAGCGAGCGCGATGAGGAGGCCGATCGACGTCTGCCTCCCTTCCTGAGGCGGGTCACCTGGGGCGCCCTTCGGGGCGCCCGCCCGCCAAAAAGCTTGCCGGGTCGCTCCTGGCGCGCAAAGCGGGGTCGGCGTTGCGTGGACGCCGGCTCCGCATCAATCCACGCACTCCACGCGGGAGTTTCAGATGGACGCAGCACTCGAGCTACTACCAAGCCCTGAGGCCCGCAGAGTCTTCGAGGTAATCCGCCAACACCCCGACGAACGACTCCCGTACGAACGGATCGCGAAAGAGTCAGGAGTGCCGCTACGCACCGTTCGGCGCACCGCCGGCAAGGGGGGCTACATAGAGCGAGTCGCAGGGCAACGCGGCGTCATCCCGCTGCGCTTCCACGACGAACGAGGTCGATTCGAGGGCCTCGGATGGCACTTCTACGAGGTGGCCACCCCGGTGGCCACCCCTGATGGACAAGCGGTAAGTACCGGAGTGGCCACCCCTGATGAAAGAGAGGGATTCAGACAATGGCCACCCTCGCGCGCGGCATAAGTTCTCTAGTTCTCTACGTAGTAGAGACATAACTACTAAGAGCTTCGACGTTGACTACGACGATGGCCTCCCAGCAAGGTCGGCCATCGTAAGTACACCCTCGTCCATCGCGACTCGGGGATCAGAGATCCCTTGGGGTGATCCAGACTCACTCGCGAGAGTGCAAGCTGCTCTCGCGTCCAAAGATTGATCTTCGCGCGTCGCCATGCGCGCAAGGGGCCGGTCCGGCTACGCCCGGGCAGCCGGCTAACCCCGGCGGCGAGGGGCTCCTGTCCTGTCGGGCGCCCCGACCGCCACACAGAACTTTCGACTTCGCGTACATCACAACACCCGCCGTGCCAGGCGCGCGGGCGGCTAGGAGGACACCATGCCCGACCTAAGCGAGGGCTTCACCAGCGATGGTGTCGCCGCAGACAACTACGACACTTTTGAGAGCGGCCTAGCCGCAGCCGCGGCGCAGGCGAGAGAGAGCGACTCGAGTGGTGGCACC
>JBKPLL010000055.1:0-36128 GCA_046731605.1 Actinomycetota bacterium | reverse complement strand
GACTACAGGCATATCGGGAAGAAAACGACTCCGGAGATTGGCCTGGCGACGGCGTGGTGAACGCCGCCGCCAGGGATCAGGGCGCTCAGCGAACGCCGGGCCAGATGCCGTCGGCGGCTGCGAGGGCGGAGACGACTGCGCCCAGGACGACGGCCAGCAAAACGAGCCTCGCTTTCACGGGGACTGTCCTTTCGATTCGGTTGGCTGAACAGCCCGGCCGGGTGACGCGTGTTCTAGTGCAGGCATCGGACGTTGCTATCTATTGTCGAGTCGCAGTAGACTCGCGGCGAGTTGGAGCCTGCAGGGAAGCGGACTGCCGAGTATCGGATCGTTTGCGTCGTCCGCCGCGCCGACGGACACGTCCGCGCGGTCGGCTACTCGGCTCGAGGGGACGGCATCCGGCACGACGACGTGTGGACGCTCGAGGAAGCCCGGAGCGCCATCCAGCAGGGACTCCGGCTCTACGCCGTCAGCCCGTCGACAGGCGCCGAGGTCGAGCTCGAGCTTCACGGGGAGGGCATCCGCGCCAGACCCGGCGAGAGCGTCGACCTCGACGACCTGCCGACCTGCAGCTAGCTCGATACGCTGGACGCCCTCGGGAGAGGTGTCCGAGCGGTCTAAGGAGCGCGACTGGAAATCGCGTACGTGCTGAAAGGTGCGTCGCGGGTTCAAATCCCGCCCTCTCCGTGATGGCAACGGCCGGATCGACGATCCGGCCGTTTACCTTCTAGGAATGTCGCCGTCGCAATCGCCGTTCGTCGAGCTCGAGGTCGGGTTGCGGACCGTCAAGGTCACGAACCCGGACAAGGTCTTCTTCAGCGCGCGCGGCGAGACCAAGCTCGACCTCGTCCAGTACTACCTCTCGGTCGGCGAGGGGATCGTGCGGGTGCTGTACGAGCGGCCGACGCAGTTGAAGCGGCACCCGGACGGCGCCGAGGGCGAGGCGATCTACCAGAAGCGCGTGCCGAAGCACCGGCCCGACTGGATCGAGACGGCGACGGTCACCTTCCCGTCCGGTCGGACCGCCGACGAGCTCTGCGTCACCGAGCTCGCGCAGGTCGCGTGGGCCGCGAATCTCGCCACCATCGACTTCCATCCGTGGCCGTCGCGACGCCGCGACGTCGAGCATCCGGACGAGCTCCGCATCGACGTCGACCCCCAGCCCGGCACCGGCTTCGCCGAGGCGAAGCAGGTCGCAGCGATCGTGCACGAGACGCTCGACGAGCTCGGCTTCGTGGGCTGGCCGAAGACCTCGGGCAACCGGGGGATCCACGTCGCCTGTCGCATCGAGCCGAAGTGGGGGTTCCGCGAGGTGCGCCGCTGCGCGCTCGCCTTCGCGCGCGAGGTCGAGCGCCGCGCGCCCAAGCTCGTCACGACCGCATGGTGGAAGGAGGAGCGCGGAGAGCGCGTGTTCATCGACTACAACCAGAACGCCCGCGACCGCACCATCGCCTCCGCGTACTCGGTCCGCGCCCGGCCCGACGCGACCGTCTCGGCGCCGTTCCACTGGGAGGAGCTCGCCGACCTCGAGACCGAGGACTTCACCTTGGCGACGATGCCGGCCCGGTACGCCGAGCTCGGCGACGTCCAGGCAGGCATCGACGACGCCGTCTGCGACCTGCGCAAGCTGTTCGAGTGGGTCGAGCGCGAGGAGGCCGAGGGAGCGGGCGAGGCGCCGTACCCGCCCAATTTCCCGAAGATGCCGGGCGAGCCCAAGCGGGTCCAGCCGTCTCGCGCGAAGAGAGACTAGGCTCGGCGTCGTGGCGGACTGGGACTGGGACAGGATCGTCTTCGACCACGTCAAGTTGGCGGTGAGCGACCCGGAGGCGAGCAAGGCGTTTTATCGCACGGTGCTCGCGGCGCTCGAGATTCCGGCTATCTGGGAGGACGAGCGCGGTGGCCAGTACGCGAACCTCGTCGTGATGGGCCCCGGCGAGCCCAGCACTCCGATCCACATCGGCTTCGTCGCCCGCAGCCGCGAGGAGGTGGACGCCTTCCACGCCGCGGGTCTCGCTGCGGGTTATCGGGACCACGGAGCGCCGGGAGTGCGCGAGCACTACAGCAACGAAGCCGCGGGCCTCTACTACGCCGCCTTCGTTCTCGACCCGGACGGCAACAACATCGAGGCCGTCCACCGCAGCGAGTACCCCGCGGCCTAGCCTCCCTGGCAGCTGACCCGGAACGTGTGGCCGTCCGGGTGGCGGAGGTGGAACTCTCGCACGCCCCACGGCTCGTCGGCCGGCTCCCGCGAGATCTCGTAGCCCAGCTCGCGCGCCCGCGCGTAGACGGCGTCGAGCTCGGCGTGGGACGACACGAACCACGACATCCAGGCGCCCCGCGCGCCCTGGTTGTCGAGGCAGAGGAAGATCTCAGCGTCGCCGGCCTCGACCGAGGCGAAGTCCGCGTCCGCCGAGCCCGGGCCGTCCGCTCCCCAGGCGAACCCTCGTTCCCAGCCGAGCGCCTCGAACCACTCGAGGCTCGCACCCAGGTCGGAGACGTCGAGGATCGGCGTGAGCGACTCGAGCCTCACCGAAGCAGATCCTCGACCGCGACGTCGTCGGGGCGGCGCGGCGGCCGCACCTCGCGCCAGGTGCAGTCCTTCGGATCCTTGTCCGGCCGGAAGCGGAGCAGGCGCGTGCCGTGGCGAAAGCGGTGCTTCTCGAGCTTGTCGAAGCGCACCTCGACGACGAGCTTCGGCCGCAACGCCGTCTCCTCGAGCTCGCCGGTGCCCCAGCGGTTCGGCTCGCTGAATCGGCGGTCACTCTTCTCGTCGACGAGCGGCAGCACCTTCGCAGCGATCTCGGCCTGGTTCTTCGCGCCCACGGCGGCCGAGCCGACGTAGTTGAGCTCTCCGTCGTCGCCGTAGAGGCCGAGCAGGAGGGTGGCGATCGTCTCGCGGCCGCCCTTCTTCCAGCGGAGCCCGGCCACCACGCAGTCCGCGGTCTTGTGCGGCTTGACCTTGACCACGCCGTCGCGCGAGCCGGGCAGGTACGGCAGGCCGAGCTTCTTGGCGATCACGCCGTCGAAGCCGGCTGCCTGCAGCGTGCGGAGCCACTCCGTCCCCTGCTCGACGTCCTCGGAGACCGGCGACAGCTCGAAGCCCTCGCCGACCTTCTCCAGCTCGGCGCGCCGCTTCTCGATCGGCTTCTCGTGCACGGGCTTGCTCTTCCAGAGCAGCAGGTCGAAGGCGACGAAGGTGGCCGGGATCTCGCCGGCGAGCTTGCGCACGCGGCTCTCGGCCGGGTGGAGGCGCATCTGCATCGCGTCGAAGTCGAGCGCGCCGTCGCGGGAGATCACGATCTCGCCGTCCAGCGCCGATCCCTTCGGCATCAGCTCACCGAGCGGCCGCAGCTCGGGGAAGTAGCGGAGCAGCGGCCGACCCTTCCGCGACCAGATCGCGAGTTCGCCGCCGTCGTTCTCCAGCACGCCGCGGAAGCCGTCCCACTTCGGCTCGTAGCGCCAGCCGCCGCCCGCCGGCAGGTCCGCCACGAGCTCGGCCTCCATCGGCGGGAATGGGACATTCGGGCCCGGTGCGTCAGCCACGGCTCCAACCTAGACGAGTCGTTGGAAGCACGCGATACTCGAGGACGTGGGGCGCGACAACTCGGAGAAGGTTCAGGACGCGCTCTACCGGATCGCCGAGCTGGCGGGCGCGGCGCAGGACATGCAGGAGTTCTACGGGGCGATCCACGAGATCGTCGGGGAGCTCATGGAAGCGCGGAGCATGTTCATCGCGCTCTACGACGATGAACGGCGCCTGATCAGCTGGCCGTACTACCTCGACGAAATCGATCCCGACTTTCCCGACCGGCGTCAGTGGTTCCCGTTCGGCCAGGGCGAGGCGCGCGGCGTCACGGCGTACATCCTCCGAACGGGCAAGACGCTGCATCTCACCCCGGCGCATCTCGAGCAGCTCATCGAGCAAGGCGAAGTCGAATTGCTCGGCAAGCCCGCTGAGGACTGGCTCGGCGTTCCGCTGCGGTCGGCGGAGGGACGAACCGTGGGCGTGCTCGCCGTCGCCTCGTACACCGAAGGGTTCCAGTACACCGACCACGACGAGGAGCTGCTCGCCTTCGTCGGTCAGCACGTCGGAGCAGCGCTCTCACGGGCGCGTGCGATCGAGGAGACACGCCAGCGAAACGCAGAGCTTGCGCTGATCAACAGCGTGCAGTCGGCGCTCGCCGGCGAGCTCGAGCTGCAGGCGATCTACGACGTGGTCGGGGACAAGATCCAGGAGATCTTCGACGCCCAGGGGACCTCGATCGCGATCGTCGACGAGACGAAGGAGCTCTGTAGCTTCCCATACCTACTCGAGCGCGGCGAGCGCCTGTGGCCGGAACCGCAGCCGCTGACCGCCGGCTTCACCAAGCACGTGCTCGACACGCGCGAGCCGCTGGTGATCAACGAGAACCTCGACGTCGAAGCCGAGCGACTCGGCAGCTACGTGCTGGCCGGTGAGATGCCGAAGTCCATCCTCTGGGTCCCGCTCATCGCGGGCGCCCGTGCAATCGGTGTCATCGCACTCGACAACTTCGATCGGGAGCATGCGTTCGACGAGGCGGACGTCCGCTTGCTGACGACACTCGCCGGCAGCCTCAGCACGGCGCTCGAGAACGCGCGGCTGGTGCACGAGACGCGGCAGCGGAATGCGGAGCTGGCGCTGATCAACAGCGTTCAGGAGGCGCTTGCGGGCGAGCTCGAGCTGCAGGCGATCTACGACGCCGTCGGCGCCAGGATCCGGGACGTCTTCGATGCGCAGACGGTCTTCATCTCGACGGTCGACGAGGCCACCGGGCTCCAGCGCTTCCCCTACGTGCTCAGCAGGGGGGGCGAGCGCCTTGAGGTGGAGCCGACCCGGCCGGTCGGCTTCTCGAGGCACGTGCTGGACACGCGCGAGTCGCTGCTCATCGCGGAGAACATGGCCGCCGAGGCCGAGCGTCACGGCAGCCCGATTCTTCCCGGCGGCGAAGAACCGAAGTCGGGCCTTTTCGTGCCGCTCGTCGTCGGCCACAACGCGACCGGTGTGATCTCGCTCCAGAACCTCGACCGCGAGCTGGCGTTCGGTGAGTCCGACCGGCAGCTCCTGGAGACGCTGGCCGGAAGCCTCAGCGTCGCACTCGAGAACGCACGGCTGGTCCACGAGACGCGGCAGCGGAACGCCGAGCTGGCGCTGATCAACAGCGTGCAAGAGGCCCTCGCCGGCGAGCTCGAGATGCAGGCGATCTACGACGTCGTCGGCGACAAGATCCAGGAGATCTTCGACTCCCAGGTGGTCGACATCGGGGTCTTCGACTTCGCCGCGCGGTTGATCCGCTATCCGTACTCCATCGAGCGCGGCGTCCGCTTCCCGGACGAGCCGACGCCGATCGAGCGATCCCACACGACACAGCTGCTGCTCGAGACGAAGGCGCCGATCCTCATCAACGACGAGCCCGCCTGGTTGGAGCAGCACGGCGAGGAGCCTTACGTACAGCAAGGCGAGCCGGCACTGGCGGTGCTCGTTGCTCCGCTGTTCTCCGGTGACGAGGTCCGCGGTCGCATCTCACTCCAGAACCTCGACCGGACGAACGCGTTTACCGAGAGCGACGTGCGTCTCCTCACGACGCTGGCGGGCAGCTTGAGCGTCGCGCTCGAGAACGCACGGCTGGTGCACGAGACGCGGCAGCGGAACGCCGAGCTGGCGCTGATCAACAGCGTCCAGGACGCGCTCGCGGGCGAGCTCGAGCTGCAGGCGATCTACGACGCGGTCGGCGATCAGATACGGGACGTCTTCGACTCGGAGGTCGTTGACATCGCCGTGTACGACGAGACGTCCGGCCTCGTCCACTTCCCCTACGCGATCGAGCGCGGAGAGCGGCTTCCCGGCGAGCCGATCGAGCTAGTCGGTTTCCGGAAGCGCGTGATCGAGACCCGCGAGCCGCTCCGGATCGACGAGAACGTGGAGGAAGCGGCCGCGAGCTTCGGCAACCCTCTCCTGGCGGGGGAGATGCCGAAATCGGTCCTCTACGTGCCGCTCGTCAGCGGCGGCAAGGCGACAGGCGTGCTCTCGCTCCAGAACATCGAGCGAGAGCACCCCTTCAGCGACTCCGACCAGCAGCTCCTGGAGACACTCGCCGCCAGCCTGAGCGTGGCGTTGGAGAACGCGCGACTTGTGCACGAGACGCGGCAGCGGAACGCGGAGCTGGCGCTGATCAACAGCGTGCAGGATGCGATCGCGGGTGAGCTCGACCAGCAGGCGATCTACGACGTCGTCGGTGACCGCTTACGCGACGTGTTCGACGCCCAGAACGTCACTCTGTCGATGCTCGACGAGGCGACGGGGCTCCTTACTGACGGCTACCTCTTCGAGCTCGGCGAGAGGCTCCAGCCGGAGACGTGGGCGCCGAGCGGCTTCTCGAAGCATGTGCTCGAGACGCGTGAGCCGTTGCTGATTGCCGAAGACGCCGAGGCCGAAGGCGAGCGGTACGGAAGCGAGCTCGTCCAGGACAGTGCCGAGCCGAAGTCCATGCTCTTCGTCCCGCTCGTTGTGGGCGGCAAGGCGACCGGTGTGATCTCGCTCCAGAACTTCGATCGCGAGCACGCGTTCGGCGAGTCGGACCAGCAGCTGTTGGAGACGCTCGCGGGCAGCCTGAGTGTCGCGCTGGAGAACGCGCGGCTGGTGCACGAGACGCGGCAGCGGAACGCGGAGCTGGCGCTGATCAACAGCGTGCAGGACGCGATCGCCGGTGAGCTGGACCAGCAGGCGATCTTCGACGCCGTCGGCGACCGGGTCCAGGAGATCTTCGACGCGCAGACCGTCACGATCTCGACGCGCGACGCAGCGAAGGATCTCCTGCACTTCCCCTACGTCATCGAGCGCGGGGAGCGGCTGGAGGTCGATCCGACTCCGGTGCGCGGCTTCTCGGGGCAGGTGCTGGACACGCGCAAGGCGCTCAGGATCAACGAGAAGTGGGCGGAGGAAGCGGAGCGCGTGGGAAGCCCGGTCGTGCTCGCGGGCGAGGCGCCGAAGTCGGGGGTCTTCGTCCCGCTTGTCGTCGGCGGCAAGGCGACGGGCGTCGTCTCGCTGCAGAACGTCGATCGCGAGCACGCGTTCAGCGAGTCCGACCAGCAGCTGCTGGAGACGCTCGCGGGCAGCCTGAGCGTGGCGCTCGAGAACGCGCGGCTGGTGCACGAGACGCGGCAGCGGAACGCGGAGTTGGCGCTGATCAACAGCGTGCAGGATGCGATCGCGGGTGAGCTCGACGACCAGGCGATCTACGACGCGGTTGGCGACCGGATCCAGGAGATCTTCGACGCCCAGGTCGTGCACATCGTGACCGTTGACGGGACGACAGGGCTGGCGAACTTCCAGTACGTGATCGAGCGGGGTGAGCGCGTGCAGGTAGAGCCGCGCGAGCCTGCCGGCTTCACGAGGCACGTGCTGGAGACCCGGGACCCGTTGCTGATCGTCGAGAACATCGAGGTCGAGGCCGAGCGGTACGGGAGCTTCGCCATCGGTGGGGAGATGTCGAAGTCGGTCCTCTTCGTCCCGCTCTTGGTCGGCGGCAAGGCGACGGGCGTCGTCTCGCTGCAGAACGTCGATCGCGAGCACGCGTTCAGCGAGTCCGACCAGCAGCTGCTGGAGACGCTCGCGGGCAGCCTGAGCGTGGCGCTCGAGAACGCGCGATTGGTGCACGAGACGCGGCAGCGGAATGCCGAGCTGGCGCTGATCAACAGCGTGCAGGACGCCATTGCGGGCGAGCTCGAGCCGCAGGCGATCTACGACGCCGTCGGCGATCGGATCCGGGACGTCTTCGACGCCCAGGTCGTCACGATCATCATCATCGACGAGGCGACCGGGCTTCAGCACTACCCATACATCATCGAGCGAGGCCTGCGGCTCGAGCAGGATCCGCTCCCTGCCGCCGGCTTCGCGAAGCACGTGCTGGAGACGCGGAAGCCGCTGCTGCTCACCGAGAATCTCGACCTCGAGTCCGAGCGCTACGGCAGCACGGTGATCGGGGCCGGCGAGCTGCCGAAGTCGGTCTTGTTTGTCCCGCTCGTCACCGGCGGCAAGGCAACCGGGGCGATCTCGCTCCAGAACGTCGACCGCGAGCATGCGTTCAGCGAGTCTGATCAGCAGTTGCTGGAGACCCTGGCGGGCAGCCTCAGCGTGGCGCTCGAGAACGCGCGGCTGGTTCACGAGACGCGGCAGAGGAACGCGGAGCTGGCGCTGATCAACAGCGTGCAGGACGCGATCGCGGGCGAGCTCGAGCCGCAGGCGATCTACGACGCCGTCGGCGACCGGATCCGCGACGTCTTCGACGCCCAGACGGTCACCATCGCAACGCTCGACGAGGGGACCGGGCTCGCGCACTACCCGTACTTCATCGAGCGCGGCGAGCGCCTTCAGGCGGAGCCCGGACAGCCGGGCGGCTTCACGAAGCACGTGCTGGAGACGCGCGAGCCGCTGCTGCTCGTCGAGAACCTCGAAGCGGAGTCCGAGCGGTACGGGAGCAAGGTCCTGGCCGGCGAGGTGTCGAAGTCGGTGCTGTTTGTCCCCCTCGTCGGCGGAGGCAAGGCGACGGGGGTGATCTCGCTCCAGAACGTCGACCGCGAGCGCGCGTTCGACGAGGCCGACCAGCAGCTACTCACGACCGTGGCCGGCAGCCTCAGCGTCGCGCTCGAGAACGCGCGCCTCGTGGCCGAGACGCGCCAGCGCGTCTCCGAGCTCGCGACCGTGAACGACATCGGACAGGCGCTCTCGTCGCAGCTCGATCTCGATGCCTTGATCGAGCGCGTCGGCGAGCAGGTGCGCGAGACGTTCGCCGCCGACATCGCCTACGTCGCCCTGCTCAACGAGACCGCGGGGCAGATCGAGTTCGCGTACTACCACGAGAGCGGCGAGCGCCGCGCCGAGGCAGCCATGGAGTACGGCGAGGGCCTGACTTCCCAGATTCTGCGGACGCGTGAGCCGCTCCTGTTGAACCGGAGAGAGCAGCTCGAGAACGAGGCGACCATCGGCACTCCATCCCTCTCGTACCTCGGGGTCCCGATCCTCGTCGGTAGCAGCACGATCGGGGTGATCAGCGTCCAGAGCATCGACGAGGAAGGTCGCTTCGGAGAAGCCGACTCGCGCCTGCTCGCGACGATCGCCGCCAACGTCGGCGTCGCCATCCAGAACGCGCGCCTGTTCACCGAGGTGGAGCGACAGCGGCAGTACCTCGAGTCGCTCGTCGCCATCAGTCCCGCGGCGGTCGTGGTGATGGACACCGACGAGCTGGTGACCGAGTGGAACCCGGCCGCCGCCGACCTCTTCGGCTACTCCGCGGAAGAGGCAGTGGGCCGGCCAGTGGACGAGCTCGTCTTCGGCTCGAGCCGGTTCGACTCCGACGAGGGGCGCGAGATCACCCGCGAGGCCATGACGACGGGCCGTGCGCAGAGAATCACCCAGCGGCGGCGCCGAGACGGCACCCTGGTCGATGTCGAGCTGATGCTCGCACCGCTCACGGTCGACGGCTCGCATGCCGGCCTCCTTGCGATTTACCACGACGTCACCGAGCTCCAGCGTGCGCGACAGGAGGCAGAGGCCGCGACACAGGCGAAGAGCGCGTTCCTCGCCACGATGAGCCACGAGATCAGGACGCCGATGAATGCCGTGATCGGCATGACCGACCTGCTGCTCGGCACCGAGCTGACCGGCGAGCAGCGGGAGTTCGCCGAGGTCGTCCACTCGAGCGGCGACGCGCTTCTGCACGTGATCGACGACATCCTCGACTACTCGAAGATCGAGGCAGGCAAGCTCGATCTCGAGCACGAGCCGTTCAACCTCCGCGACTGCGTCGAGGGAGCGCTCGACATCGTCGCGCCGCGCGCGTGGGAGAAGGAGCTCGAGCTCGGCTGCCTGATCGACGACGACGCGCCCGCCGGGGTCGTCGGCGACGAGGCGCGGCTGCGGCAGGTGCTGCTGAACCTCCTCTCGAACGCGGTCAAGTTCACGGAGCAGGGTGAGGTCGTCGTGCTCGTAGGCGCCGAAGAGACCGAAGCGGGCTCCTATCGCGTCGACCTTGCGGTGCGCGATACGGGCATCGGGATCCCGCCCGACCGGATGGACGTGCTCTTCACCTCGTTCAGCCAGGTGGACGCGTCGACGACGCGCCGCTTCGGTGGCACGGGGCTCGGCCTTGCCATCTCGAAGCGCCTCGTGGACTTGATGGGCGGCACGATCACGGTCGAGAGCGAGCAGAAGAAGGGCTCGACCTTCCGCATCTCGCTCCCCGCCACAGCAGCGGACGCACCCACCAGGTTCGCGCTCGGCGACGGCCTCCGACATCTCGCCGGCAAGCGGATCCTGATCGTCGACGACAACGCGACGAACCGCGAGATCGTGACCCGGCACGCGCGCTCGTGGGAGATGGAGCCCGTGGCCGTCGAGCGGCCGGCCGCGGCGCTCGAACTGGTCGAAAAGGGCGAGCCGTTCGACATCGCCGTGCTCGACATGATGATGCCGGAGATGGACGGGCTCGCCCTGGCAGGCGAGATCCGGAGCCGGAGAAGCGCGGAGGAGCTGCCGCTGGTGCTTCTCACCTCGCTCGGCCGCCTGCCGCAGGCGGAGTCGAGCAACCTTTTCTCGGCCCAGCTCGCGAAGCCGTTCAAGGCGTCGCAGCTCTACAACACACTCCTGCGGCTGCTCACGCCGGGCGGCCCGGGCGAAGAGGAGGTTGAGCCTGTGACCGACGGAAAGCGCGCCAGGTCGGCGCTACGGATCCTGCTTGCGGAGGACAACGCCATGAACCAGAAGGTGGCCCTGCGGCTGCTCGAGCAACTCGGCTACCGCGCGGACGTCGCCACCAACGGCGTGGAGGCGATCGAGGCGCTCGAGCGACAGCCCTACGACGTCGTCCTGATGGACGTGCAGATGCCCGAGCTCGACGGCCTCGACGCCACGCGTCAGATCTGCGAGCGTTGGCCGGAGGAGACTCGTCCGCACATCATCGCGATGACGGCGAACGCGCTGCCCGAGGATCGCGAGGCGTGCTTCGCGGCCGGCATGAACGACTACGTGGCGAAGCCGATTCGCGCCGAGGAGCTGGTTTCGGCGCTCAAGCGGGCGAAGCCGCTCGCGAACGGTGACGTAGGTGCGGCAGCGGTCGGGTACGTCAGCCTCGATGACGCCGCGCTCGGAAGCCTGCGCGACCTCGGCGGAGACGAGTTCCTCAGCGAGGTGATCGATGCGTTCCTCGCCGACGCGCCGGCTCTGATTGCAACCCTCCGCAGCTCGCTGGACGAGAAGAGCAGCGAGGAGCTGCGGCGGGCCGCGCATACACTGAAGTCGAACGGCGCGACCCTCGGAGCCCAGGAGTTCGCGGAGCTCTGCCTGGCGCTCGAGCAGCAAGCGAGAGCCGGCGAGCTCGACGGCGCCGCGGGGCTCGTCGACCGGATCGAGCACGAGTACCGCCCGCTCGAGGAAGCCCTGTCCGCACTTCGCTCGGAATCGCCCGCGTGAAAGCATCCGCTCCCGTGCACGGCAAGATCCTCATCGCCGACGACAACCGGGTGAACCGGCTCATGCTCGCGCGCGGCCTCGAGCGAGAGGGCCATACCGTCGGCTTCGCCGAGCACGGCGGCGAGGCGCTCGACCTGCTGCGGCAGCAGCCGTTCGACCTGCTGCTGCTCGACGTCCTCATGCCCGAGCTCGACGGCTACGAGGTGCTCGCGAAGCTCCAGGACGATCCGCATCTTCGCGAGATTCCCGTGGTCGTGACTTCGGCGCTCGACGAGCTGGACAGCGTCGTGCGCTGTCTCGAGATGGGGGCGGAGGACTACCTGACGAAGCCGGTCAATCCCGTGCTGCTCAACGCGCGGATCAACGCGAGCCTCGAGAAGAAGCGCCTGCGCGACCAGCAGCGCGAGCTGATCAGCAAGTTCGCGACCAAGGAGGTGGCGGACGACCTGCTCACGGCGGGCTTCTCGCTCGGCGGCCAGTACGTCGAGGCGTCGGCGATGTTCTGCGACATCCGCTCGTTCACGACGATCTCGGAGTCGCGGGAGCCGGCCGAGACGATCGAGCTGCTCAACGACTACTACCTGCTGATGATGGACGCCATCCACGGCGAGGGCGGGATTGTCAACCAGATGGTTGGCGACGGCCTGATGGCGATCTTCGGGGCGCCTGCGCCGCGCGAGGACCACCGGCAGGCGGCTGTTTTGGCGGCTCGCCAGATGGTCGAGCTGATCCGCCTCTTCAACGAGGAGCAGGCGGCGCGGGACAAGGTGCAGATCCAGATCGGCGTCGGCATCGCGTCCGGCCGGGTCGTCGCCGGCTACACCGGGACGCAGAACCGCGCGACCTACACCTGCGTGGGCGACACGGTCAACGTCGCGGCCAGGCTCGAGGCGCACACGAAGGAGCTGGGCCGGCCGATCCTGATCGATGAGAACACGCGTCGGGGCATCGACGACGGAATCGCCGTCGAGGCTCAGGGCGAGGTGCTGATGAAGGGCAAGACGGAGGCGATCAACGTCTACGCCGTTCTCGTGGACGCGACGGTCGCCGAGACCGCCTAGTTCCCTGCGCAACCTGCGCCGGTAGCACGCGTCTAACCTCGCGGGATGAGGAGGGTGGTCGTGACCGGGCTCGGCGCGGTGACGCCGATCGGCGCCGACGCGCCGTCCACGTGGCGCGCAGCGGTTGCCGGTGAGAGCGGCATCGACTTCATCAGCTCGTTCGACGCGAGCGAGTTCCCGGTGCGGATCGCGGCTGAGGTGAAGGACTTCGACCCGACCCAGGTCGCCTCGCCGAAGGCTGCGCGGAGGCTCGACCGCAACGTGCTGCTCTCGCTCGGCGCGGCTCGCGAGGCGGTCGCGGACGCAGAGCTGGACGGCGCGTACTCGCCGGACCGGGTCGGGATCCTGTTCGGCACCGCGATCGGCGGGATCATGGGGATCGTCGAGCAGGTGGACGTGCTGCGCGAGCGGGGGCCGGACCGGGTCGCGCCGACCTTCATCCCAAACGTGCTCGTCGACACCGCGAGCGGCCAGCTCGCCATCGCGCTCGGGTTCCGTGGGCCGAACTACGCGCCGGTCTCCGCGTGCGCGACCGGTTCGACGGCCGTCGGCGAGGCGGCGGAGCTGATCAGGCGCGGCGACGCCGACGCGGTGCTCGCGGGCGGGGCCGAGGCGTGCATCACGCCGCTGATCCTCGCGGGCTTCTGCGCGATGCGCGGCCTGGCGGCGGAGGACGAGCACCCGGCGCGGGCGTCCCGGCCGTTCGACGCCACCCGCGCCGGCTTCGTGATGGGAGAGGGCGCGTGCGTCCTCGTGCTCGAGGAGCTCGAGTCCGCCCGGCGCCGGGGAGCGACGCCCTACGCCGAGATCCTCGGCTACGCGATGTCGAACGATGCGCATCACCTGGCCCAGCCGGATCCGGAATCCGTCGGCGTCGCCGAGATGATGCGGCACGCCCTCGACCGGGCCGGCGTCGAGCCCGAGCGGGTCGGCTACATCAATGCCCACGGCACCTCGACCCCGCTCGGCGACGCCGCCGAGACTCGCGCCGTCAAGGAGGTCTTCGGCGACCAGGCCTACCGGCTCGCGGTCTCCTCCACCAAGTCCGTGACCGGCCACTGCTTCGGGGCCGCGGGCGCGGTCGAGGCGATGATGTGCGTCCTCGCCGTTCGCGACGGAGTGCTGCCGCCGACGATGAACTACGTTCACCCCGATCCCGAGTGCGACCTCGACTACGTGCCGAACGAGGCGCGGCACACCCAAGTCGACGTGGCGCTCTCGAACGCGATGGGCCTCGGCGGCCATAACGGCTGCGTCCTCGTCGGCAAGATCTAGGCATGGCGTGGGAGGGGCCGCCCGCTCCGTATCGCATCGAGACGGAGCGCCTCGTCATCCGCTGCTACGAGCCGGGGGATGCGACACTGCTGAAGGAGGCCATCGACTCGAGCCTCGAGCACCTGCAGCCGTGGATGCCGTGGGCGCTCGACGAGCCGCAGGCGCTCGAGCAGAAGGCCGAGCTGGTCGGGTTCTTCCGCTCGAGCTTCGCGGCGGGGGAGAACTTCACGTACGGGATCTTCGGCACGGACGAGGCCGAGTTGCTCGGCGGCACCGGGCTGCACCCGCGGGTCGGGCCGGGCGGCCTCGAGATCGGATACTGGGTGCGCGCGAGCGCGACGAGGCGGGGGATCGTCACCGAGTCGACGGCCGCGCTCACGCGCGTGGGGCTGGAGATCTGCGAGGCGGACCGGATCGAGATCCGGATCGAGCCCCGCAACCGGGCGAGCACCGGAGTCCCACGCAAGCTCGGCTTCGTCGAGGAGGCGACGCTGCGGCGGCGGCTCCCGGGCCGCGAGGGCGGACCGCTGCGCGACGTGACCCTTTTCACCGCGTTCCGCGAGGACTTCGATCCCGCGCTCGCGCGCAACGTCCGTGCCTTCGATGCACACGGAACGCGGGTCCTCTAGCCACGGAGGACGGCGACCGCGAGGGCGTCGAGCGAGTCAACGACCACGTCGGCGAGTCCGAGCGCTTCGTCGTCAGGCGGGTAGGCCGTATTCGGGATGGCGACGACGCGCATGCCGGCCGACTTCGCCGAGCGGATGCCGGCGTGCGAGTCCTCGACCGCCGCGCACTGCCCCGGAGGGACGCCGAGCCGCCGCGCAGCTTCGAGGTAGACGTCCGGCTCCGGCTTGCCGCGCGCGGCCTCCTCCGACGAGACGGTGGCGCGAAAGCAGGCGGCGAGCCCGGCCAGGTCGAGCACGGTCTCGAAGATCTCGCGGTTCGAGGAGGACGCGAGGCCCAGGGGGAACGCCTCCGCGGCGCGCCGAACCGCCGCCTCGGCCCCCGGCAGGAGTGGCAGTTCCGCCCGGTACGCCTCGAGCATCCGCGAGACGACCTGACGGTTGATCGTGTCCGGATCGTCCGGGACGCCGGCCTCGTCGTGCAAGAAGCGGGACCACTCGGGCGCGCTCATCCCCATCATCGAACGCTGCACCTCTTCGTCGTACCGCCCGCCGCGTTCGCGCACGTAGCTCTCGCGGACGGCGTCCCAGATCTCCTCCGACTGGAGCAGCACGCCGTCGAGGTCGAAGACGACGGCGGCGATCACACGCTGTGGTACGTGCTCTCGCGGTAGACGAGCGCGTGGTGGGACGGGCCGTGCTCGATCGAGAGGACGTCCGCGATGAAGAAGGTGTGGTCGCCGGCGTCCGCCTCGGTCTGCGTCTCGGCCTCGATCCAGCCGAGCGCTCCCTGGATCAGCGGCGCCACCTGTCCCTCGCGGGTCGGCACGCCCTGCCAGTGGACGATCGGCGGGTAGCCGGCGGCAAAGCGGCGCGCAAGCTCCTCCTGCTCGGAGCCCAGCAGGCTCACGGCGAAGCGGCCCGTGTTGCGCAGGAGCTCGTAGCAGGACGCGTCCTTCCCGATCGAGACGCCGACCAGCGGAGGCTCGAGCGACAGGGACACGAGCGAGGAGACGGTGACACCCATGCGGTCGCCGTCGACGTCGACGCTGAGGATCGAGACGCCGTGCGGCCAGAGGCGCATCAGGCCGCGGAGCTCGTCTCCCGTCGTCATCGCCGAGAACGCTACAGAGCGCGAGCCCTCGGGCAGGAGGATTGACTTTGTTAGTGAACGGTTAAGAAGTTCGTTGTGTGAACTACTCCACAGCCAGGGAGGCGAGCATGGACGTAGCGCAGCAACACGACCTGGAGCTCGACGCCGGAGTGGTGGGCTACACCGTGGTCGGCGCCGATGACGAGTCGATCGGCGAGGTGATGCGGGTGAGCGCGGACAGCGTGTGCCTGCTCGTTGCCAGCCGGAAGGGCCTGTTCGGCCGCAACAAGGAGCACGCCATCCACAGCAGCGTGATCACCGACATCGATCCCGACACGCAGACGATCACCGTCGCCCGCTCACGCGAGCAGGTGGAGCACGCTCCCGAGTACTCCAACCTCGATCAAAACAGCACCGCGAATCTCGCCAGCTACTACGCGTAAGGCCGCGCCCGCCGGGAGGCGGCGGGGGTGAGATCGAGCTGGTGCGTGTATCGCGCGTCCATCGTCAGGCGAGCCGTTGCCGCCGCTCCCGGAGGCTGCGGCGGAGATGTCCGAACCTGTCGGCGCGGTGCCGCAGGGGGCGAATGACGCCGTCCTAGGACCCTCGCCGGAGTCTTCGCCGAAGCGCGAGCCGGATCCTGAGAGGTTTCGCGTCGTTCATCGAAGCCGGCGCTGGTACGACGCCGACCCCTCAGTTCTGAATCGAACCTTCTGACGAAAGGAGCACGAGCGTGAACGTGATCATTGCGAATGGGCGGTATGCACCGGACGCGGCTGGCGACGAGGAGTTGCGGCGCTACGGCCGTGAGTTGGAGACGGAGGTGCTGCTCGATCGCGAGTTGAACCTCCGCGAGCCCGAGATCGGCCGGGATGTGATGGCGGCTGCGGCTGCGGATCTCCGCGCTCGCGGGGTTCCGCTGGATACCGCCAGCCAGGAGGAGCTCGCTGCGGCTCTCGGGAGGGTGTCGCGATGAGCCGAGTCGAAGAAATCGAGGCCAGGCTCGCGGATGTTCGCGGTCAGCGAGCCGCGGTCGAGCAGGAGTGGACGAAGGAGCGCCTCGATCGGGCCGTCGCGGACTACTTCGCCTCGGCACGGGCGCACGCGGCTGGTGCCTCCCGGCTCATTCTTGGCGGCCAGGCGAGCGGTGAACACGTGGCCCGAGTACTCGCCGAGGACAAGCTGGACGACGAGGGGCTCGAGGGTCGGGAGATCGGCAGGCTCCAGGCTCTGGGCTTCGGCCTCTTGACCGATCGGCAGCGGGATTCGCGTCTTAGCAAGCTCGACGAGACGATCAGGGCCGCCGAGGCGGAGCTGTTGGCGCGGCGCAAGGAGGCGGCGCTGCGTGAGATCGAGGAGGAGTTCGGGGGTGTCGCCGCATGAGCCAAGCTCGGCCGTGCGTTGTCTCGGTTGTAGTCCGTCGCGCGTGGCCGAAGGGCCGGCGTCGTCAGCCGGCCGACCTCGTCGAGCGTGACATGCGCTCCACGATCAGACCCCGACGTGTTCCTGCTCTGGCCGTTCTTCGTGGGGGACTGCCAGAGCAGGAGGCGAGGTCATCACGACCGACAACACGTGGCCTGGGTGATGCCATGAAGTCAGTCCGGAACAACGGCAAGCGGCCTGGGCCAGTGTTCCGGAATGACCCCTGAGCCGAACAGGCGGGCGGCGGCGAGCCGTGAAGCCCGCCGCCACTCCCGGTCGCAACTACGTTGCGGCGCTATCCAGTCAGCCCCTACCCACCGGTGGCAGGCGTCAGGACTCCGGTGACGCGAAACACGTGTCCGCTGCTTGGGCGGACGGATCGGCACGTCACGGCTTCCACGGCATTGACGTTGAAGCCGGGAGTCACCACAACCAGGGTATTCGTAGTTTCGTCGAAGCCGATCAGCCCGACGAAAATCCGCGGGCTATCCGTCAGATGCCATGCGGCCCCGAGGTGCTGTGACTCGGCGTCGAAACTCGACGGTGTTCCCGCTGGCCCGATGCAGTCGTAGAAGTGCGCGTGATTATTCGCTCCATCCGGGCCTCCCGGTTCAGCCTTAGCCGCCGCTGCCCCAGTTATCGCCACAAGCAAGGAAGCCGCCATCACGAACGCGAGCTTCTTCATCGAACTCTCCTCCTCTCATCGCCGCGCCGACAAACTGTGAACCAGGAACCTTCGATACGGTGCCGCCGGGTGCCCGCAGCCTCCTCGGAGTAACAAATTGCACTAGCCTGCTACGAAGCGGCAAGAAATACAAGACTGGCGCAGGCGGTGTGCGCCGCCCTCGCGTGGGCCGGTGTTCCGGAATGACCCCTGAGCGGCAGACTTGCAAGTCGAAGGCAGCTGACTCAGGCCGTGTGCTGGACCGGAAGCGTGAAGCGAAAGGTGCTGCCGTGGCCGGGTCGGCTTTCGGCCCAGAGGCGGCCGCCGTGGAGCTCGACGAGCTTGCGGGACAAGGGCAGCCCGAGGCCGGTGCCTTCGGCTTGCTTTCCTGTCTCTGTCTGTTCGTACTCCTCGAAGATCGTTTCGAGTTCCTCGGGTGGGATGCCGGGGCCGGTATCGGTGACGGCGATCTCGACCTGGCTGTTATGGAGCCGGGCGAAGAGGTCGACTTGTCCGTTCGCAGGGGTGAACTTGAGCGCGTTGGACAGAAGATTGAAGACGACCTGACGAACGCGGCGCTCGTCGGCGGTGACCGTGATGTCCTCCCGTTCCGTCGTCAGAGCGAGCTTGATGCTGCCCCTGTTGGCTCGCTCCGAGTTGATCGAGACAGCGCTTTCGAGGAGCCGCGGAATCTCGACCTGGGTCAGCTCGAGCTCCAGCTTCCCCGCTTCGATCTTGGCCAGGTCGAGCACATCGTTGATCAGCGAGAGCAGGTGGCGACCTGCTTCCAGCACGTCGTTCACGTAGGCGAGCTGGCGCTCGTTCAGCTCGCCGAACATCTGCTCTTTGAGCACCTCCGAGAAGCCGATGATCGCGTTCAGCGGCGTGCGCAGCTCATGCGACATCGTCGCCAGAAAGTCAGACTTGTGCCGGCTCGCCGCCTCCAGCTCAGAGTAGAGACGCCTCAGCTCGTCGCTCATCCGGTTCACGTCCGCCGCCAGCACGCCGATCTCGTCCCGGTTCGACACGTCCAGATGACCGGAGAAGTCGCCGGCTGCGATCGCCGCCAGCCGCCTCTGCGTCTTCCTCAGCGGCACGAGGATCGAGTCGGACAAGAGAAGGCCGAGAGCGAGAGCCAAGAGAAGGCTGCCCGCGCCGACACCGATTAGGAGGCTCCGCGAGTTGCTGTACGAGCTCTGGTCGGCGGCGACGAGCGTATTAGCGCGGGTGCGGATCCGGCGTGCGAATGCCGCTGCCTTCGCCGTGAGCGACGCTGCAAACCTGTCGGCTCGGCGCAGGATCGGCCCGACCGCTCGGTCCCGGACCTGCAGGTATCCGACTATCGGGTCAAAGAGCGATATGTGCGACGCGAGGAGTTCGAACAGCGACGGATCGGCGTTGACGAGCTTGAATGGCAATGGTGTCAGCTCGCCGCTGCCTGAGCAGCCCGCGAGACCCGCATCGCTGCACAACTGGTTCAGGCTGTTGGTAATCGTTTGATCCAGGCCGGAGCCGAAATTGTGGGACGTGGACGCGTTGATGCGGTAGTCGATCGCCGTCTTGAGCTGCGTCGCAGCGGTGAGGATTAGCTGGGCATAAGCGGCTCGCACTTGCAACTGTCGGAGCTGCTTCCCTCGGGAGTTCGACTGGCCGAGCGCAGTGAGACCGACGACAGCGACGGAGGCGAGCAGCACGGCGACCACGACCGAGCCGAACAGCTGCTTCGCCCGGATCGGCAGCGGAACGCGCGCCATGGCTTCCACGATCGGGTTCTCGGCCGCCCAGCCAAACCGGCTTCGCCCTGACTCAGGCGGCGAGTCGTCGCGCGCGATCGCCATTCGCCCATGATCCCGCGGGCGGCGGCCCATGTCTATGGCGACAAGGCGTCTCTTGCCTCTTCCCCGCACCGATCACCGCGCAGAGGCGCCAGCATGAACACACTCGACTGGGCGAGCGTCCTCTCGCCTGACTCGCCTGGTAACTCGTTCGGCCGATGGTCGCGCTCGAGTTCGCGGCGCGGGGATCCGGAAGGTGGAGCGCGACCGTCAGCGGCTGTCGGCAGCTTCGAGATCAGACAGGGGTAACGGAGGCCTCCACGACCTGAGCCCGAGCAACCCACGAATGTTCGGCCGCTACCCAATCACTGCCGAACGGAGCCCGCTTGTTGATGAAGGCGTCCAAGTTGCTCTTCGCTACCTCGAGCGCCCCGGTCGAGCTGGCGAGCTCGCGCGTCTCGCCGTTGCTGAGCGTCACGGTAACTGCCCACTGCTCTTGGTTCATCGCTAGGCGTCTTTCGCCAACTCATCGTCGAGAAACACGATCCGAGCTAGAAGAACCGGGACGGCGCTCGCCTGGGCCAGTGTTCCGAAATGACGCCTGAGCAGCGTTCGGGCGATCAGATCAAGCTGAGTGCTTGACGTGTGAGTTGGTCTTGCCTGTCTGCGACGACCGATGGCAATTCTGGTTCGCGTGTGCGTTTGGTGGGTCGATCGTCAGGCCGCCTGGGAAGGGGATGTGTGCCGTTGCGGTCTTCCAGAGGAAGCTGTAGGAGATCGGGAAAGTCGTGGGGGGAGTGCTGGTTCCTGCTGAGAGCTTGAGCTGGCAGTCGTGCCAGACCCCTTGGTAGGCGATCATGACAATCTGGCCGGGCGAGAGGCTGACGGGCTGGTAGGGCTCTAACGGCCCTCGCTTCCACGTGTAGCCGTGGTTTTGGCGGGCCAGCGCTGGGTTCGTCTCCTTGACGCGGGTATAGCGAGCCATCAACAGTCGCGAGGACCACCCTCGGAGAACCGGGAGGTCAGGCCCGTACCTGTAAGTGGGGCGCTCCAACCTCACGGTGAACGGGCCGGTGTTCTGGAGCGTGACGCCGAAGAACGGTCGGTTGGGGCCGCCGCCGATGCCCTTGCGGTACCCGACCCACGCGACCTGGCCTTTCTCTCCGACCGTGTTGTAGGAACCGGTTGGAACAACGTCGAGCCGGCCGAAGGCGATTGGCTGGTAGCTCTGAATCCAGACAGCGGCCGCAATCGCTGCGATGAGGACGAGGACACCACCTATACCGCCCGCAACCCTCCCGAGGTTGCGTCGCCGCGGCGACTCGCCACTCACGATCTGATGCACCCGCTGGTGCGACAGGCCAAGCTCCTTAGCGATCTCCCGCAGTGGCTTGCCGCTGCGGTGGAGTTCGAGCACCGCCTCGTGGTAGGCGGCGCGGCGAGACTCGGCGGCGTCGAGCGCTCGCTCGTACTCCTCGCGCAGCTTCTTGGCCTGATCAAGCGGATCCATGTCTAGTACCTCTAGACAGCCTACCAGACAGAGGCCTTGACGTGGGCCAGTGTTCCGGAATGACCCCTGACGGCGGTCGTCTATTCGCGGACGAAGGACCCGTCCGGTGCCCGGATGAAGTCGGCCCTCACGACGCTCCCGGAGATGCGCTTCGACGGATCCCACACGTCCACCATGACGCGGAGGTTCCTTCGTTCCTGGTCGTCCCGAAAGACCTGCGTCTCCATGCCGAGCGTCGTCCCATCGGCCGTTTCCATCGGCCGATGCTCCCGCTGACCTTCGAGGGCTAGCAGGTCGTCATAGGAGAGGTTCCGCAGCCGCTCGATCTCGCTGACAACCCGCAGCCGCTCGATCTCGCTGACAACCCATGCGGCCGCTTCTTGCTCGAAGGGGTGCGTCACGACTCTGAGGCTAGGCCGCTGACCTGGGCGAGCGTCCTCTCACCTGACCCGCTGATACCCCTGGCGCCCTAGCGTTCTGTGGCCGCTTGGCTGGTCCTGCCGCGGGATGCTGCTGAAAGCGGGCCACGTGACAAAAGACGCCCGGTCATTTGGCGAGGGGCGGCTTGGCGCCGCCCCTCGCTCACGAACGACGTGGTGCTACGGCGTTGCGAGTGCCTGCTGAACTGCGGCCTTCGCGTTGACCAGGCCGTAGCCGAACGTCGGGTCGAAGCCGGCCGGGCCGAGGTCGGTCGCGGTGCTCGTCAGGATGCTGGTCAGCTGCGTCGAGTTCAGGCTCGGCTTGGCGGACAGCACGAGCGCCGCGGCTGCGGTGACATGCGGGGCCGCCATGGACGTGCCGCTCATGTAGTCCCAGGAGGTCGGGATGCTGTAGACCGTCGTGGTCGTTCCCGCCTGCCCCACGAGGGTGGCGCCCTGCGCCTGCGTGACCGTGACCACTGGGATCCATGCCTTCCCCGTGGAGGTCGTGTCGGTGCCGAGGGTGGCATTCAGCGAGCCGGCGACGTTGTTGTAGATCACGGCCGCCTTTGCACCGCGCGACATCGCGTTCTCGACCTTGGAGGCGAACGTCGCCGAGCCGCGCGAGATGAGCGCGATGTTGCCGGATACGGCTGCGGGGCAGTCCGTCGGTGTGAGCGCGAGCCCGCAGTCGACCAGCGTGCCCGTCACACCCTTCGTGCTGGTCGCACCGCCGAACTCAGCCGACAAGGCGGTGATGTCGCCGACTGCGGCGTCATGACCAGTGCCGGTCGGCACCGACGAGGCGACGTCGACGCCGGGGGCCGAGAGGTCGAGGGCGGAACCGCGATTGGAGAAGCTCGCCACGGAGCGGTCTGGGTTCAGGGCTCCGACGGCCAGCACGTTCGCGTATCCGGCCGGATACGAGACCTGGCGAGCGGAATCGTTGCCGGACGAAGCAACGATGAGCGTTCCCTTGCCGCCAGCGCCGTTGACGAACAAGTCGTTGTACAGATCCTCCTCCGCGCGCGATTTGTCACCGCCGCCGAGGCTCATGTTGATCACACGGCAGCCGTGGTCGGAGAGCCACTGCGCCCCGGCCATCACTTGACTCGTCTCGCCGGTGTTGTTCGTCCCGTCCCAGTGCAGGACCCGAGCCTCGAGGAATTTGTTCCCCGGGGCGCCGCCTACGATCCCCTTGCCGTTGTCGACCCCGGCGACCGTCCCGGTTGTGTGCGTCCCGTGCTGCTCGTGGATGTCGTTCCCCACATCGGGGCTGTTATCGAGGTCGATCGCGTCATATCCACCCAGGTAGTTCGCCTTGATGTCCGGGTGGTTGACGTCGATTCCCGTGTCGGCGATACAGGCCATAGCGCCTGAGCCTGTGTAGCCCAGCGGAGCCGGATACTCATTCGTCATCACGAGCCCGTACAGCCCGTTCGAGGCGTCCGGCACGAGCTGCGTATTAGCGAGTTCCGACAGCCCCATTGCGGTGCGAGGCGCGTCCTTCTCGACGTACCGAACGCCGCCGTTCCGAGCCAGGTCGGCGACACGAGCGGAATCGAGCGACGCCGCCACGGCGTTGATCGCACCAAACTGGTGGCTAACCGTGCCACCATACTTCGCGACCAGCGAGCGCGCTGCACTGTCCGATCCCGAATAGCCGACAATCACGTTCTGGCGGCTGCCTGCAGCGGCTGAGCCTCCAGTCGCCGCAAGCAAGACAACGAGTGCTGTCAAGCCTACGGCCGCGACCATAGCCCGACGACCGTCGCGGATGTGCGTCTTCATCTGCTCCCCCTGAAGTAGTAGCCCGCCGCCGGCACGACCAGCGACGAAAAGGTCATTCGTTCCCCCAGCAGCGGGGCAGAGTAGCAACGTAAACGCGAATCCGCAGGCGCGCGAGCGCCCGCTCGGCCGTCACCTCCGGCGCCGGCCAGAAATTCCGCGCGTCCTGATGTCGTGGTGTTCGATGGAGAGGACGAATCGCCGTTCGTCGGGCTGCTACAGGTCGAGGCGGCCTAGCCCAGGGCGCTTCCGGCTACGAGAAGATCGAGACGAGCAACGCCGCGAGCGCGATACCGATCGAAAGAGCAGCCGTCCAGAGAGCGACGGAGTCGCGTCGATGCTGCTCCCACAGCTTGGCGAGCACTGCCTCGAGGAGCGGGAAGTTCACGCAGTTCGCGTCTGCGCCAGCAACCGGCGCGAAGAACACCTTCCGCGGGCTTCCGTCTGGGGCTTGGGCTCGCCGTACTCCCGATCAAGGTGGTAGTAGAGGCGCCCGAAGATGCTGTCTCCCATCGACGCCGAAGTGGCTGGCGATCTCCAGGATTCCGATCGGGACAAGGATCTTCGAACTCCGCTCGTCAGCAGTCGCTCTGAAGTCGCTGCGGTGGCGCTCGTAGATCTCCTTCAGGAGTTCAAAGTCGGTCGGTGGTCGGCCACGGCGTAGCAGGCGCAACGCGAATCGAGCTTATGGACTGCGCGCCAGTCGCGCGCCATGAGCGCCAATCTGGAGCGGTTTCTAGCGGCTTCAGGCGGTTGAGGCGAGGCCCGCCCACTCGGACGCGGACTGCGCTTGTAGAGCGGGATTCGGCGCAGCCAAGAGGCGGCGGGGGTGAGATTCGAACTCACGGAGCCGTGAGGCTCAACGGTTTTCAAGACCGTCCCGTTAGACCGCTCCGGCACCCCGCCGCGCGATCTAGTGTCGCAGCCGTGGCGACGATGAAGGATCTCGACGAGTTCGCACTCGCGATGCCCGAGGCGACGAAAGAGGTCGAGGACGGGCGGCCCGTCTACAACGTGCACGGGAAGATGTTCTGCTTCCATCGCGGGCCGCGGAAGGACGCCGTCGACGCCGAGACCGGCCAGCGCCTGACCGACGTCCTGGCCTTCCGCGTAGCCGATCTCGGCGTGAAGGAGCTGCTTCTCTCCGATGCCCGCGGGATCTACTTCACGACGCCGCACTGGAACGGGTATCCCGCCGTCCTCGTGCGGATCTCCGACCTCGGCCGGCTCGACCGTGAGGAGCTGCGAGACCTCGTCGAGGAGGCGTGGCTCACGCGCGCGCAGAAGCGGCTCGCGAAGGCGTGGCTGGCTAGGGCGTGATGCGCTCGGGCGCGCCGTAGTCGCGCAGCACGTCCGGCACTTCGCCCTGGAAGTTCTCGAGGATCGCGAGCACCGTTCGATCGGTGGTCGCCGTCCCGTTCAGGGTGTGCACCGGCTCGAGGTCGCTTCCGACCCGGTGGCGAATTCCGAGGCGGCGCGCCTGGAAGTCCGTCGTGTTCGAGGCCGAGGTCAGCTCGCGATAACGCTCCTGGAACGGGAACCAGCCCTCGATGTCGTACTTCTTCGCCGCGGGGGCTCCCAGGTCTCCGGCGGCGACGTTGACAACGCGGTACGGAAGGCCGAGTGCCTGGAGGATCTCCTCCTCGATCGCCAGGAGCCGTTCGTGCTCGTCGGCCGACGCCGCGGGGTCGCAGAAGACGAACAGCTCCACCTTGTTGAACTGGTGGACTCGGAACATGCCGCGTGTGTCCTTGCCCGCGGCTCCCGCCTCGCGCCGGAAGTTCGTGGAGTACGCCGCGTAGCGGAGCGGTAGCTCTTCGAGGATCTCGCCCGTGTGCAGTCCGGCGAGAGCGACCTCGGAGGTTCCGGTCAGATACAGCTCGTCCGCCTCGAGCGCGTAGATGTTCGACCGCTCCGTGGGGAAGAACCCGGTTCCGTACATCGCCTCCTCGCGGACGAGTACCGGCGGCAGCATCGGGGTGTGGCCGTGCTTCACCGCGGTATCGAGTGCGAAGCCGTACAGCGCGAGCGCGAGCAGCGCGGTGTCGCCGACCAGGAACCCGAAGCGGGAGCCGGAGAGACGAGCCGCGCGCTCCATGTCGAATCGGCCGATTTCGATGTGCTCCTTCGCCTCGGTCAGCTCCGGGGGGTCACCGACCCGGCGGAGCTCCTCGGCGTCCTCTTCGGCGAACCCGTCGGGAGCGGAGTCGTCGGGAGGGTTCGGCACCTGCGCCAGCGTTTCGTCTCGTGCAGCCTCCGCCTCGGCGAGCTCGTGCTCGACCTGTTGAAGCTGCTCCTTGATGCCGCGCAACTCCTCGAGCTGCTCCGGTGTCGGCTTGCCCTTGACCTTCGTGCGTGAGCGGAGCTCGTCGACGCGCGGCACGAGCTCGCGCCAGCGTTGATCGGCGGCGAGCCAGGCAGCGAACGCTTCGGCGGCGCCCTTGCGCGCGAGTCGGCGCCGGAACTCGTCCGGGTCAGTGCGGGCGGCGCGGGCGTCGATCACGCCGCTGAGTCTAAGTTCCTCGCATTCTCGGGATCCCGCTGAGCGTACGGCGCGAAGGGGACATTGCCGGCTGCACGGCCCCGGAAGCGACCGTGCGGTCAGCGGGCTCAGCCGGCCGCGGAGCCGGGCTCCGCCCGGCGGGAGCGGTCGGCGGCCGAGAATGCGAGGTAGGCCTCGAGGAGAACAGCGACGCCTTCCTCCTGCACCGAGGGAACGACGAGGTCGGCACGTGCCAGCACGTCCGCGTGTGCGTTTGCGACGGCGACCCCGAAGCCGGCCCAGTCGAGGAGCTCGCGGTCGTTCTCGCCGTCGCCGCACGCCACGGTCTCCTCCGGCCGGCAGTCGAGCCGGCCTGCCACGAACTCGAGCCCGCTGCCCTTGCTCACGTCCGGGTGTGCGAACTCGAGGAAGTACGGCAGGGACTTGGAGATGAAGAGCCGTCCTGCGAAACGGGGCTCGAGCTCCGCCTCGAGCTTGTCGAGCGCCTCGGGATCGCCGACTGCGACGAGCTTCGTCGGGTCGCGGTCGAGCCACTTGCGGAGGTCGCCGACGGCGTGGATCTCGAGGTGCTGGAAGTCGGCATAACGGCGCGCTTCCGGCGTCACCTCCGCGACGTGGAGGAGGTCGTCGAGGTAGCAGTTGAGATGGAAGCCCGCTGTGAGCACGGCGTCCATCGCCTCGCGCGCCTCGGCCAGGGGAATCGGGACGTGGAGGAGGAATTCGCCGGTCGCAGGGTCGGCGACGACGGCGCCCTGGTAGCAGACGACGAGATCGTCGAGCCCCGCCTGCTCGAGGTACGGGTGGACCGCCCGGAACATCCGCCCGGTGACCACCACGACGTGAGTTCCGGTGGCGCGCGTCCGCGCGAGCGCCTCCCGCGTGCGCGAGTGCAGCACGCCGTCCTCGGCGATCAGCGTCCGGTCGAGGTCGAGCGCGAAGGCGCCGACGCGCGCTGGAAACCCAGGTGGTAGCTCTACGGCGCCGTGCCGCCGGTCGAGTCGACCACGTAGGCGGATACGTCGGCGATCTGCTGCGCGCTGAGCCGCGACTTGAACGCCGGCATCGCGCCGCCGCCGTTCGTCACCTGCGCGGCGACTGCCTGGTAATCGGGCTTCAGCTGATCGAGATTCGGCCCGACGGTGCCGCTGGAGTGCGCGGCCGCGAGCGTGTGGCAACCGCCGCAGCCGCTGCTCGCGAACACCGAGCTGCCCTTCTTCGAGTCGCCCTTGATCTTGGACGCCGGGACGACCGGGGAGCTCGAGGTCGTCGCGACTGTGCCGACCACGGTGTTCGGCGTCGGGGAGGCGGTTCCCTGGGAACCGCAGCCTGCAAGCATGATCGCGCCGAGCACAACGGCAGTGGCGATGACTGCTGGGTGGCGCACCGCGCAGGACTCTAATGAACCGCTAAGACCCGCGGACGCGGGAACCGGTGGAGCAACCCCGCTCAGTACCATGGGAGCCATGCAACGCAAAAACTTCGGACGCGATCGGGGCCTCTCGCTGCGGATGCTCTTCACGAGTGGGCTGCTCGGGCTCCTCTACGTCTTCTTCGGAGTCGCCCTCTTCTACTTCCTCAACGTCGGGCTCGTGCCGATGCTCCTGATCGTCGTCGGCATGGGCTTCTTCCAGTACTACACCTCGGACAAGCTCGCCCTCGCGGCCTCCGGTGCGAAGGTCGTCTCGGCCGAGCAGGCGCCCGAGCTGCACGCGATGGTGGAGCGGCTCTGCGCGATGGCGAACCTTCCGAAGCCTCGCATCGCTGTCATCGACATAGACGTGCCGAACGCGTTCGCGACCGGCCGGAACCCGAAGCACGCGGCGGTCGCGGTGACGACGGGACTCTGGCGGCGGCTCGAGCCGCAGGAGGTCGAGAGCGTCCTTGCGCATGAGCTCTCGCACGTTGCGAACCGCGACGTCCTCGTCATGACGGTGGCGAGCTTCTTCGCGATGCTCGCCGCAATGCTCACCCGCTTCGGCCTCTATGCCGGGATGTTCGGGGGCTTCGGCGGCGGCAACCGCGACAGCAACAACAACCAGGTGCCGGTCTGGCTGATCGTCTTCCTCGTCTCGGTCATCGTGTACGCGATCAGCTTCATCCTGATCCGGACGATCTCGCGCTACCGCGAGTACGCGGCCGACCGCGGCTCCGCGATCATGACCGGCGCGCCCGAGAACCTGATGAGCGCGCTGCAGAAGATCTCGAGCCACATCGCCCAGATCCCGCAGCGCGACCTGCGCGAGGTGCAGGGGATGAACGCCTTCTTCATCATCCCGACGAACTGGAAGACGAGCATGAGCGAGTGGATGATGGATCACCCGCCGCTCGAGAAGCGGCTCGCCGCCCTCAGCGAGATCGCCCGCGAGATGGGCAAGGCTGTCTGACTCGAAAGCTTCGCTTTCGAGCCATCTGAAGGGAACTCCGCCAACGGGAGAGCGCCGTCTCCGGTTGGCTCCGTGCTGAGGACACATCGGCCCGCTGAGGTTCGGGCGCATGTTCCGTCGCGAGCGCGCAGGCTGCGCGTGCACGCTCGCTACTCCGCGGCGTCGTAACGTCCCGTTACGCCGCCGCCTTGGGGCAAGACGGTTCGAGACGCGTGAACCAGACTTGAGCCCGACGCGCGGAGTTCGATATTTCTCCGGGCGAAGAGCGCAGCTCTTCGCCCGACTACTAGATCGGCGCGTCGAACAGCGCCAGCCACTTGCTGAGATCGGGCTCGATGGGAAGCTCCTTCTCGAGCTTCGCCTTCAACTCGAGCTCCCGCGCGTTGTCCCGTTCCTGCTTCTTGCCTGTCGGCACGAACGGCCACCACGTGCCGGTCTTGAAGCCGTAGATCCAGTAGACGGGGTGGCCCGGGTCGGGCGAAGAGGCTTCGAAGCGGAAGGCGGCGGCGAGCAGCTGTCCGCCGAAGCCGTGATCCTCGAGCTCGGACGCGAGCGTGTGGACGCCGGCGACCTGGTCCTCGAGCTGGGCATCGTGGACGATCACCCACTCGAAGCCGAACGAGTCGGACTTGCGGTCGATCGTGGAGCCGGAGTCCCGGGCGATCCCGCGTAGCAGCTCCTCTGCGTCGCTCTCGCTCGCGCTGAACTCTCCCGCCGAGAGCGGCTTGAAGATGAGCGCAGAGTCGGCGGCGGTCTTGAGTCCGCAGTCCGTGTCGAGCGTGACCGCGGCGGTCGACAGCGCGAACAGCCTCTCGGCGGCCGGCCCCTGGAGCTTCTTCCGGCCGAAGAGGATGTCGCCGAAGCGGGTCAGGACTCGGTGGTTTCCTCGGCCGGCTGAGCCGCGGGCTCGGTGTCAGCGGCCGGGGCAGCGGGCTCGTCGGCACCGGATGCGATCTCCTTCTGCGGCGTGCCGGAGCCGACCTCCGCCTTGAGCTTCGCGAGCTCGTCATCGACCTGCGAGGCGGACGAGATCTGCGCGAGCTCGCGGTCGAGCTGCGTCTGATCGCCGGCGGTGAAGTCCTCGAGCGCGCCGGTAGAGGTGAGCTCGTCGATCGCCGCCGCGCGCGACTGCATCTCCTCGGTCTTGTCCTTTGCGCGCTGGATGGCCAGGCCGGTGTCCTGCATGTGCTGGCCGATCCCGGTCGCTGCCTCGCCCACCTTCACCTGGGCCTCGGCGGCGGAGTACTGCGCCTTGAGCACTTCCTTCTGCGAGCGGAAGGACTCGATGCGGGTCTCGAGCTGCTGCTGCGCCGCGACGAGCTTCTCCTGCTGGTCTTCGAGCTGCTTGACCTGCCCGTCCATGTCCTGCAGCTGCTGTTGCGCGAGGGTCTTGCGCTCGAGCGCCTGCCGGGCGAGGTCCTCACGGTTCGCGGCCACGGCCTGCCGTGCCTGGGTCTCGAGCTTGACGACGTTCTGCTCGAGCTTCTGCTGCTGCAGCTCGAGCCGCTTCTTCGAGGTGACGACGTCCGCGGTGCCGCGCTTGACGTTCTGCAGCTGCTGGAGCATCTGCTCGTACGAGTAGTCGAGCGTCTCGGTCGGGTTCTCGGCCCGGTTGAGCAGCTTCGAGTACTTCGCCTTGACGACCGTCGTCGTCCGTGACCACAGGCCCGCCATCAATCCTCCTCGTGGGGGAACACAGTTAGGTTACCGCCATGCTCGTGGAGAAGAGCATGCATCCCGACTGGCTCAGCAACGCGTTCCTGGTCGCAACCGAGGGCGGGCCGGCGGTGTTCGTCGACTCCGGGGCCGACGTCGCGCCGCTGACCGAGGCGGTCGAGCGCTGGGGAGTGACGCCGGTCGCGATCCTCCGCACGCACGCGCATCACGACCACATCGAGAACGAGGACGACCTCGTGCGCCGCTACTCGATCCCCGTGCTTTCCGAGCCCGGCGAGTGGAAATGGGACGACCTGGAGGTGCGGGCACTCGCGACGCCCGGGCACTCCGACGACGGCCTGTCGTTCGTGCTGGACGACGGCGTGGTCGCGACGGGGGACACGCTGTTCCGCGACGCCGTCGGCGGCGGGGACGTGGCGACGGTGCGGCGGTCGGTGATGAACGTCCTCCTCGATCTGCCTGACACGACGCGTGTCCTCCCGGGGCACGCGGACGAGACGACGATCGGGCGCGAGCGTCGCGAGAACCCCTTCATCCGAGTCTGGAGCGGCGTGGAGGAGGAGGGGAGCGAGCGCGTCCGGGTCGGTGGTCGTGACGCCACGCTCCTCGTCTGGTCGCCCGACTACGACGGCAACGGCAAGGCCTGGGTTCGCTTCGACGACGGCGAAGAAGCGACCGTCGGCGGCTCGCGCGTCGAGCGCACCGGCTGAAAGGGACACGGCCGGTGTCAGACACCGGACGTGTCCGAAAGGGACAGTAGGTTGCGCGGCGTGCGCCTCATCGTCGCCCGCTGTGAAGTCACGTACTCCGGCCGCCTCTCGGCGGTCCTGCCCGAGGCTGTGCGGCTCCTCATCCTCAAGGGCGACGGCTCGGTGCTCGTCCACGACGACGCCGGCGGGTACAAGCCGCTGAACTGGATGACGGCGCCCACCTTCATCGCCGACGAGGGCGAGCGGCTCGTCGTGACGAAGCCCAAGAGCGAGGACGCGCTCGAGATCCGCCTGCTCGAGGTGCTGAGCGACGTGAGGCACGACATGGGGGAGTCGGCGGCGCTGCAGAAGGACGGCGTCGAGCGCGACCTGCAAGAGGCCCTCGCGGCAGCGCCCGAGGCGCTCGGCGAGCCGTTGACGCTCGTGCGGCGCGAATGGCAGACGGAGATCGGCCCGGTCGACCTCATGTGCCACGACGAAGACGCCGAATGGGTCGCGGTCGAGGTCAAGCGGATCGCGACGATCGAGGCCGTCGAGCAGCTCACGCGCTACCTCGAGTTCATCCGCCGCGACCCCGCCAAAGCCGGTTGCCGCGGGATCCTCGTGGCCCAGCGGCTCAAGCCGCAGGCGGTGGCGCTTGCGGAGTCGCGGGACATCCGGTGCGTCGCCGTCGACCTCGCCGTTCTGCGCGGCGAGCGCGAGCCAGACCTGACGCTCTTCGCCGCCTAACGGATCGCTTCGGCCGTGGCTGCGACCCCGCCGCGCGGGCCGTCCGGATGGGCGTACGCCCCAGAGCCGAGGAGAAGCATCACACCGTCGCGCGTGCCCGCCCGCTCGAGCTGCTCGCGGGCGTTCCCGGCGCCGACGCCGCCGCCGAGCACTGCCGTCGCCGGGCGCGCGGCCGCGATCTGCTCCCTCACCTCCTCGTCGGTGTCGAAGGTGCGCGGCGAGAACGACCCGACCTGGACGTAGTCGGCGCCGAGCAGCCGGGTCAGTTCCGCAAGGACGTGCGCGGAGACCGAGACTGGCCCGCCGCGGCGCAGGAACGCCGAGCCGACCCGGTGGACGAAGATCGGCAGACCATACGCCCGCAGCCGCCCGATCGAGCCGAGCCCGGCGAGGAAGGCGTTGACCATCACCGCTCGCGCTCCGGCCTCGACGATTGCGTCGTCGTTCGCGCCCGTGACGTTCGCCGCGTAGAGGACGTCCTCCGGGATCGCCGCGTGGATCGCGCGAACCCGCTCGGGCGACGACCGCTGCAGCTCGTCGTCCTTGACGAGGACGGCGCCGCCGGCTGCGAGCTCCGCCGCGACTGCGGCTGCGTCCGCCGGCGTCAACCCGAGCGCCGGCTTGACGATCGCGCCGACCGAGACGCCGGGCGGGGCCGGGAACGCCGGCCCCGGCAAGGCCTCCGGCCACTCGATCTCGACGAGTCGGCAGGACTCGAAGTCGCCGCGATCGGCCCACTCGCCGGCGACACAGGCGGCGAGGAGTTGCTCGGCGGTCGTCTCTCCTTCGAGCGCCGGGAAGTCGAGCGTCACGCGCTCGTCGCGCACGTCCACCACCCGACCCCGCACCTCCGACGGTCCGTCCGGGAGGCTCACCGACTGGAGGATCGCGAGCGTCTCGCCCCAGGCCGGCGGCCGGATTTCGAAAACGGCGCGCATCCTCGTATCGTAGGACCGTCGTCGCGGCCCAAGGAGGATCCAATGGCAGTGAAGCTGCACCGCTGTAGCGTCATGTGGGCGAAGTTGGGGGGACACCCCTGCTGGCGTGTCCAAAAGGCGTTGGACGACTCGGGTGTCGAGTACGAGGTCGTCCAGGAGGGGTCGTCGTTCAAAAGCTCGAGCCGCGAGCGGACGATCGAGAAGACCGGTCAGAAGAAGTTCCCGTGGATCGAGTTCGAGGACGGGAGCGTCTACCGGGAGGAGTCGAAGGACATGGCCGAGACGATCCGGGCCGGAAAGCTGGACGAGAAGCGAAGAGCCGCCGAGCTACACTGAGCCGCCGCGGGGCTATAGCTCAGTTGGGAGAGCGCCTGGATCGCACCCAGGAGGTCGCCGGTTCGAGTCCGGCTAGCTCCACTCGCTGCTCACTTCGCGGTCTTGGCCACGGCTCGAGAGCGGCTCTTACTCGGCCGCCGCGGCTCGATCGCGTCCCCGAGTAGCTGCACCATCGCCTCGATGTCGAACGGGTCCCCGCCGGCGATGCGGAGTGCGAGGCCGTTGAGGAGAGCCGTCGCGAACCGTCCGAGCTCCTCCCACGAGATGTCGTCGCGGAGCGTTCCCGCGGCTTGCTGGTCGTGGAACCAGTCGCGAATTCGGGGACTGGCGTCGGCCGCCTTCGCCTCGAACCGGCGAACGAAGTCCTCGTCGTAGCGCATCCGGCTCTGGGTCTCGATCAGGACGGCGATCCACTCCGGGTTCTCCGCCGTCAAGGCACGGAATGCGTCGTCGAGGCCCCGCTCGAGCAGGATGTCGCCGAAGCGGGTGTTCATCTCCATCGCGAGCTCGACGAACAGGTCGTTCTTGTTCTCGAAGTAGTGGAAGATCGCGCCGCGCGACATGCCGGTCGCCTGCTCGAGCCGAGCCACCGTTGCGCCTTCGTAGCCGTGCTCGGCGAATGCGCGCCGGGCGCCGTCGAGGATCTCCTTGCGGCGGGCGTCGAGATGCTCCTGGGTCACTTTCGGCATGGGCAGGAAATCCTAGCCACTTGACAAAACCGTACGTACGTTTTATTTTACCCGGCGTGCTGAGGAACCGCTCGCTCATCGGACTGCTCGCCGCCGAGCTCGTGTCGTTGACCGGCTCGGCCATGACGTTCGTCGCCCTGCCGTGGTTCGTGCTCGCCACGACCGGCTCGACGGCCAAGATGGGTTGGGTTCTCGCCGCGGAGATGCTGCCGATTGCGATCTTCGGCATCCCGGCCGGCACGGTGATGGCGAAGCTCGGTGCCAAGAAGACGATGCTCGTCTCGGACGCCGCGCGTGGGCCGCTGATGCTCGTCATCCCCATCCTCCACAGCACCGGGCACCTGTCCTTCGCGGGGCTGCTCGGGACGACGTTCGCGATCGGGATCTTCGCCGCTCCTTATTTTGCCTCGTCGCGGCTCGTCGTCCCCGAGGTCGCCGGCGAGGACGAGCAGGCGGTCGCGAGCGTCAATGCCATCCTGTCGGGCGCGAACCAGCTGACGCAGCTCGCGGGGCCCGTGGTCGCCGGCCTGCTGATCGCGGCCACGACTCCGGCCACGGTGCTCGTCGTCGACGGCTGCTCGTACGTCTTCTCCTTCCTCGTGATCCTCACCGTCGTCCGCGCGGGCAAGCGCGTCGAGGCCGCGGCGCAGCAGAAGGGCGTGCTCGCCGGCCTGAAGTTCTTGCTCGGGGACTCCCTGCTCGGGCCGATGATGATCGCCGCCTGCGTGATCAACTTCGTGGCGCAGGGGATCGTCCTCGGCGTCCAGGCGATCGCGTTCTTCCGCTACGACGCGAACGCGCACGTGCTCGGCTACCTCTTCGCCGGCTTCGGGATCGGTGCGCTCGCCGGCGCCATCGTCGCCCAGCAGATCACGCAGAAGGTGCAGTTGCTCAAGCTGGCGGCGCTGGCGATCGTCGCCATGCCGCTGCCGCTCTTCCTGCTCTCGCCGACGACCCCCTGGCCCGCCGCGGTGGTCATCATCGGCGGGTTCGCGTTCTTCACGCCCCTCGTGAACGCGCCGGTCATCGGGATCCTGACCGTGCGGACGCCCGAGGCGCTGCGCCCCAAGGTGATGACGGCCGTGATGACGGTCGCCACCATGGCCGGGCCGTTCGGCTTCATCGCGGCCGGCTACCTCCTCCGGCACGTCGCGCTCGGGCCGTTCTTCGTCGCCCTCCCGGCACTGCTCACGCTCGGCGGACTCCTCTTCGCCGCGGTGCTACTGCGTCACCGGGACGACGCGCCCGGCGAGGTCGCGGTCGCGAGCGGCTAGAAGGGCGCGCGCACCTGGCGTGTTCGCCCTTCTGCGCTGGATCCGGCTCGGGAGGCTAGCTACGGCTTGTGCGCCTGCTCGCAGAGGTGGTCCGCTGACGCTGTTGACCACTACTGCGACTCGTTCGCCGTCGCGCGCTTGCGGACGAGTTTCCGGTTGCTGAGGACGAAGTCTTCGTCGACGATTGCGAGGCTTGACGGACACTTGTCACGAGATCGTCGGGCAGCTCCGACGCAAGCGTCCTGGCCTCCTCCACGACAGCCTTCGCCTGTTGGCTGAGAAAGTCACTCTTGGCGAGTGCGTACAGGCCGGCGCCCGTCGCTGGCAGCACGAGCCATCGCGTGACCGCGCTTGGGTGTCTCCGGTGCTTTCCGGTCGCGGCGTCAGCCACATCCGAGAGGCGCTCCGCCAGGTCAATGACGCGCTGCGAAAATGCTTGGACATCCATCGTCGAATCCTCCTCGTATCCCTCTGGTCGTTGCATGCCCAGCTTCCCGGCCGGGACTGACCGGAAACCGGGGTTGCGCGGGCAGGCCCCCGGGGGCGACGGGTGGAACGGCCGCAGGCGACGAGTTTCTAACAGGCTCGGACGGGAAGGGCGGTCGGAGCAGTCTGGAGTTTTTCGACCGTGGAGGGTGAGGTCCGTGCTCGAGCGAACGCGAATGGGTCTTCGGGAGATGCCGTCGAATGCGGTTTGGTTGCTGTCGCGGGTCGTGAAACCGACCGGCGCGATCGGTGACGCTGCGGTAGGGGTGCGCGACAAAGGCCGCCAGGTAGCAGCCGCGGTAGTCGATGCTGCGCCGGTTGGTGACTCGGTCGAGATCCGCGCCAGGCGGGCGCGTGATGCAGCTGAAAACGCCCGGGAAGCTGAGGCTCGTGCGGTGGAGGCCGCGCGCGAGTCGAAAGCGGCCGCGAATCGAGCTCGCACTGTGAGCGAACAGGGGCGCACTCAGATCAAGAACGTCGAGCGCGAGACAGACCGTGACGTGAAGCAGCGAGTGCAAGAGGCCGAGAGAGCCGCCGAGGAATTGGTCAAGCGCGAGCGAGCTGACGCCGAGGCCGACGCGAAGCAGAGACGCCAGGAAGTCGCAGAAGGGGTCGAGAACGAGATTGCGGGGGCCGAGAGCGAGGCTCAGGAGTCGCGGCAGCGAGCGGAAGAGCTACTCGAAGAGGCCACCCATGCACTGGGCGAGGCGCGAAGGCTGGCGGACGAGGCCGCCGAAGCCGCGCGCGCGGCCGCCGACGAGGCCGAGCGGCAGGCCGAACAACTGCAAAACGAAGCGAAGCAGCAGGCCGCCGACGCCGAGGCGCGTGTTCAGACGGCAGAGCAGCTTCGCGAACAAGCGGCTAGTCGAGCCCGGGAAACAGCACGTGAACTCAATGCCACCGATGGTCTCGATGCCTACAAGAAGCCGGAGCTGGCGCAGCTCGCAGCCAGTATTGGTATCGAGACGCGCACGAACATGACGAAGGACGAGCTTGTGGACGTGATCACCAAGGCCGCGCGTCAGCGGGCCCGTGAGGGAGCGCGATCGTGAGACTCCGTCGCGGGAAAAGCAGGCCGGAGGAGCTCTTCGAGCCGATCAGCCGTTCGCTCAGCACCCTCGGCGATAGCGTCGGAACGAAGACGGCAATGAAGGCTGCGATCATCACCGGTGGCGTGGCTGCACTCACGGTGGCCAGCGCGGCGGTCTCGTCACTTCGCCGCCGCACACAGGTGGGTCTGTCTCTTATACACATCTGACGCTGCCGACGACTAGTGCTCTGTGT
>JBKPLL010000054.1:0-12920 GCA_046731605.1 Actinomycetota bacterium | reverse complement strand
GGGAGTAGTCGATCTCCTCGGTTCCGCCCGAGGTGTCCGCTTGAGGCTCATCGCTCTCCGGCTCGGACTCCGGCACCTCCTCGACGGCCACGGCCTCGAGCTCCTCCTCCGGAGGATCGTCTGCGCCGGTGACGAGTTCGGCCGCGAGCTCGCGGATGGCGTCGAGGGCCTCGAGGAGCCGCTCGGAATCGACCTGGAGCCGCGCCTCGCGCGCGTCGGAGGCGGCAGCGGTGGCGGCGAGCTGCTCGATGGAGGAGCCGAGCTCCTCTTCGAGCACGGTGCGCTGAGCGAGGAGCGTCTCGCGCTCGGCGTGATGGCGATCCTGTTCCTCGGCGAGCAGCTTCGACCGCTCCTCGGCCTCGGCCTGGGCCTCGGCGGCGACGACCCGGAGCTGCTCGAGCTCGGCGACGAGCCGGTCGCGCTCTGCTTCGAGCGCGATCTGCGACTCCCGCACGCGCTCGGCCTGCTGGAGCAGCTCCCGCGCGTCCGCGAGCTCGGCAGTCAGGTTGGCGCGTTCCTCGGCGAGAGCGCCTAGCTCTGCCTCGGAGCGCTCCGTCGTCTCGGCGAGATCGTCCCGGAGCTGCTCGACCTGTACCCGAAGCTCGTCGCACTCCTCGGCGGCGTGGCCGACCAGCGCGAGCCGCTCGAGTGCCCCGCCGAGCTCCTCCTGGAGCCGCTCGCTCTGCGCGGCGAGCTCGTTCCGCTCCTCGGCGTGCCTTCCCTGCTGCTCGGCGAGCCGGCGCTCGTGCTCTGCTGTCGAAGCCTGCGACTCCGCAAGCGCAGCGCGGAGGCCGTCGAGCTGCTCCTCGTGCGCGGTCCGCGTGTCGGCGAGGGTTGACCCGAGCGCTTCGATCTCGGCACGAAGCCTGTCGCGCTCCTCGGTGGCGTGACCGGCGGCGGTGAGCCGCTCGAGCGCGTCCCCGAGCTCTTCCTGGACGCGGTCGCGCTGGGCGACGAGCTCGTCGCGCTCTCCGGCGCGTTGCTCCCGTTCCTCGGCGAGGCGGCGCTCGTGCTCCGCCCCCGAGGACCGCGCCTCGGCGAGGGCGGTCTGCAGGCGCTCGAACTCGGCGGCGACCTCGGCGCGCTCCTCCTGCAGGCGAGCGAGCTGCTGCTCGCGCTCGTCGGACGCCTCGGTCAGGGCGGTCTGCAGGCGCTCGATCTCGGTCGTCGCGCGCTCGTGCTCCTCCTGCAAGCGGCTCAGGTACTGCTCGTTCGTCGTGTGCGTGTCGGCGAGGGCCGCCTCGAGTCTCTCGACGTCGGCCGAGAGCCTCTCCTGCTCCGCAGTCGAGGTCTGAAGCCGCTCGAGCTCGGCGCTCGTGTGTTCGTGCTCGGCGCGCAGCTCGGCCAGCTTCTGCTCGTGTGCGGCCTGCGTCTCTGCGAGGGCGCTCTCGAGCTGTTCGATGTCGGCGAGGAGTCGCTCCTGCTCGCCCGCGGCGGCCTGTTCCTCGGCGAGAGCCGCTTCGAGACGCTCGACCTCGCCGCGCAGCTCCTCGAGCTCCGCGGGATCGCCCTCGACGGCCGGGGTCTCCGCGACTTCCTCGGGCGCGTCCTCCTGGGGCTCCGGTTCGGTCTCGGGCTCTGCGAGCTCCATGACTTCCTCGGGCTCCGCAATCTCGTCCCGCTCGACCTCTGCCGGTACGGCCTCCACCTTGGGCTGCCGCTCCTCGACGGGATCGGCTTCGGGCTCGGGCTGCTCCTCTACGGCTTCGGCCTTGACGGGTACGTCGCTCGGCTCCACGCTCGGCCGCTCGGCCGGCGCGACGGCCGTCGGCGCCAGCCGTAGCTTCGGGAGGCGGGCGGTGCCCGTCTCGTCCTGGTCGGCGACGTCCTCCACAGGCGGCGCACCGAGCGCAAACCCGTACTCGGTGCGGAGGGCGCCGCCGCTCTGCATCGCCAGCGCGTGCGCGACCGCGGCGCCCGACGCGAAGCCGAGCTCCACGATGATCTGGCCAAGTGGGCGCTTCGACTGCTGCTGCACCTCGAGCACCGTGGCGAGCTGCTCCTCGCTGATCAGCCCGAGCTCGGTCATCAGCTCGCCGAGCTGGCGCTGCGGCATGCGCTCTCTTTCGGAAGAGGCGCTCATGCCCGATTCCCGACCCGCCGCAGTGAAGTCACGGGGCCTGTATCGGCGCCAGAAGCATCGAACTTGAATGCAGCGGTCCCCGAGCAAAAACGCTTGTTCGAGGGATGGCTAGCGACCCCCTTCCGGCCGACGATCTGGCCAGGACAACTGCGGCGTCCTACCAGTACCGCGAGTTGAGGAGGAGCGCCGCATGTCCAGCACCATCGAGGAGAGCATCACCCCGAGGGACAGCCTGCTCGAGGTCGAGTACTACGTGGCTCGTCGCGAGGCCGAGCGCCGTGAGCTCGCCCGCGACGTGGAAGCGCAGCACGAGCGGCTGCACACCCTGCGAGCGACCGTGCTCGAAGAGCTCACGAAGCAGCGCCGCGTCGCGATGCCGCGGTGGCCCAGCGGGCCGAAGATCGTCGCGTCACTGGTCGACGAGGAGGACTGGTGGTCGAAGATGCTCGGGAGGAAGAAGGCGGCTTAGCCGCGCCCCGCGGTGGGGGAGCCAGGGACGCCTGGTTCCCCCGGCGCGTCTAGCCAGCGTCCGGGTCAGGGCTCTCCGGGCGTTGTTGTCGTCGTGGGTGTCGTTGTTGTTGTCGTCGTCGTCGTGGTCGGCGGCGGCTTCGGCTTCTTGGTGGTCGTGGTCGGCGGCGGCGCCGTAGTGGTCTGCCGCGTCGTGACCTGGGTCGTCGTGTGCACGGTCGTCGTCTTGCGAGTCGTGGTCTTCTCCGTCGTGGTCTTCCCTGTGGTGGTCTTCTTCCCGTGCTTGTGCTTCTTCCGGTGCTTTTCCTCGTGCTTGCAGCCGTCCTGCTTCTTGGCGTCCCGCCACGTGCGCGCGAACTGGTAGCGACCGCACCACCGCTTGTACGGCGGTGTTGCGGCGCTGGGGAACTGCTGGACCGGCTGCCCCTTTAGGGCTCCCGTCATGTACGTGTGCCAGATCTGCGCCGGGAGCGTGCCGCCCGTGACGCCGGCGATCCCGTGCACGTTGCGCATCGGCCGCTCGCCCGTGGGATAGCCGACCCAGGAGACGGTCGTGAGCTGAGGCACCCAGCCGGCGAACCACGCGTCCGCGAAGCTGTCCGTCGTGCCCGTCTTCCCCGCGGCGGGCCGGCCGGCGAGCGCTGCGGCGGTTCCCGTCCCGGAGTTGACGTTCGCCTCGAGAACCTTGGTGACCGCGGCCGCGACGTCCGAGTCGACGATCCGCTTCCCCTTCGGCTTGGACGCGTTCTCTGTGTGCCCGTCGGGGAAGACGACCTTGGTGAGGATTGTCGGGTCGTGCCAGACGCCGCCGTCCGCGAGCGTCGCGTAGGCGGTCGCGAGGTCGAGCGGGCTCACGGCGTTCACGCCGAGCACGATCGAGGGGACGGGCTTGAGCGGCGACTGGATCCCCATCCGGTGCGCGAGGTTGGCGATCGGCTTCGGGCCGAGGTCGAGCGTGAGGCGCGCGAACACGGTGTTGTCCGAGGCGAGCGTCGCCTGTGTGAGCGGGATCCGGCCGGAGTACGTGTGCTCGAACGTCTCGACGCGCCAGTTGTCGGGGCCGTCGAACGGCGCGGACAGATACTTCGTGGAGTACGGATTGATCTTTCGCTGCACGGCCTCCGTCAGCGCGAACATCTTGAACGTCGACCCCGCCTGCCGGTGGCCGTTGACCGGAAGGTCGAAGGCGATGCGCTTCCCCTTCTGCGCGATGGCCATCGCCCGGATCTGGCCGGTCTTCGGCTCGATCGACACCACCGCGCCGGCCGGGTCGCCCTTGCGGCCGAGCGTGCCGATGATCGACTGCGTCGCCTGGGTCTGCATCTTCGCGTCGAGCGTCGTGAAGATCCGCAGGCCGCCGCGGCGCACTCGCTCGGCGCCGTACTCGTCCACGAGCTGGTTCGTGATGTAGTCGGTCAGGTACGACTCGCCGGCAAGCCCCGGCGTCTGTTGCGGGTTCAGGCCGAGCCCTGTGTGGATCGCTCGTCGATACCGGCCACGGGTGATGTCGCCTGCCTGGAGCATCGCGCGGAGGACCTCAGCCCGCCGGGCCTTTGCGGCGTCGGGGCGGTTGAGCGGGTCGTACGCGGACGGCGCCTGTGGCAACCCCGCGAGCAGCGCAGCCTGCTCGAGCGTGAGATCCTTCGCGTGTACGCCGAAGTACGTGTGGGCGGCGGCCTCGATCCCGTACGCCTGCTGCCCGAAATAGATGTCGTTGAGATACGCGGCGAGGATCCGGTCCTTGCTCCATTGCTTGTCGAGCTGAACCGCGAGGCAGCCTTCCCGGATCTTGCGGCTGATCGACTGCTGCGGGGTGAGGTAGAGGTTGCGGATCAGCTGCTGCTCGATCGTCGACCCGCCCTGCTCGATCCCGCCCGACGAGACGTTGCTCTTGAGCGCGCGCACGATTCCGATGTAGTCGATCCCGTTGGTCGAGTAGAAGCGGCTGTCCTCGATGTCGACGATCGCCTTCCGCATCGCCGGGCTGATCCGCTGCAGCGAGACGGGCTGGCGCACACCGCTCGCGCCCAGCAAGCCGAGCCGCGTGCCGTCGCTGGAAACGAGGATGCTCGCGCGGGCCGCCCCGTGCGCCTCGAGGCCGTCGAGGCTGCACGAGTACCAGAAGAAAGGCCCGGCGACGGCGCTTCCGACTGCGTAGGCGCCGATGAGCACGACGACGCAGGCGGCAGCGATCTGCAGCCCCCGCTTCCACCGGATGCCCTCGTTTGCGCGCGCGCCCTCTCCCATACGACGTTCTCTAAACGTCGCAGGCGATTTCTGGTTACGGCGTCAGTGCCCGAGCAAGCGTGCGAGCAGGCTGCGCTTCGGCGGCTCGGGCTCTGGAGCGGCCTCCGGCGGCCGTTCCTGCGGAGGCAGCTCGTCCTCCGGCGGGAGCATCGAGCGTGGCACCGCGCCGCGCTCGCGCTGGGCCTGGATCGCGGCGTTCATCTCGTCGCGCTGCGACTCGTCGTCCACGGCACTCAGGTACGCCGCAGAGGACGCGCCTCCTTTCATACGCTCGCGGACGCATGTGCTTCGACCTCGATTCAGAGCCGCCGATTCCGCGTATCTCAGGCGCCGCCGTCTCCCACGACGACCTCGTGCTCGAGAGCGAGGACGGCAACAGGTTCGCCGCGTTTTGGGCAGTTCCCGACGGGGACGTCTCGACGGGCGTCGTGATCCTGCCGGACGTGCGAGGCCTCTACCGTTTTTACGAGGAGCTCGCCCTGCGCCTCGCCGAGCGCGGACACGCTGCGATCGCCTTCGACTACTTCGGACGCACGGCCGGGGTCGGCAAACGGCCCGACGACTGGGACTACATGCCGCTCGTGCAGCAGCTGACGCACGAACAGGTGCAGGCCGACGTGGGCGCCTGCGTCCGCGATCTGCGCGCCCTCGGCTGCAGCGCGATCTTCACGGTCGGGTTCTGCTACGGCGGCAGCGGGTCGTGGGCGGCGGCCGCGTGGGGCCACGGGCTTGCCGGCGCCGTCGGCTTCTACGGCCGGCCGAGCCGGATGATCGAGCTCGTGCCCCGCCTCGATGCCCCGATCCTGGCGCTCCAGGGCGGAGCCGACCAGGGCATCCCGCACGAAGACAACGTCGCGTTCGAGCGAGCACTCGGCGACGCGGGCAAGGAGTACGAGCTGATCGAGTTCGAAGGCGCGCCGCACAGTTTCTTCGACCGCAAGCAGGAGGAGTTCCAGGCGACGTCCGATGCGGCCTGGCAGCGCACGCTCGACTTCATCGAGAGCTACTCCTAGCGCCTGGGCCAGTGTTCCGGAATGACCCCTGACGGGTCAGCGGGGGAGCCAGCCCTCCTGGTACGAGCCTAGTTTGCGCTCGGGAAACCGGGCGTAGGCACGCGCCGGATCGGTTGTCTCCTCTTCGACGCTCGCGCCGTATTGCTTCGCTCGTTCGGCGACCGTAAAAGCCCCCCAGCCGTCGGCGCCCTGGTGCGAACGGGCACCGACGGCCACGACAGCGCACGGCCCGCCTCCGGCACCGACGATGATGTGATTCGTCCCAGCGGGGCAATGGAAGAAGTCCCACTGCCGCAACGGCCGCTCCTCACCCTCCACGATGATCAGTGCCTCACCGGAGAGGACGAGGAAGTCCTCCTGGTCCGCCTCCCAGTGGTACATCGCCATCGGCTCCCCCGGCCCGAGCACGCGAATGAAGAAGCCGATCTGCGGAAACTCGATCTTCCCCTCGAACTCGCAACTCGCCGAGACGCCCTCGCCCTGGAACCACGGCGCGTCGCAGGCGTTGAGGACAAACCAACCCTCCCCGGCTGGGGAAAGACCACCTTCTGTCCGTTCCAGCGGTGCCTCGGGAACCACACGCCGATCATAAGACGACCGAGTCTCCGGTGGCCCCACCTGGTGCACCTTCGCTTGGGCGAGCGTCCTCTCGCCTGATTGAGGGTGGCCGCGTTTCCCGTTCGGTCCTGCCGTCCAAAACTTCGTAGAGAGCGATTTCGAGGAGGACCGACATGGGCGAGCTCGTCGCCGACTATTTCCTGAAGCGCCTGCGCGAGTGGGACGTCCACCGCATCTACGGCTACCCCGGCGACGGGATCAACGCCTTCCTCGGCGCGCTCGACCGCGCCGAGGGCGACCCCGAGTTCATCCAGGCCCGCCACGAGGAGATGGCCGCCTTCATGGCGTGCGGTCACGCGAAGTTCGCCGGCCCCGACACGCTCGGCGTCTGCATGGCGACCTCGGGCCCCGGCGCGATCCACCTCCTCAACGGCCTCTACGACGCGAAGCTCGACCACGTCCCGGTCGTCGCGATCGTCGGCCAGCAGGCGCGCTCCGCGCTCGGGTCGCACTACCAGCAGGAGGTCGACCTCCAGGTCCTGTTCACGGACGTCTCCGAGTACGTCCAGGTCTGCATGGAGCCGGCCCAGGCGCGTCATCTCGTCGACCGCGCCTGCCGGATCGCGCTCGATCACCGCGGCGTCTGCACGGTCATCGTTCCCAACGACGTCGCCGAGCTGGACGCGGTCGAGTCGCCGCCGCGCATGCACGGATCGGTGTACTCGAGCGTCGGCTACAAGCGCCCGCGGATCCTGCCGCAGCAGTCGGAGATCGAGCATGCCGCCGAGATCCTCAACGACGGCGAGAGGGTCGCGATGCTCGTCGGTCAGGGCGCCCGCGGCGCCGCGGCGGAGCTCGAGCGCGTCGCCGACCTGCTCGGCGCCGGCGTCGCCAAGGCGCTGCTCGGCAAGGACGTCCTCGCTGACGACCTCCCGTACGTGACCGGCGCGATCGGGCTATTGGGGACGATCCCGAGCTACGACATGATGGAGAGCTGCGACACGCTGCTCATGGTCGGGACGAGCTTTCCGTACGCGGAGTTCCTGCCGAAGGAAGGCCAGGCGCGCTGCGTCGAGATCGACATCAAGGCCGACATGATCGGCATCCGCTACCCCGCCGACGTCCAGCTGATCGGTGACGCGAAGGAGACGCTCAAGGCGCTCGAGCCGCACCTCGTCCGCAAGGAGGACCGCGGCTGGCGCGAGCAGATCGAGGAGAAGGTGCGCGACTGGTGGGACATCGTGGAGCGCCGCTCGATGATGGAGGCCGACCCGATGAATCCGCAGCGGGTCGTCCACGAGCTTTCGCAGGTGCTGCCGGACGACGCAATCATCACGGCGGACTCCGGGTCCTCGACGAACTGGTTCGCCCGCCAGCTGAAGCTGCGCAAGGGCAACCTCGCCTCGCTCTCGGGCACGCTCGCGACGATGGTGCCCGGCGTGCCGTACGCGATCGCCGCGAAGTTCGCGCATCCGGGGCGGCCGGTCATCTGCTTCGTCGGCGACGGCGCCTTCCAGATGCTCGGCATGAACGAGATGCTGACCGTCAAGCGCTACCACGAGCGGTGGCCCGACAAGCGGCTCATCTTCTGCGTCTTCAACAACCAGGATTTGAACCAGGTGACCTGGGAGCAGCGCGTCATGGAGGGCGACCCGAAGTTCATGGGCACGCAGTGGCTGCCGAACTTCGACTACGCCGGCTACGCCGAGCTCTGCGGCCTGAAGGGGATCTTCTGCGACGACGGCGACAGCGTCCGCGCCGCGTGGGAGGAGGCGCTCGCCGCCGATCGCCCGGTCGTGCTCGAGGTCAAGACCGATCCCGAGATCCCGCCGCTGCCGCCGCACATTCGCGAGGAGCAGGCCAAGAAGATGGCGCAGGCGATGGTCAAGGGCGATCCGGAGCGGATGGGAGTGATGGAGAAGTCGCTCCGCGGCAAGCTCGTCGAGTTCACCGAGCACCTGAAGTCGTAGTGACCGCTCTCGCACCGGTCGAGTGGCTCGAAGTCCACGCGTACACGATCCCGACCGACGAGCCGGAGTCGGACGGGACGCTCGAGTGGGATTCCACGACGATCGTCGTCGTCGAGGCGCAAAGCGACGGGCAAACGGGGCTCGGCTACACGTACTGCGACGCGGCCGCGGCGGAGGTCGTCTCCTCCCAGCTCGCCGGAGTCGTCGAGGGCGAGGACGCGATGGACGTGCGCGCCGCGTGGTTGCGCATGGGCGCGCAGCTGCGTAACGCCGGCCGGCCGGGCATCGGCTTCTGCGCGGTGTCCGCGGTCGACCAGGCGCTCTGGGACCTGAAGGCGCGTCTACTCGGCATCCCGCTGGTCGTCCTGCTCGGAGCGGCGCACGACGAAGTGCCGATCTACGGCAGCGGCGGTTTCTGCTCGTACACCGACGAGCGGCTGCGTGAGCAGCTCGGCGGCTGGGCCGAGTCCGGGATCCCGCGCGTGAAGATGAAGGTCGGGCGGGAGCCGCAGCGCGACCCCGCCCGCCTCGATGCCGCCCGCGAGGCGATTGGCGACGACGTCGAGCTCTACGTCGACGCGAACGGCGCCTTCGCGCGCAAGGAGGCTCTCGCCTGGGCAGAGCGCTACGCGGAGTCCTGGAACGTGAGCTGGTTCGAGGAGCCGGTCTCGTCGGCCGACCAGGAGGGGCTGCGCCTGTTGCGGGACGAGGCGCCGGCAGGGCTCGAGATCGCGGCCGGCGAGTACGCCTACGTCCCCGCCGACTTCCGGCACATCGTGAACTGCGTCGACTGCCTGCAGGTCGACGTGACACGTTGCGGGGGGATCACGGGCCTCCTCTCCGCCTCCGGTCTCGCGAACGCGCACTCGATCGACGTCTCGGCCCACTGCGCGCCGGCGATCTCGACGCACGTGTTCTGCGCCGTCGAGCGCCGCCGCCACCTCGAGTACTTCCACGACCACGTCCGGGTCGAGGGGATGCTCTTCGACGGCGTCCCCGAGCCGAAAGACGGAGTCCTGCGCCCCGACCGGTCGCGGCCGGGCAACGGCCTCGAGCTCAAGCACCGGGACGGCGCTCGCTTCGGCGTGCAGCTGGCGGAGGTGACACGCTGAGCGCCACGGTTCGCAAGCCGGCCGACACTCGCTTCCACGGCGGGGCGGTGCGAGCGGACGAGGTCGACCGCCGCGCCCTCGCCGCCGAGCTGCGCGCCGCGATCGAGGGCGAGGTCCGCTTCGACACCGGTAGCCGAGCCCTCTACGCGACCGACGCGTCGAACTACCGCATGCCTCCGATCGGCGTCGTCGTTCCGCGCCACGTCGACGAACTCGTGGAGGTCCACCGCGTCTGCCGCGAGCACGGGGCGCCGATCGTCCTGCGCGGCGGCGGCACGAGCCTTGCCGGTCAGGGCTGCAACACGGCGGTCCTGATCGACTTCTCAAAGTACCTCCACCACATCCTCGAGATCGACCCCGACCGTCGCGTCGCCCGCGTGCAGCCGGGCTGCGTCCTCGACCACCTCCGCGACACCGCCGGCGAGAAGTACGGCCTGACTTTCGGGCCGGACCCCTCCACGCACGCGTACTGCACGCTCGGGGGGATGCTCGGCAACAACTCGTGCGGCCGGCATTCCGTCCAGTCGGAGTTCCACGGGCCCGGGCCGCGCGTGGCCGACAATCTCGTCGAGCTCGAGATACTGACCTACCGCGGTGAGCGCCTGCGCATCGGACGGGGCGGCGAAGGAGTGCCCGACCCGATCGCGGACCGGCTGCGCGCGCTCGCCGACGCGAACGCGGACGAGATCCGCGCTCGCTATCCGCAGATTCCGCGCCGCGTCTCGGGTTACAACCTCGACGAGCTCCTCCCCGAGAACGGATTCCAGGTCGCGCGCTCTCTCGTCGGCACCGAGTCGACGTGCGTGACGATTCTCGAGGCGACGCTCGAGCTGATCCCGAAGCCGCCCTGCGTCTCGCTCCTCGTCGTCGGCTACCCCGACAAGTTCCGCACGGCGGACCACGTCACCATCGCGCGTGAGCACAAGCCCATCTCCATCGAGGGGATGGACGACACGCTGATCGAGGACATGACGCTCCTCGGGATCCACCAGCATGAGCGCTCGATGCTCCCCGACGGCGGCGGCTGGCTGTTCGTGGAGTTCGGCGGCGACTCGAAGGAGGAGTCCGACGCGAAGGCCCACGCGCTGATGGCCGACCTCGAAAAGGACGGCGTTCAGCCGTCTGGGATGAAGCTCTACGACGACCCCGAAGCCGAGCAGCACATCTGGGAGGTGCGCGAAGCCGGGCTCGGCGCGACCGCCTTCATCCCGGGTAAGGCGGACACGTACGAGGGCTGGGAGGACTCCGCCGTTCCGCCCGAGCGGCTAGGGGAGTACCTCCGCCGCCTGCAGAAGCTCGCCGACGAGTACGGCTACGAGAGCTCGCTGTACGGCCATTACGGCCAGGGCTGCGTCCACGCGCGCTGGAACTTCGACCTGGTCACGAAGCCCGGGATCCAGAAGTTCCGCCGCTGGCTCGAGGACGCGAGCGACCTCGTCGTCGAGCTCGGGGGCTCGATCTCGGGCGAGCACGGCGACGGCCAGTCGAAGGCGGAGCTCCTGCCGAAGATGTACGGCGACGACCTCGTGCGCGCCTTCGAGGAGTTCAAGTCGATCTGGGACCCCGACTGGAAGATGAATCCGGGCAAGGTCGTGCGCCCGTACCGCGTCGACGAGAACCTCCGCCTCGGCGCCGACTACGAGCCGTGGCGGCCAAAAGTCAAGTTCGCGTACCCGGAGGACAACGGCGACTTTGCGCACGCGACGGTCCGCTGCGTCGGCGTGGGCAAGTGCCGCACCCCCGAGGGGGTCGACGTGATGTGCCCGTCCTTCATGGCGACGCGCGAGGAAATGCACTCGACCCGTGGACGCACGCGGCTCCTGTTCGAGATGCTCGAGGGCGAGGTCATCACCGACGGCTGGCAGTCGGACGAGGTGATGGAGGCCCTCGACCTCTGCCTCTCCTGCAAGGGCTGCACGAACGACTGCCCCGTCAACGTCGACATGCCCACCTACAAGGCGGAGTTCCTCCACAACCGCTGGAAGCACCGGCTCCGCCCGCGCCATGCGTACGCGTTCGGGCTGATCGACCAGGTCTCGCGGTTCGCATCCCGGGCGCCGTGGCTCGTCAACTTCGCCACGCACACACCGCCGTTCGCCCAGGCATTCAAGCTGGCCGCCGGGATGACCCAGCAGCGCGAGGTGCCGAAGTTCGCTCCGCTCACGCTCCAGCAGTGGTTCAAGGAGCGGGGGGGGACGACGAACCCCGCCGGGCGGAAGGTCGTCCTCTTCCCCGACACGTTCAACAACCACATGCACACGGACGTCGGCGTCGCGGCGGTCGAGGCGCTCGAGGCGGCCGGCTGGCAGGTGATCGTTCCCGAAGGCCACATCTGCTGTGGACGGCCGCTCTACGACTACGGCTTCCTCGACCTGGCGGAGCGCTACCTCCAGCGCAGCCTCGGTCAGCTGCGCGAGTGGTACCGCGAAGGGATCCCGATCGTCGGCGTCGAGCCGAGCTGCGTGGCCGTGTTCAAGGACGAGCTCGGGAAGCTGATGCCGCACGACGACGACGCGAAACGGCTCGCGCAGAGCACGTTCCACTTCGCCGAGTTCTTCGAAAAGTTCGACGTGGAGCCGCCGCGGCTCGAGCGCAAGGCCTTCGTCTGGGGCCACTGCCACCACAAGGCAACCGGTGGCATCGATCCGGAGCTCGAGCTGCTGAAGAAGATGGGCGTCGAGGTCGACACGCTGACCGCCGGCTGCTGCGGGCTCGCGGGCTCGTGGGGCTTCGAGGCCGGCCACCACGACGTCTCGCTGAAGTGCGGCGAGCAGGGCCTCCTGCCGAAGGTGCGCGAGCTCGACGACGAGACACTCGTGGTCGCCGACGGTTTCTCGTGCAAGACGCAGATCGAGCAGGGGAATACGGGACGGCGGGCGCTTCACGTCGCGCAGGTGCTCAAGCTCGCGCGCGAGCACGGTGCCTCCGGCCCGTCCGGCCCGCGGCCCGAGCGCCTCTACTACGAAGTGCGTCCGAAGGCGTCGCTCCCGCGACGGGCCGCGAGAGCCGCCGTCCTCGCCGGCGCGGCCGTGCTGGCTGTGGGCTTCGTCTCCGCTACTATGCGCCGGCGCGAGGCGCCGTAGCTCAGCTGGTTAGAGCGCTGCACTCATAATGCAGAGGTCGGTGGTTCGAGCCCACCCGGCGCTACTGGAGCGCGTTCGTCCCTCGGAGCGAGAACAGGAATGGCAACCGGAGTCAGAGTCGCAATCACGCTCGCCTGTACCGAATGCAGGCGCCGGAACTACCAGACGCAGAAGTCGAAGCGCAATTCGCCCGATCGCGTCGAGTTCCGCAAGTACTGCCGCTGGTGCGGTAGCCACACGCTGCACCGGGAGACGCGCTAGTGGCTCGTTCGACGAGGCAGCAGCGCCGCCAGCGCCGCGCGCAGGCCGCCGGCACCCCTCCGCTCCGCCCCGCGCCCCGGCCGCGCCCGACGACCGAGGAGGAGCCGCGCGAACCGCGCGAGGCC
>JBKPLL010000053.1:0-19442 GCA_046731605.1 Actinomycetota bacterium | reverse complement strand
GCAGATGCGCGAATCGGGAGGGGCCAATGGCTAGGGTCGTCGGAGGGATCGGCGCGAGCCACGCGCCGTCGATGGAGCACATCTACGACGCGGGCGAGGAGGTGCGCTCCTCGGACGAGTGGCAGCCGCTCTTCGGCCCGTTCAAGCAGGTCGCGGACTGGCTGGAGGAGCTTCGGCCCGACCGGCTGGTGGTGGTCTACAACGACCACATGGACCAGTTCTTTCTCGACGCGTACCCGACCTTCGCGCTCGGCGTCGCAGACACGTATCCCGTCGCCGACGAGGGCTTCGGCGCGCGGCCGTTCCCGCCGCTGCCCGGCGACTCGAAGCTCGGCTGGCACATCGCCCGCTCGCTCGTGGCCGACGAGTTCGACATCACGATCTGCCAGGAGCTCGAGGTCGACCACGGCGTCATCTCGCCGCTGCCGATGGTCGACTTCAGCGAGGGCGAGGGCGGCTGGAAGATCCCGATCGTCCCGCTCGCGGTCAACGTCATCCTCCATCCGCTGCCGTCACCGTTGCGCTGCTGGAAGCTCGGCCAGGCGCTGCGGCGCGCGATCCTCTCCTTCGAGGACGACCTGCGCGTCGTCGTGGTCGGCACCGGCGGCCTCTCGCACCAGCTGACCGGGCCGCGCTTCGGCCAGGTGACACCCGACTGGGACCAGGAGTTCATGCGCCTCCTCGCCGACGAGCCGGAGTCGCTGACGAAGTACACGTACAAGCAGCTGATCGAGCTCGGCGGGACGGAGTCGGTCGAGGTCGTGAACTGGCTCGCGATGCGCGGCGCGCTGCCCCAGGACGCACGGCCGCTCGTACAGGCGTACTACGCGCACCGGATCATGGGCTACGGCCTGCAGACGTTCGAGGTCGCCGCATGAGTGACGTCGTCGATCGTCTCCTCGACGGCGCCGTCGACCTCCACGTCCACCCGTACCCGTCGCCGTTCCCGCGCCGGCTCGACGCGGCCGAGGCGGCGCAGCGCGCCGCGGACGCCGGGATGCGCGCGATCGTCGTGAAGTCGCATCACCACGACACGTCCTCCGACGTCGCCGCGTTGCGCGAGCACGGCATCGCCGCCTCGGGGATCGACGTCTTCGGCGGCATCGCGCTCAACACGCAGGTCGGAGGGCTCAACCCGCACGCCGTCAACCTCTGCCTCGCAATGGGAGGCCGGGTCGTCTGGTTCCCGACCATCGCCTCGCCGAAGCACATCGAGCACCACCGCGAGCATCCGCAGCTGAAGTTCCCGCAGCTCTCGGTCGACCTGATCCCGGAAGAGCCGATCGACGTCTTCGCCCACGGGAACGGGACGCTCAAGCCCGAGGTACACGAGATCCTGCAGATGATCGCCGATGCCGACGCGGTGCTCGCCTCGGGACACATGCCGGCGCCCTCGATCATCGCCGTGTTCGAGGCGGCCAAGGAGCACGGCGTGCGCCGCATGATCGTCAACCACCCCAACTTCGTGATCGAGGCGACGAAGGACGAGGTCAAGACCCTCGCCGAGCTCGGCGCGCTGATCGAGCACTCGCTCTGCATGTACGACGAGGAGTCGAGCTTCCACAACTGGCAGATCGACACGCTCGTGGACTGGATCCGCTGGGTCGGGCCGGAGCACTCGTCCCTGGGCTCCGACCTCGGCCAGGCGAACAACCCGTACCCGGTCGACTCCTTCCGCAAGATCTGCGGCCGTCTGCTCGAGTCCGGCATGACCGAGGGCGAGGTGCGCCTGCTCGTCGCCGACAACCCGGCGAGGCTGTTGGGCGTGGATGGATGACGTCGTGCTCGTCCGCCACGGCGAGAGCGAGACGGCCGCGGCCGGCCTGGTCGGCGGCGACTCGGCGCTCACCGCATGCGGCCGCGAGCAGGCCCGCGCGCTCGCGGGGCGGGCGGTCGACGTGTGCTTCACGAGCCCCGCTCGCCGCGCACGTGAGACGGCGGCGCTCGCGCTCGAGGGAACGGACGTGCCACAGGCGGTCCTGCCGGAGCTCGCGGACATCGAGTTCGGGGAGTTCACTGGCGCGCCGCTTTCGGAGTACCGCGGGTGGATCGCGGCCCACCACCCGGCCGAGGCGCCGCCCGGCGGCGAGAGCCGGGTCGACACGCTGCGCCGCTTCTGCCGCGCTTATCGAGTGTTCCTGGAACGCCCCGAGGCACACGTCCTCGCCGTGGCGCACGGCCTCACGCTCAGCGCGCTCACGGACGATCCACCGCAGCCGTCCGTCGCGGGCGTCCCGTACGGCTCGACGCTCCAGCTGACCCGTGCGGAGCTCGAGGCGGCGCTGGCGCGGCTCGAGCGGTGGTGCGAGGCTCCTGCCTGGTGATCGGAGGCAAGGCAGAAGGGCTCGTCAAGCTGCAGGAGCTCGGGCTCCCTGTACCGCCGTTCGTCGCGGTGCCGGTCGGCGAAACGGTCGACGAGTCTGCCGTCGCGGAACTCGGCGAGCCACTCGCGGTGCGCTCGTCGGCGGTCGGGGAGGACACGGCCGACCGCAGCGCCGCCGGCCAGTACGAGACGGTGCTCGGCGTCACGCGCGCGACCCTCGCCGACGCCGTCGCGCAGGTGCGCGCGGGCACCGACCGCGCAAAGGCCTACGGCGCCGATGGCGGCGTGGCCGTTGTCGTCCAGCGGCAGGTCCCCGCGACGCGGGCGGGCGTCGCCTTCTCCCGCGACCCCGTCGGCGGCGCCGACGACGTCCTGATCGAGTGCGCGCTCGGCGGCGGCGAGGCGGTCGTCTCGGGGGAGGTGACGCCCGACCGCTACCGCGTCACCGGCGCGCGCGTCCACGCGCGCGCAGCCGGCACGATCCGGACCCTGCGCGACGACGAGGCACTCGACGTGGCCGAGCTGGTGCGCAGCGCCGACGCCGGCTTCGGTCGACCGGTCGACGTCGAGTTCTGCTTCGAGGGCCGGACGCTCTGGCTCGTCCAGTGCCGTCCCATCACCACGCTGTGACCAGGACCTGGCTCCCCGATCCCTCGCACTATCCCGAGCAGATGACGCCGCTCTCGGCCACGACCTGGTTCGAGGCGATGGGCCGCGGCGTGCACGCGGCCGCCCGCGAGCTGCGAGCGCCGTTCGGCGGCTTCGAGACCCGGCTGGAGCTCGGCTGGGCGTACGAGGCCGAGCTGGAGCCGGACTGGGACGTCGACCGGAGCGTGCTCGAGGGCACGGTGCTCGAGCTCGCGGAGCGCTGGGAGCGGCAGCTGCGGCCGCGAGTCCTCGAGATCAACGCCGAGCTCGAGAAGATGCGGCCGGACCGCGGCACGTCGGCCGAAGCAGTCCAGATGCTCGACCGCCTCTGGGAGCTCGTGCAGGAGGAGTGGGCGATCCACTTCCTCGTCGTCCTCCCCGCGCTCACGGCGGCCGAGCGGGCGGATCCCGAACAGCTGCTCGGCATCGAGAACCCGGCCGACGACGCCGTCTGGCATCTCGCCGACCTGGCGCGGCGGGAGGCCGTGGACGATCTGATCCGTGACTTCACGCCCGCCGCCGCACTGGCCCGTCTCCGCGCGACCGTGCCGGGCCGCCGCTTCCTGCGCGGTCTCGCCGCGTACCTCGAGCGCTACGGCGGCCGCGCCCGTTGGCACGAGCTCTCGCTGCCCCGCGAGGCCGAGCAGCCGACGATGACGCTCGAAGCCGTCCGGCTTGCGCTCGAGCTCGGGGAGCGTCCGGTGCGGGCGCCCGCTCCGGCCGGCGTCGACGACCGCCTGCGCGCCGCCTACGCGCTCAAGGAGCTGCACACATACGACATCGACTACCCCGGGCTGCTCGCGACGCGCGAGGCGCTGCTCGGATTCGGCCGCCGGCTCGTCGGCGAGGGGCTGCTCGACGCCGCCGGCGACGTCTGGATGCTCGAACGCGACGAGCTCCGCTCTGCGCTCACGGGCACCTCGGACCTGCGCGCGCTCGTCGCCGAGCGCCGCGAGGAACAGGCGCGCGGCCTCGCGGAGGGCGTCCGGTCCTTTTTAGGAGAGCCGCCGGCCGAGCACACCCGCGACACCGTCGTCGAGAGCTTCTACGGCTCGGGCGGGACGGCACTGAACGGAGCAGGCGCCTCGCCCGGCGTGGCCGAGGGCGTCGCGCGCGTGGTCGCCGACGCGAGCGACTTCGCCCGCATCCAGAGCGGCGACATCCTCGTCACGACGATGACCACTCCCGCCTGGACGCCGCTCTTTCCCTCGCTCGCGGGACTCGTGACCGAGACGGGCGGGATCCTCAGCCACGCCGCCGTCGTGGCTCGCGAATACGGGCTGCCGGCGGTGGTCGGCGCAGCCGGGGCGGTGTCCGCGATCCCCGACGGGAAGCGCGTCCGGATCGACGGGACCTCGGGCGCGATCTCGCTGCTCTAGGCCAAACCGCAGCGGGGCGGGATGCGTATCCGCGGGGGATGGCACGCCACGCCGATCCCGCCCGGGTCGCCCTGGCCCTGCTCGTCCTCGCGGCCGGCGCGATCCACCTCTACCTCTACTTCGACTACTTCCACCGCGTGCACGTGGTCGGTGCGCTCTTCCTCGTCAACGCGGCTGCCGGCCTGCTCATCGGCGCCGTCTTGCTCGTCCGCCGCGACCGCGTGCTCCTGCTCTCGGCCTTCGGCTACGCGGTCGGGACGCTCGCCGGGTTCGTCATCAGCACGCGCTGGGGGCTCTTCGGCTACCACGAGAGCTTCTGGGGAAGCTGGCAGGAGGCCGCCGGAGGAGTCGAGCTCGCGGCCGCCGCCCTCGCCGCACTGCTACTCGCGCGTCGCTGAGCCTGATGGTGCAGGGGGCGGGCATCGAATGCCTCGCCCCCTGTCTGGGAAACCGTGGCCTGGTGGTGGTCGGCGGCGCTTAGCCCCAGCCGCCGCCTCCGCCGCCGCCACCACCGCCACCGGACGCGGTCTTGTGCTTCACGACCTTGCCCGCGGCCGAGATGACGTACCACTTGCCGCCGTTCAGGTTCTGGTTCCATCCCTTGGCCTGGCCCGCGGCCGAGTCGTTGACGAAGGTGTACAGGGGCCAGTGGTTGTAGCTCACGACCTTGCCGCCGGACGGATTCTTGGCCGTGCCCATGAGCGAGTCCTTCGCAGAGCCGCCGGCCTTCGGCTTGCTCGACCGCTTCCACTTCAGCGGCGGCCAGAAGCTCGTGCACGAACCGGTGCACGTGACGTGGCGATGCTGGTCCTTCATGAACACGTACAGGGTTCGCCCCGCGGGGTTGACGAGGACGGTGCCGAGGCCCTTGATCTTGCGCGTCTTCACGGCCACCGAGCCGGTCGAGTGCTGCGCACCGGCGACGCCGTTCTTCGGTGCCGAGGACGCAGACGAGCCGCCGCCGCAGCCGGCGGCGACGAAACCGAGCACCGCCAGCAGCGCAACCGCGAGCAGGCGAACCTGGTATCGGTTGGAATTGCCGCGCAGGATCCTCACATTCCTCTCCTCCTTGAAATCGGGCGTTCCCACTCCTCATCGCAGTGCGGGCCGAGTCGGATTGCACCTTCGGAGGGCAATCCGCCTGTTGCCGTGGGCCGGTAGAGATGACCGTGGCGGCTGAACCTGCGACACGAGGGCCTACGGCCGGCGGTCGTGGGGCCGGCGGCTTCTCTCCCCTGCTTTTCGTCGGCTTCGCGATCGCCTCGATCGGCGGGCCGCTGGCCCTGCTGAACTTCCTGCCCGCAACGGCAGGAGACGAGGGGATCGAGTCGGCCGGCCTGGTCGTCGCGCTCGCGGTCGCGGTGTTCGCGGCTCCGCTCACGCTCTGGCTCGTCTACTCGAGGCGCGTCGTCTCGCGCGGCGGCTTGACGGCGTTCGTCGAGGCGGCGGCGGGCCGGCGGGCGGCGCTCGTGCACGGCTGGATCTGGGCGCTCGCCTACTTCCTCTATCTCCCCTACACGATCACCTTCGTCGTCTACGACGTGCTGGCTCCGGTCTTTCCCGGGCTCGGCCCGTACCGCTGGGTGCTCGAGCTCGTCTTCCCGGTCGGGATCGTGCTGCTCGTTCTCGCGCCGCTCCGCCTCGCTCTGGTCTCGCTGCTCGCCGTCGGCCTGGCGCAACTCGTCCTGCTGCTCGTTCTCGGCGGGGTCATGCTCTCGAACGTCCCCGCCCGCTTCGCAGCGCAGCCGGAGACGGATCCCACTGCGCGCGCAGTCGCAGGCACGGCGCTGCTCTTCATCTGCTCGAGCCTGCCGCTCTATCTCGGAGCCGAAGTGCGCGGGCGGAGCAGGACCGTGCGCCGTGGGCTCGCCTTCGCGGTCGCGGTCGTCGGCCTCTGCTTCTTCGTGGCGGCGCTCGGGATGTCCACCGTGCCGAACGCGCTCTTCGAGTTCCCGGTACCGGCTGCGGCGATCGCGAAGTACTACAGCGGCCGCCCGCTGGAGGTAGCCGTCGCGCTCGGGGTCGGGGTCGGCACACTCGCGCTCATCGTGGCCGAGTACCTCGCGCTCGGCCGCCTCCTCCACTGGCTGCACGGCCCGCCGTTGCGGCGCGTGCTCATGTGGATCGCGGTCCCGTTCGTCGCGGCGGACGTGATCTCGCTGATCAATCCCGAGGAGTTCTACGACAAGCTGCTCAAGCCCTCGCTCGGAGCCCTGTTCATCTCCCAGCTCATCGTCTTCCTGGTCTTCCCGCTCTTCCAGCGGGGGCTTCGTTGGATCCCGCTCGTCGCCGTCGCGTCTGGCCTCGCGGCGTGGGGCTTCTACGTGCTCGTCACCGGCACCGCCTCGACGTAGAGCTCAGCCTGCGACGACCGCGGTGCCGACGATCGCGGGACGGACGAACTTCGGGGCCTCCGGCATCGTCGTCCGCTCGACCCGCGAGATCGTGAAGCCTGCAGCCTCGATGGCCGTGAGCGTCGCGCGGTTGCACTCGCAGCCGACGAGAAAGCGGTTCAGCCGGTTCATCCGGTCCTGGAGGCGCGCGAGAGCCGGGTCATCTGAACGCACGTGCTCGAGGAAGAGGAGGAGCCCTCCCGGCCGGAGGACGCGGCGCACCTCCCCGAGCGACCGCTCCTGGTCGACGCCGCAGAGGACGAGCGTCGAGACGACGGTGTCGAAGCTCTCGTCCTCGAACGGCAGATCCTCGGCGGGCGCCTGCACGATCTCGGCCTGGGTCGCCTCTCCGCGCACCCTGTCGTGAAGGCGGCGCAGCATCGCCGGTTCCGGCTCCGTGACGACTAGGGAGTCGAGCCCGTCGTAGTAGCGCAGGTTCACGCCGGTGCCTCCGCCGATCTCGAGCACCCGGCCGTTCGCCTCGGCGAGCAGGTTCTCGCGCATGGCGCCCATTCCCGCCTCCTCGCTCTTGCGCGACATCCTGTCGTAGAGGGGCGCCAGGATCGTCCAGCGAACGCTCATCGCAGCGAGCATACTCCTGCTATAGTGAACTTAATGGTTCAGTATTCCCAACCCGTCGACCGCGCCTTCGCGGCCCTCGCCGACCCGACCCGCCGCGCCGTCCTCGAACGGCTCGGCTCGGGCAGCGCGACGATCAGCGAGCTCGCCGAGCCCTTCGGCATGTCGCTGACCGGGATGAAGAAGCACGTCCAGCGGCTCGAGGAGGCGAAGCTCGTCACGACGGAGAAGGTCGGCCGGGTCCGGCGGTGCATGCTCGCGCCGTATGCGTTCGAGGGCATCAGCACCTGGCTGCAGCTCGACCGGTTCGCCCAGGTCGTCGAACGAACGAAAGGAGTCTGATGGCACGCAAGTTCACCACCGAGGAAAAGGCCGCGGCAAGGGCGGCGCTGAAGGACGCCGAGGGTGAGAAGGTGGTTCTCGCCGCGATTGCGAAGATGGCCGAGGCCGACCGGAAGATCGCAGAGCGGATCCACGCGATCGTTCGCAAGGTCGCGCCGCAGCTCACCCCGCGCACGTGGTACGGGATGCCGGCCTACTCGAAGGGCGACAAGGTCGTCTGCTTCTTCAAGGACGCAGGCAAGTTCAAGGAGCGGTACGCGACCTTCGGGTTCAACGACAAGGCGAACCTCGACGACGGCTCGATGTGGCCGACGTCGTACGCCCTGACGAAGCTGACGAAGGCGGACGAAAAGAAGATCGGCGACCTCGTCAGCCGGGCCGTAAGCGAATGAACGAGACCACCGTCACCACGCCGAACGAGCTCGAGATCCGCGTCGAGCGGGTCTTCGACGCGCCCCGCGACCACGTCTTCTCCGTCTGGACGGATCCCGAGCTGATCCCCGAGTGGTGGGGCGACCAGACGGTCGTCGAGGAGATGGACGTGCGTCCCGGCGGCAAGTGGCGCTTCAACACCGGCTACGGCGTCGTCGAGGGGGAGTTCCGAGAGGTCGAGCCGCCGGCGCGGCTCGTGCAGACCTTCCAGAACCATCTGCAGACCCTGGAGTTCGAGGACCTCGGCGAGGAGGGGACGAAGCTGACGCAGACGATGCGCTTTGCCTCCACCGAGGAGCGGGACACGACGATGCAGTACGGCGTCGAGGAGGGCGCGAAGGGCGGCTTCGCGCGCATCGACGCGGTGCTCCGGAAGCTCGCTGCCAGAAATTGACCCAAGACGTGCCAAAGCCCGCGAACCGCTTGCGCAGTTCCCGGGCTTTGACGCTGCGTAATCTCGCACATCGCGCCCGGGCTCGTCAAGGGCCCGGCGGCGATGAGTCCTCGGCCGGGCGCCGGTCATAGTTGCGACACCCCCGACACGAGGAGGATTCAGATGTCCACCGTGGCGTCGAAGCTCAACATCAGCAAGGTCGGCCGCGTCTGCGTGACGGTCGCCGACACCGACCGGGCGCTCGACTTCTACGTCGGCACGCTCGGCTTCGAGAAGGTCGTCGACGAGCCGATGGGACCGGACATGCGCTGGGTCGAGGTCCAGATCGCCGGAGCGGAGACGACGATCGCGCTCGCCCCGCCGCCGCAGGGCCAGCCCGCGGGCGGCAGCCAGACCGGGATCATCCTCGACACGAGCGACGTCGACGCCGCGCACGCCGCCCTGAAGGAGGCAGGCGTGGATGTCGACGACGAGGTGAGCCGCTACGGCGGGCCGGTGCCGCCGATGTTCTGGCTGCGCGACCCGGACGGCAACTCCCTCATCATCGTTCAGCCGTCGCGCTGACCACCACCTTCGATCTGCGAACGGTCGACTTCCTGGCGCGCCTCCGGCTCAGAACGGGGGCGCGCCTCGTCCGCGCGCCGCGGGAGCTCCGGGAGCTGCTCGACCTGTGCGGGCTAGTCGAGGTGCTCGGGGTCGAGGCGACTTGGCAGCCCGAACAGCGGGAAGAGGCGCTGCGTGTCGAGGAAGAACGTGAGCTCGACGATCCGGCCGTCTGAGACTTCCGGGACGATGACCGACCATGGCTCGTACCCGCCGTCGGGGGCGGGCTTGTACTGACCCCAGGCCGGCATTCCGTTCACGAGGCCGACCGGTACGAGCTTCGAGCCCTTGCAGGCGATGCCCGGGCCGATCCACCAGGCGAAGACGTTGTCGCGCCCCTGGAGCCAGAGGCTGTAGGGCGGCATGGACTGGACGGCATCCTCGTGCTGGAGCTCCGTGAGCCGGTCGATGTCGTAGAGCTCGAACGCGGAGACGTACCGGTCGAGCAGCGCCCGGGTGTCGTCGTCGAGCTCGGAAGACGCACCGGGGTCGACCTTCGCGAGCGTGGCCCGCGCCCGTTGCAGCGCGCTGTTGACGGAGGCGACGCTCGTCTCGAGCAGCTCCGCCGCCTCGGCGGCCTGCCACTTCAGCACCTCGCAGAGGATGAGCGCGGCACGCTGCCTGGGCGGCAGGTGCTGGAGCGCGGCGACGAACGCGAGCCGGAGCGTCTCGCGCTGCTCCGCGAGCTCGTCGGGCGTCGGGAGCGGTGTGATCCAGGTCACCTCGGGCAGCTCGGCGAGGTTCTCGAACAACGGCTCTTGCGCCGGGCCGAGATCCATCGGCCGCGCGCGGCGCTCGCGGCCCGCGAGCGCGTCGAAGCAGACGTTCGTCGCGATCCGGTACAGCCACGACTTGAGCGCCGAGCGGCCCTCGAACCGGTCGAGCGAACGCCAGGCGCGCACCATCGTCTCCTGCACCGCGTCCTCGGCGTCGAAGGCCGAGCCGAGCATGCGGTAGCAGTAGCCGGTGAGCTCGCGCCGGTGCTGCTCGAGAGCGTCGGCCGTGGCTGACTGGGCGGTGGCCACGTCCGACATCCTACGCAGCGGCGGCAGCCTTCTCGAGCTCCTCGATCTCGATCTTCTTCATCTGCAGCATCGCGGCCGTCGCACGCTGAGCCTTCTCGCGATCCGGATCGGCCATCAGCTCACGCAACCGCCTGGGGATGATCTGCCAGGCCACGCCGTAGCGGTCCGTGACCCAGCCACATGCGATCTCCTCGCCGCCGTCGGCCAGGCGGCTCCAGTAGCGGTCGACCTCCTCCTGCGAGTCGCACTCGACCATGAAGGAGACGGCATGGCCGTCGATCTTCGCGTTCGAACCGCCGTTGAGCGCGTAGAACTCGCGGCCGAAGAGCTCGAAGCCGACGGTCATGACCATCCCCTCCGGCCGCGGCCCGGCCTCGCCGTAGCGCGAGACCTCAAGGATCCGGGAGTCCGGGAAGACGGACGTGTAGAACTCGGCGGCCTCCTCGGCCTCGGTGTCGAACCACAGCCAGGTGGTGATCTTCTGCATCGATCGTCCTTTCGCTCGAAGTCGTCGCAGTTGAGACCGCGCCCGGCACGCTCGGTCATCGCACCTCGAGCTCGAGCCACGTGGCGAGGTCATGGATCTCCTTGCGGACTGCCGTGGTCATCGCCTGGGTGAAGTCCACGTCCTCGTGGATCGCGTTCACGCGGAGCACCGACGTCTTGCGGTCGGCGATCGCATCGAGCTTCCCCACCAGCCGGTCGCCGTGGAGGATCGGCAGCGCGAAGTAGCCCCAGCGGCGCTTCGCCGCGGGCTTGTACATCTCGAGTGTGTACTCGAACTCGAACAGCTCCTCGGTGCGCAAGCGGTCGTGGATCAGCCGGTCGAAAGGCGAGAGGAGCGCCGTCCTGCCCTTGAAGCCGCCGTCCAGGTACGCCGGGTCGACCCGCCATTCGCCCTTCACTGCCTCGACGACGGCCGGCTCTCCCGCGTCGCCGACGTGGATCGGCTCCATCGGCATGGCCCGTGCTCTCGCCCGCGCGATGCCGAGAGCCGCCAGCCGGCGCTCGTCGCGGATCCGCTCCGCCTGCTCGACCGGCGGGATCCCGACGCCGGCGGGGTAAACGCGCTCGGGCAGGTCCCAGAGGCGTTCGCGACCGACCCGGCCGGCGATGGCCACCTGGCCTCGTACCTGGAGGAACTCGAGCATCTGGGTGACGTTGCGGTCGTTCGTCCAGCCGGTCGACGCCCACGGGACGGCACACGTGTCCGGGATGTCGCGCGAGGTGAGCGGGCCGGAGCGCTTCAACAGCTTCAGGACGTTGCGCCGGAAGCGGTCGTTGTCCCGGAGCCACGCTCGTACGGTCTCGCCACCGCGTCGGCCGTCGGCGCCCGCGAGGAAGAGCCCGAGGTCGGTCATCGGCCGGATGAGCGCGTTGAATTCGAACAGCGTCCGGTCGACCTCGAGCGCCTGCTTCAGCTGCTCGGGCCGGTACGCCGAGCCGAGGCGGCTCCAGAGGACGAGGTCGGCGTTCGGCGCGATCGCTGCGGTGGGGTCGACCTGCAGCAGCGTCAGCCGTTCGACGACCTCGAGCAAGTCCTTGGGTCTCAGCGCGTCGAGCAGCTGCGCGCGCACGGCGATCCGCCGCGCCTGCTTCTTCGTCAGCTCGTGCACGCGCGAGAGGCTAGGCGATCAGGGCAATAGGCTTGTCGGGTGGCGCGCAAGCCGCTGATCGGGATCACGACGTACGTCGAGCCCGCGTCGTGGGGTCACTGGCAACTCGAGGCGGCGCTCGTCCCGTACGACTACGTGCGCGCCGTCGAGCGGGCCGGCGGGAGAGCGGTGCTCGTGCCGCCGGACGACGAAGGCGTCGAGGAGCTGCTCGACGCGCTCGACGGGTTGATCCTCTCCGGCGGCAACGACTTGACCCCGGAGTCATACGGCGCCGAGGCGGACCCGGCCACGACCGGGACGAACCCGGCTCGGGACGGCGGCGAGCTCGCGCTGCTCACCGCAGCCCTCGAGCGGGACCTGCCGGTGCTCGCCATCTGCCGCGGCGCCGAGGTGCTGAACGTCGCGCGCGGCGGCGACCTCGTCCAGCACCTGCCCGACATCGTCGGGCACGAGGGGCACCGAGCCGTGGCGGGCGAGTTCTCCGAGCACTCGGTTCGCATCGATCCCGCTTCGCGAGTCGCGGGCGTGGACGGAGCGGTCAAGTCGCATCACCACCAGGGCCTTGGTCGGATCGGCGACGGCTTGCGCGAGGTCGCATGGGCCGAGGACGGCGTGGTCGAAGCCGTCGAAGATCCCCAGAAGCCCTTCCTCGTCGGTGTCCTGTGGCATCCCGAGGCCGGCGAGGACCAACGCCTGTTCGAGCAGCTCGTCGCGGCCGCGCGCGATTTAAGAAACCCGTAAGCCTCCGCTCATCCCGCGGCAATCCTCGCGGCCGATCCTTCAAACCATCTGAGTTCTCCCGCCGAAAGGAGTACCGATGCGCCGGAAGAGATTGGTCGCCGCGGCCGTAGCCGCCGCTGCGCTCGCCCTGGTTCCCGCCGCGACGGGCGGGACGATGCATCCCGAGCTCGGTGCGCATCTCTCGGGCATGGGCGAGACGGGGATCGTCAACCTCACCGCGCACTCGAAGGAGCACCGGCTCTGCTGGAAGTTCCAGCTGCACGTGATGCACGTCGCGGGCTCGACCGTGCGCGATCGACACGGGATGATTGTCGCCCGCCTGGGCCACATGTACCGTGCGAGGGGCTGCGCCATGGTGCCGAAGAAGTCCCTGCAGCTGCTCGAGACGAAGCCCGGCCGCTACTGGGTCTGGGTCGCGACGAAGGGCCATCCGGGCGAGCTGCGCGGCAGGCTCCACGCCGGCATGGCGCACATGTAGATGGACCCGCCGCCCGCCCCCGAGCAGGAGCCGCGCCGCTACGGGCGGAGGGTGTTCCTCGCCACCGTGGCGGGCGGCATCTCGTCCCTCTACTGGGGCAAGGCCGCCTGGGATCACGTCACCGGGGTCATCTCCCCCGTCGCCTCGGCCGTGGCGCCGATCCTGCCGACCGGCGGCTGGCGCATCTACACGATCTCCGGCCACATGCCGGAGTTCGACCCGGACACCTGGAGACTGAGGATCGGCGGCCTCGTCGAGAACCCGGTCTCGCTGACTTACCACGAGCTGCGCGCGCTGCCGCACGTCGAGCAGGTTTCGACCTTCCACTGCGTCACCGGCTGGACCGTGCAGGACGTCCACTGGGGCGGTGTCCGGCTCGACGACGTCCTCGCCCGCGCTCGGCCGCGGGTCTCCGGGCACGCGCTGCGCTTCGTCTCGATGGAGGTGCCCTACGTCGACTACCTGACGATGCCGCAGGCGTCCCTGCGCGACGTGATGCTCGCCTACGAGATGGACGGGAAGCCGCTGGCACGCGAGCACGGCGCGCCGGTGCGGCTGGTCATCCCGGAGATGTACGGCTACAAGAACGTCAAGTGGCTGAACGGAATCGACGTCGTTCCGGCGGCGGTGAACGGTTACTGGGAGGACCTCGGCTACGACCGGAACGCCTGGGTCGGCCGTTCCAACGGGTACGGAACGTGAAGGCCGGCTACGTCCCTCGGTTCTCCCCCGCCGAGCGTCTGTTGCACTGGGTCAACGCGCTCGGCTTCTTCTTCCTGCTCGTGACCGGCCTGATCCTCTACCTGCCGAGCCTTTCGGTCCTCATCTCGCGGCGGCAGACGATCCAGTACATCCACTTCTGGGGCGGCGTCGCCTGGCTCGGCGCACTTGCCGCCGTCATCGTCCTCGGCGGCCGCCGACTGCTCGCGACCGCGCGCGAGCTCGACACGTTCGACCGCGACGATCGACTCTGGCTGCGAAGGCGCAGGGCTCCGCAGGGACGCTTCAACGCCGGCCAGAAGATCAATGCCGCACTCACCGCGGCCTTCACGATCCTGTACGGCGTCTCGGGAGTCCTGCTCTGGTTCGGCGAGCAGGACACGCGCTACCGCTTCGCCAGCACGGTGGTCCTCCACGACGGGCTGATGTACGTCTCGCTCGGGCTACTGGTCGGGCACCTGTATCTGGCGCTGATCCATCCCGCGACGCGGCATGCGCTTCGCGGGATGACGCTCGGCGACGTCCGTGTCGAGTGGGCGAACAAGCACCACCAAAAGTGGGAGCCGGAGGGTGTCCACATCGACCGCGGGACATCGCCCTCCGCAGAAGCGGCGCCACAATAAGCCGATGCAGACCGTTCTCGTCGTCGACGACGAGCCGATCGTGCGAGATGTCGTCGTCCGCTATCTCGAGCGCGACGGCTTCCGCACGCTGACGGCGTCGAACGGAGATGCTGCCAGGGAGCTCATCGAGCAGCGCGAGCCCAGCCTCGTCGTGCTCGACGTGATGCTGCCGGGGACGGACGGCCTCTCGCTCTGCCGCTGGATCCGGGGACGCTCGAGCCTACCCGTGATCCTCCTCACCGCCCGCGGCGAGGAAGCCGACCGCATCGTGGGGCTCGAGCTCGGCGCCGACGACTACGTGACGAAGCCGTTCTCGCCCCGAGAGCTCGCCGCGCGTGTGCGCTCGGTGCTCCGCCGCAGCAACGGAAGCTCGCCGCCGACCGAGACGATCGCCTTCGGCGAGCTCGAGCTCGACGGCGTCAGCCGCGAGGCGCGACGGGCGGGCACCCCCGTTCAGCTGACCGCGAAGGAGTTCGAGCTGCTCTGGTTCCTCGCCTCCCATCCCCGCCACGTCTTCTCGCGCGACCAGCTGATGGCGCGCGTCTGGGGCTACGAGGCGGCCGTCGACACCGGCACGGTCACGGTCCACGTGCGGCGGCTGCGGGAGAAGATCGAGCCCGACCCGAGCCGGCCCCGGCACCTGCGCACGGTGTGGGGCGTCGGCTACCGCCTCGACCCATGATCGCGCTGGCCCTCGTCGTCGCTGCCGGCAGCCTGCTCGCGGGGCTCGTCCTCGCGTTCCTCTTGCGCCGGGCGCCGACGGTCTCGCTCCAGCTGGCGGGGCTCGCGCTCGTCGCCGTCTGCGTGCCGCTCGCCGCCGTCCTGTTGTCGGGCTGGGTCATGTTCCACATGGGCGCCGACCTGAAGATCCTCGCCGTCGCCGCCGGCTCGGCGACCGCCGCAGTCTTCGCAGCGCTCGTGCTCGCCCGCTCGATCACGGGCTCGCTGCGCCGCGTGGGTGGAGCGTCGAGGTCGCTGGCCGCCGGCGACCTGTCGGCCCGTTCTCCGGCCGTCGGGCCGAGGGAGATCGCTGAGCTCGCCGCCTCCTTCAACGCGATGGCCGCGGCGCTCGAGCAGCTCTTCGACGCCCGGCGCGAGCTCGTCGCCTGGGCGAGCCACGACCTCCGCGCTCCGATCGCGTCGCTGCAGGCGATGCTCGAGGCAATCGAGGACGGGCTCGTCTCCGCGGAGGACTACCTGCCGACGCTGCGCGCGCAGGTGCGGACGCTCTCGACGCTCGTCGACGACCTGTTCGAGCTGGCGCGGATCGACGCGGGCGTGCTCAGGCTCGAGCTGCGGCAGATGCCGGTCGCGCCGCTCGTCGCCTCCGCGCTGCAACTCCTCCAGCCCGAGGCCGAGGCGCGCGGGGTCGTCCTGAGCTCGGACGTGGACGAGAAGGTCGAGGCGCGCCTCGCACCGGAGAAGTTCGAGCGCGTTCTCTTCAATCTCGTGACGAACGCGCTGCGCCATACCCCGTCGGACGGCTCGGTCGCGGTCCGCGTCGAGCGCCGCACCTCGGATCTGCTCCTGCGCGTCGAGGACAGCGGCGAAGGCCTGCCGGAAGAGGCGCCGGCCCGGATGTTCGAGCGCTTCTGGCGTGCGGACCGCGCGCGGAGCGGCAGCGGAGCGGGGCTCGGCCTGGCGATCGCCCGCGGCCTGGTCGAGGCGCACGGCGGGCGGATCTGGGCCGAGAACCGCCCGCAAGGCGGCGCCTGTGTCTCCTTCACCCTGCCGGCTGCGTAAGCCCGCGAGAGCTACGCAGGCCTGGCCGCAGGGGTCTCGGCCGTCAGCAGCGCGACCACCTCGGCGCGGGTGGAGACCCCGAGCTTGCGCTCGACAGAGCCGACGTGACGACGCACCGTGACCGGCGCCACGCCGAGCTCCACGGCGATCTCGGAGGTGCTCGACGAGCGCAGCAGCATCTCGACGACCTCCCACTCGCGCGTCGTGAGCGAGACGCGGCCTCTGCCGGCCAAAACGACCGAGCGGCGGCGCTCCCGCGTCGTCAGCTCGTCGAGCAGTCTCGACACGAACCTGCGCGGCACCGCCGGCTCACCGCGTAGAGCCCCGCGCACGACGTGCGGGAGCCGCGCGGGATCGAGGCTCTGGGTCAGGTAGCCGCTCGCTCCGGCCCGTACGGCGGCCATGAACTCATCTTCGTCGAGCTCGCTCGTGAGCAGGATGACGGCGGCCGACGGAACCTTGGAGACGATCTCGCTCAACGCCCGGAGTCTCTGGCCCGAGGGGTCCAGCCCGATCAGGCAGACGTCGGGACGATCGCGCACAGCCGCGTTCACAGCCGACTCTGCGTCCGAGGCTTCGCTGCAGCGTGCCTCCGGCTCGAGCGCCAGACGGAGCCCGACGCGCGTCGGCAGACGCTCCGCCGCGATGAGCACATGCGCGCGCCGCTCCGGAGCCGTGGTGCTCACGGCCTCGTGACCTCGACTGGTCCTCCGACTACGATTGCGGCATGCGAGTTCTCATCGCAGACGATCATCGTCTCATTGTCGAGGGCGTAAAGCGAGCGCTCGAGGAAGCGCCCGACTTCGAGGTGGTCGGCGAGTGCAACTCCGGCTCTCAGGTGCTGCCCATGGTCGGGCGCACGAATCCCGACATCGTCCTGCTCGACCTGCGTATGCCCGGCGCCGACGGGCTCGCGTGCCTGAGCCGCATCCGCAAGCAGCATCCCGACGTGAAGGTCGTCGTCCTCTCGGTCTCCACCGACGAGAACGTGATCCAGACGGTGCTCAAGCGCGGCGCCAGTGCCTTCATCGTCAAGAGCATCAACCCGATCGACCTTCCCTCCGCCCTGCGCCAGGCGGTCGACGGAACGGTCTACAGCGCGATCGGCCTGCCCGACCCCGGCGAGAGCGCGGCGCGCGCGGCGGGCCTCACCGAGCGCGAGACCGCGATCCTCGCCGCCCTCGCGCGCGGCCTCTCCAACGAGGCGATCGGCAAAGAGCTGTGGGTGGCGGAACAGACGGTCAAGTTCCACCTCACGAACATCTATCGCAAGCTCGGCGTATCGAACCGGACCGAGGCTGCGCGCCTCGCGTACCAGAACGGGCTCGTGGAGAGCCCGATCGACGACCGCTGAGCTAGTCCTCATCCAGCCCGTCCCCTGTAGGCCCTGAGGGGGTGCGGGACATCTCCCGCACCCCCTCAGCGCGTCGGTCAGCCGGTCACCGGCGGGGTGAAGACGTTGGTCACGCCCACCCGCTTGGTGTTGCACGCCTTGCTCGCGATCGGGGTGAAGACCAGGATCCCCGCCTTCTTCATCTTCAGCGTCTGCTTGACGATGCCCTTGCTGTTCGACGCCTTGGTGCGGAGGTTGATCTTCGGGCCCTTGATCCGGACGTGGATGCCCTTGACCGCCTTGCCCTGCTTGGTCAGGTGGATCTTCAGCGTGGTCTTCCGCCCGACGAACAGCTGCTTGGGCGTCACCTTGCTGACCGCCACACAGAAGACGGGCGGCGGGGTGAACGGGGCCGTGATCTGCACCGTGGCCGTGGCGTCGTTGTTACCCCTGTTCGTCTCCGGCCGATCACCGGCGACGTGCACCGTGTTCGTCTGCGTGCCGGCCGCGCTCGGCGTCGTGACGAGGGTGATCGTCACCGACTCGCCGGCGGCCATCGGGCCAATGGCGCAGTTGAGGATCGCGCCACCGGTGCAGCTGCCCTTGGTCGACGTGGCCGACACGAACGTGTTCCCGGCCGGCATCGGATCCGACACGACCACGTTGGTGTCGGCGCTCGGCCCGTTGTTCGTCACGACCATCGTCCAGGTGATGTTCCCAGCGCCCAGGTCCTGGGTCGCCGGGGAACCACTCTTGGTGACCGAGAGATCGACGAGAGCCTGGACGCAGATCGAGGCGCTCGACTCGTCCGACCCATCGTTGCTCGTGGTCACCGTGCCCGTGTTGTTGATCACGCCGGTCTCGGGGCAGTCACCGCCGGTTGCACCCGTCGTCGCGGAGGTGATGTGAACCGTGAACGTCGAGGTGGTCTGGGTCGTCCCCGCCGGCACCGTCACCGGGCCGCAGGAGAGGACACCGGCCGTGATCGAGCAGCTCGACCCGAACCCGGCGCCGGTCCCGTCGACCGACCAGGCCAGGCCCGAGTTGGTCGGCAGGACGTCGTTGAGCATCACATCGTGGGCATCCCCGTTGCCGTCGTTCCAGACGGTCAAGGTGAAACCGACCGGATCGCCGACGCTCACCCGCGGAGCGTCTGCCGTCTTCTGGATGTGGATCGCGGGTGCGCCCACACAGACCGAGGCAGAGGACTCGTCGGAGCCGTCGTTGCTGGTCGTGACCGCGCCGGTGTTGCTGACGAGTCCACCGGACTCTCCGCAATCGCCGCCGGTCGTCTTGTCGGTGGTCGAGGTGATGTGCACCGTGAACGTCGACGCGGCCTGCGTCGTCCCCGCAGGCACCGTCACCGGGCCGCAGGTCAGGACGCCCTGCTGGCTGATCGAGCAGGGCGAGCCCCAGCCCGTGCCCTGGCCGGCAATCACCCAATTCAGACCCGGATTCGCGGGCAGCTGGTCGGTCAGCGTGACGCCCTTCGCGTCGCCGTCGCCCTCGTTCCAGACCGTCATCGTGAAGCCGATCCGGTCGCCCGCACTCACCTTCGTGTGGTCCGCGGCCTTCAGGATGCGAATCGCGGCTCCGTGCACCACCACCGGCTCATCCGCACAACCCGACGTTGCAGAGCCGTTGTTGGCGTCGCCGCTGAAGTGCGCAACCCAGTAGTAGGTGCCTGCGGCGTTCACCGTCACGCCGTTGGGCGTCTCGAACGTCCCGTCGTCATCGACCGACGACACGGTGTCGGTGCCGAGCGGCGTCCCCGAGCAGTCGTCGTTCGGATACAGCGTCCAGGTGATCGAGGCAGACCCGTCCTGCTGGAACGTGCCGGACAGGGTCGCCTTGTCCTTGTAGAGATCGCCGACGGAGCCCGATGCGGGATCCTGCTCGGTCGTGATTCCAGGCGTGGTCGGGATCGAGGTGACCGACTCGTTGTCGCCGTTGTCCACGGCACCGTTGTTCAGCGAATCACCCGAATACGACGCACTCCAGGTGTAGGTACCAACCTGCGTCATCGTCGGACAGGACGGCGAGTCATAGGTGCCATCACCACTCACCGGC
>JBKPLL010000052.1:0-24873 GCA_046731605.1 Actinomycetota bacterium | reverse complement strand
CGTCGGTCCTGGTGCACATGTCCGCCCCCGGGGTGGCGATGTCGGTGCCGGTGAGGTCGTGGTACCGGCCGGCGGGACGCTCACGCCGGCGCGTCTCGCCGCCGCCGCGGCGGCCGGCGTTGCCGAGCTGGCGTGCGCTCGCCGTCCGCGCGCCGCCGTGCTTGCCACGGGCAGCGAGCTCGTCGCTCCCGGTGAGTCGCTTGGTCCGGGGCAGATCTACGAGACGAACGGCCTCATGCTCGCGGCCTCGCTGGCGGCCGTCGGGGCCGAGGTGGTGCACGAGCCGGCGGTCGCGGACGACGAGACGGCGCTACGAGAGGCGCTCGAGCGTGGACTGGCGGCCGACGTCCTCGTCACTTCGGGCGGCGTCTCCGTCGGCGAGCACGATCTCGTTCGCGCCGCCGAGCGCGAGCTCGGCGTCGAGGAGATCTTCTGGCGCGTCTCGATCAAGCCGGGCAAGCCGGTCTCGTTCGGCGTGCGGGGCGATACGCTCGTCTTCGGGCTGCCCGGGAACCCCGTATCGGCGCTCGTCGGCTGCGAGCTCTTCGTCAAGCCTGCGCTGCGCGCCCTGCAAGGACTCGCAGATCCTCTGCCTCGGTTCGAGCCGGGCCGGCTCGCGGCCGTCCTGCGACGCAATGAGGAGCGCGACGAGTTCGTGCGTGCCCGCTCGCGGCTCGACGGCGATGCGCTCGTGCTCGAGCCCGTCACCGGCCAGGAGTCGCACATGATCGTCCGCTCGGCGGCGGCGGATGCTCTCGTCCACATTCCACGTGGAAACGGCGAGCTCGCCGCCGGCTCAACCGTCCGTTGGCTGCGTCTCGCTACTGGTTGACTGCGCGACGCGCCTCGGCCGTAGCGGCGCGGCGGCGCGGCGCGAAGACCAGCGTGCGGATGAGCTCGCGCAGCGGGCCGCGGCGCGGACGCTCACTCGGGGCCGGATACGGTGCGTACCGTCCTGCCGCCAGTGCGGCGAGCTGGCCAGCCGCAGCCAGCCAGGCAAGACCGATCACGAAGAGCGGCAGCGGCGCGTAGCCGACGGCGAAAAGCTTCGCGATGTACCACGGCGCATCCCAGCCCAGGTCGTAGTGCGTGGCGAACGACCAGACCAGGTAGCCGGGGCCGAGAAACCCCGCCAGGAAGACGCTCGCTCGCAGAGCGGGATGGCGGGTCTGCACCTGCGGTAGCCAGAGCCATGCGTGGAGCGACGGAAGCACGAATACGAGCGCGAACGGATTTGTCGCGGCCACGAGCAGCCCGACCACACCGAGCGCGAGCAGCGCGCCGCTGTGACCCGCGACCCGCTCCTCCGGCCGGATCGGGCGTCGCGGCAGAAGACGGCTTCGCGCCACGAGCCAGCCGGCTCCGGCCAGCAGAACCAGCGCCAGGAGTGCTCCGCCGGGCCAGGAGACGGAGGTCAGGGACGGTGCCTGCCCGTCGTCGCCTCCCCACAGACCGAGCCCTCTGAAGACGAGGAAGATCGCCCCGAGCCAGGCCCAGAATCCGAGCCGGCTGCGATAGCTGCGCAGCGCCGGAGCGATGCGGATGCGGCGCCGCCGACAGCGGGCGAAGAGGTCGACCGCAGCCGCGAGGAAAGGCAGCAGCATCGCGACGAGGACGATCTCGATCGCCCAGCCGCGAACCAGGCGCTGGCCCAGGAACACGTAGCTCGTCGGGCCCTGTGCGAGCGAGACGCCCTGCTCCATCGCGTCGACCGCATCCTGTGCCGCGAGGCCGACGACGCCGAGATTCCGGAGATCGAGCTTCCCGGATCGACGTTCTCGCGGGCCGGGCGGGCGGGAGCCGGCGGTCGTGACCGTCACCGCGGGGATCCCGCGGCTCACGAACGGAGCCTGCTCGTACGGGTCGAAGGGGAATCCGAGGTTGACGAGCTGCTGGAGCCCGCTCGGGCGCGACGGCTCGCCGTTGCCTTCCTTCGCGAGCGCCGCTCGCACCGTCTCGACGAGCCCGGGCGACGGAGAGCGCGAGCTGTCGGCGCCGAGAACGAGCCGGGGGCCGCCGTGACCGCCGATCGAGTCGAGGTTGACGACTCCGAGAATGTTCGCATGTCCCGCCTGCTCGGCCGCGAAGTGCGCGGCGCCGCGAGCGCCGCTGTCCGCTCCGTCGGTCGAGAGGAACACGAGCGTGTACGGAAGCGCGATTCGCTGCGCGGCCGCGTTGGGAGCGTAAGAGCGAGCCAGCTCGATCAGCGCCGCGGTGCCCGAGGCGTTGTCGTTCAGCCCGTCGCCGGCGCCGCTGTTGTCGCGGTGCGCCATGACGATGATCTCCGCCGGGTTGAGACCCGTTCCCGGCTTCTCCGTCACGAGGTTGACGAGCGTGGTGCGGCGCCCGTCGATGGTGGCAGTGAAGCGGTCGGTTCGCACCTCGAGGCCGTACGGCTCGAGCTGGCGGTGGAACCACGCGGCCGCCCCCCTGGCGTCGGCCGAGCCGGGCCGGCGGTCCGGGTAGTTCGACGCGAGGTCGGTCGCGATCGACGCAGCCGTCTTGGCGTCGAACGCAGGCGGCAGGTCCTGGAAGTGCAGTGCCGGAGGCTGGGCGACGCTGAATGCAAGCAGCAGCAATGGCAGCCCCACGAGCAGCCAGGTCCCACGGTAGAGGCGGGCGTTGATGGGACGCTCGAGCGATCCCGGCCGCGACCGGCGGCGCTCGGGCACGGGCGAGGCTGCGGTCACGCCGCTCAGTCTAGGGCTGGGTTCGGGCGCCTCGTTTTCCCGTGAAAACGACGGGTTAGGTCTCGCAGCAGGCGGGGTAGGGCGAGACCAGCGAGTACACATCGGGCTCGCAGGGCGGAGCGTCGGCACGGTAGTGATAGAAATCGGCGGGTTTAGGGTCCCGAATCTCCGGGAAACATGCGCGAGGTGAGATGGGCGACGCGGCACTGATCGAGGCAAAAGGCCCGGCAAAGGAGGGGATGCGGAGCGTCCGGCTCCGCGTGCCTGCGCGTGCGGAGTACATCGCGCTCGCCCGGCTCGCGCTCAGCGGCCTCGCGGACCTGGTTGCGCTTCCCGACGAGTTGCTGGCGGATCTCAAGCTCGCGCTGACCGAGGCCGTCTCGAACTCGGTCCGGCACGCCTACGCCGACGGCGGGGGGTTCGTCTCGATCGCGTACGAGCTCAGCGGGGACGCGCTCGCCGTCGAGGTCGTGGACGACGGGAAGGGGTTCGACCCGGACCGGCCTCCGCCGCTCGAGGGCGAGGAGCTCACCGAGGGTGGCCTCGGGATCGCGATCATCCGCACGATCGCGGACGAGTTCGAGCTGCATTCCCGGCTGGGCGTGCGCGGTTCGCGCCTGCGGTTCGTGAAGCGGCTGCGCCAGCCGGCCTGAGCGTTGTCAAGATCGACAACTTCTCGGCGGAAGCTCCTCGTCGTCTTCAACCGCGCGCCGGTCTCGTACTCGCGCGACCCCGACGGTCGCCGTCTGGCGGGACGTGGCGGGGGCGGTGTGGTCACGGCCCTCGGCGGCCTGCTCGCCCACCACGACGTGACGTGGGTGGCGAGCGCGATGACCGAGGAGGACAGGGCGGTTGCCGCGGAGCAGGAGGGCTCCTTCGTCGAGAAGACCGCGGACGGTGCCTCGTACCGGCTGCGGCTAGTCGCGCACGACCCGGCGGCCTACCACCGCTTCTACAACATGCTGGCGAACCCGACTCTCTGGTTCCTGCACCACTACATGTGGGGCCTGGGCTCCGCGCCCGAGTTCGGGCCGGACCTCCATGAGGCTTGGAGCGATGGGTACGTGCCCGTCAACGAGGCGCTGGCCGCGGCGGCGGTCGAGGAGCTCGAGCGCGCGCCGAACGCGGCGGTCCTCTTTCACGACTACCACCTGTATCTCGCGCCGCGGCTCGTGCGGGACGCGCGGCCCGACGTCGTGACGTCTCATTTCCTCCACATCCCGTGGCCGGAGCCGGACTACTGGCACGCACTTCCTCCGGAGCTGCGGGTGGCCGTGCTCGAGGGGCTGCTCGCGAACGACGTGGTGGGCTTCCACACCGAGCGCTGGCGGCGAGCGTTCCTGCTCTCGGCGGAGCGGCTGCTCGGCGCGCGGGTCGATCGGCAGGCGGGGACCGTGGAGCACGGGGGGCGCATCACGCAGGTCGTCGCACGTCCGATCAGCGTCGATCCCGCCGAGTTCGACCGGCTGCGCGACGATCCCGCCGTGCTCGAGCGGGAGCAGGCCCTCGTGGCGCGGCGCCCGGAGCAGCTCGTGCTGCGCGTGGACCGGACTGATCCCTCGAAGAACATCGTGCGCGGCTTTCATGCGTTCGCGCTGCTGCTCGCGCGGCACCCCGAGCTGCACGGGCGGGTCGGCATGGTCGCGCTGCTCGCGCCCTCGCGGCAGGACATCCGCGAGTACGCCGAGTACGTGGGCGCGGTCGAGGCTGCGGCGCGGGAGGTGAACGAGCGCTTCGAACGCGACGACTGGCAGCCGGTCGAGCTGGACGTCGCCGACGACTTCCTCCGGTCGGTCGCCGGCTACAAGCAGTTCGACGTCCTGCTCGCGAACCCCGTCTTCGACGGGCTCAACCTGGTCGCGAAGGAGGCGTTTCTCGTCAACGAGCGCGACGGCGTGCTGGTCCTCTCAGAGAACGCCGGCGTGCACGAGGAGCTCGGGGACTGGGCGCTCACGGTGAATCCCATTGACGTCTCCGGCCAGGCGGACGCGCTCTACAGGGCGCTCACACTCGAGCCTGCCGAGCGGCGGCGGCGGGCCGACGCGATCCGCAACCACGTTCGCGCGCACGACATCCGGGAATGGGTCGAGGCGCAGCTCGCCGACCTCGACGCCGTACGATCTTCCTGATGGACGAGCTCTCGCACGTGGACGAGTCGGGCGCCGTCCGCATGGTCGACGTCGGTGCCAAGGAGCCGATGCGGCGGCGGGCCGTGGCGCGGGCGGAGGTGCGGATGGCCGCTGAGACGTCGCGCACCCTGCGCGAGCTCCCGAAGGGCGACGCGCTGGCGACCGCTCAGGTCGCCGGGATCATGGCTGCGAAGCGGACGAGCGAGCTGATCCCACTCTGCCACCCGCTGCCGCTCACGCACGTCGAGGTGACGCTGGAGGTCGGCGAGGAGTCGGTCGAGATCGTCGCTTCGGCGGAGACGACTGCGCAGACAGGCGTCGAGATGGAGGCGCTCACGGCTGCTTCGGTCGCCGCGCTCACGGTCTACGACATGGCCAAGGCGGTCGACAAGGAGATGCGGATAAGCGACGTCGCCCTCGTCGAGAAGACGAAGGAGCGAATAGCCTGAAAGCGGCGGTGCTGACCGTGTCGGACGGGGCCGTGGCCGGGACGCGCGAGGACCGGAGCGGCGACACGCTCGACGAGCTGCTTCGCAGTGAGGGATACGAGGTCGAGCGGCGCGTGGTTCCCGACGAGCGCGACGAGATCGCTGCAGCGATCAAGGAGCTGGCCTCCTCGGCCCGTCTCGTCCTCACCACCGGCGGAACCGGTCTCGCGCCACGGGACGTCACTCCCGAGGCCACGCGCGACGTGCTCGAACGGGAGGCTCCGGGCATCGCGCAGGCGCTGCGTGCCGACTCGATCGCGAAGACGCCGCACGGCCTGCTCTCGCGGGGCACGGCCGGCGTGCTCGGCTCTGCGCTCGTGATCAATTTGCCGGGCTCGACCGGTGGCTGCCGAGACGGGTTCGCAGTCCTCCGCCCGGCGCTCGAGCATGCGCTCGAGCTGCTCGCAGATGCTCCCACCGCTCACGAGCAGACGTGACCGCCGCGCCTGCACCGCTCCCCGCCCGGTTCGCGAGGCTCGTCAAGATCGAGCACACCGTCTTCGCGCTGCCGTTCGCCTACGTCGGCGCCTTCCTCGCAGTCAACGGCGCGCCGAGCGGACACGACCTGCTCTGGATCACGCTCGCGATGGTGGGTGCCCGCTCCCTCGCCATGGCGCTCAACCGCTTGATCGACGCGGGAATCGACGCGCGGAACCCACGCACCGCCGGCCGGGAGATCCCGAGCGGCCAGCTCTCCGTGGTCCAGGTCGTAGTCTTCTGCGTCGCGTCGCTCGCGCTCTTCCTCGCGGCCGTCTGGCAGCTCGACCCGATCGTGCGCTGGCTCTGGCCGATCCCGGTCGTCGGCTTCGTCGTCTATCCGTACCTCAAGCGGTTCACGTGGCTCTGCCACCTCTGGCTCGGCGCGGTTGACGGCCTCGCGCCCGTCGGCGCCTGGGTCGCGATCACGGGCAAGTTGCCGTGGCAGGCGTGGCTGCTCGGCGCCGCCGTCGCGCTCTGGGTGGCGGGCTTCGATTTCTTCTACGCGCTGTTCGACGAGGAAGTCGACCGACGCGAGGGGTTGCACTCGATCGTCACGCGGTTCGGCGTGCGCGGCGCGTTCCTCGGCGCCCGGCTCGCGCACGCGGCCACGATCGCCTGCCTCGTCGCCGCGGGGCTCGGGCTGCCCGTCGGGGTCTTCTACTGGCTCGGAGTCGCCGCAGTCGCACTGCTCCTGGCGTACGAGCACTCCCTCGTGCGGCCGGGCGACCTGCGGCGGCTCGACACGGCGTTCTTCACGATGAACGGCGTGATCAGCGTCGTATTCGCCGCCTTCGTCATCGTCGACGCGGTCAGCTGACGACCCGTCGGGGCGCCGTGCGCACGACGCCCCGGCCGGATCCTTCTCGCTAGCTCTGCGGCCAGTGCGGGGGATGGCACCAGCGTCCCGAGCGGATGAAGCCCGCCCCGGTCGTGCTGCCTCCCAGTGAGCCCGTCGAGAAGCCTGCATTCGGATCGAAGTCGCTACCGAGCGAAACCACGATCCGCCCCCAGTTGTGCCTGACGAAGCCCCGGGCGATGCCGGAAGCCTTGCCGTTCGCGAGCGCCGCGTTCAGCGTGCCGTGCGCGCGTGTGCCCTCCCCCTTGATGTGGAAGACGCCGTAGACGTGGCCGACACCGTTCGTGGTGTCCACGAGGCTCCAGGCGCGAATCGTGAGCGCGCCGGCGAGCCGCGGGTCCGAGCTCGCCGCCTGTCCCCGGTAGACCGCCCTCGTCGCCTGGAACGTGTCGCCTCCCGTGACCGAGCACGTGACCTGGTACTTCTTCGTCACGGTCGGCGCGGAGAAGCTGGCGCTTGCGCCCTGGACGGACGGGGCCCTGCCGCGTGCCGCCGCCACGCCGGCGGCCATGAGCGCCACGGCCAACACGGTCAGCCCCAACAGCGCGAGTCTCTTCCTGGACATGGTGTGTTCCCTCCTGGTCGCGATGGTCGATGGCCGCAGTCGGAATAGAGCCGGAGCCGCCCACCGCTCCCGGCAAAGGCGGCGTAAAACGGCGGTAAATCGGGGCGGCCGACCTATGCTGGCCGAGTGCTCACGGCTCGCAGGCTTGGCAAGCGCTACGGGGAGAAGCGCATTCTGCGGGGGATCGACCTCGCCCTGCCGCGCGGTGGATTCGTCGTCGTCACCGGCCCGAACGGCGCCGGGAAGACCACGCTGCTGCGGATCTGCGTCGGTCTCGCGCAGCCGACCGAAGGGACGATCGAGCGTGGCGCGACGCGGGCGCAAGTGGGCTATCTCGGGCACGAGTCGCTCGTCTACCGGGAGCTGACCGCGCTCGAGAACCTCGACCTCTACGGGCGGCTGTACCGCGTGCCCGAGCGGCGCGAGCGGATCGGGATGCTGCTCGAGCGCTTCGGCCTCTGGGAGGTCCGGCACGACCGGGTCTCCTCGTACTCGCGGGGCATGACGCAGCGGCTCGCGCTGTGTCGCGTCCTGCTGCACGAGCCGGACCTGCTCGTGCTCGACGAGCCGTACAGCGCGCTCGACGAGGCCGGCGCCGATCTCCTCGACGCGCAGCTCGCCGAGCTCCGCGGGGAGCGCACCTGCCTGCTCGCCACCCACGACCCTGCGCGGGTCCGGCCGCTCGCGAGCGGAGCGCTCGCCCTCTCGACATGAACTACGTGCGCGACGTCGGTGCGCTCGCGCGCAAAGATCTGCTCCTGGAGCTGCGGGCCTGGGACACGCTGCCGGCGATGCTCCTCTTCGTCGCCGCGATCTTCGTCGTCTTCCACTTCGCCCTGCCGGGCAGCCCGTCGAAGCTCGAGACGACCGGGTTCCTCTGGGTCGCGATCCTGTTCACCGCGCTGCTCGGGCTCGGTCGCGCATTCGTGCCGGAACGCGAGCAGCGGACCATGGACGGGCTCGTGCTGGCGCCCTGTGACCGCAGCGCGATCTGGCTCGCGAAGTCGCTGGCCACACTGGCGTTCCTGGTAGCGGCCGAGGTCGTGGCGCTTCCGCTCTACGCGCTCTTCTTCCACGGGCTCGACGGCGCGACGGTCGCCGCGGTCATCCTCGCCGACCTGGGGATCTGCGCGGTCGGCACCTTCCTCGGCGCGATGGCCGTCGTGACGCGGGCCCGCGACCTACTGCTGCCGCTGCTGTTCTTGCCCCTCGCCATGCCGATCGTGGTGGGAGCCGTCGGCGCGAGCGTCGTCGACTCGCCGGGCCGTTATCTCGGGTTCCTCGCCCTCTACGACCTCCTCTTCGCGGTCGTCTGCTGGGCGTCGTTCGAGTATGTCGTCGCCGAGTAGCCCGCCTGCTGCGAGAATTCCCGGCGTGGGTCGCACGCGGATCCCTCTGCCGGCGCTCGCCTCGAGCTCGGCCGTGCTCGTCACGACGGCGCTCGCCTTCGTGTTCTTCGTGGCGCCGAACGACCAGAGCCTCGGCTTCTCGCAGCGGATCTTCTACTTCCACGTCTCGATCGCGTTCGCCGCGTACGCATGCTTCATCTGCGGCGCCTGGCAGGCGCTCCGCCATCTCTGGAAGCGAGATCCGCGCGCCGACCTCGCGAGCTACGTCTGTGTCCACCAGGGCCTGATCTTCGGGACGATGGTGCTGATCACCGGCTCGATCTGGGCGAAAGTCGCGTGGGGGCGCTGGTGGATCTGGAGCGAGGACGAGCTCGTCTTGTTCCTCGTTCTCTACCTCTTCTACTGCGCGTACTTCATGCTCCGCTTCTCGATCGACCCCGGTCCGCAACGGGCGAACCTGAGCGCGGTGTACGCACTGTTCGGCGTCGTCCTCATCCCCGTCAGCTTCTCCGCGATCCGGCTCGCGAAGGCCTACTTCCACCCGCAGGTCTTCACGCTGCACGGTCCGAACTTCGGTGGCTGGATCCTCGTCACGTACTGCCTCGCGCAGGTGGCGATGCTCGTCCTCGCGTACACGCTGTACCGCCTCGAGATAGGCGGCAAGCGGCTCGACGTGCGGTTGCGCCGACTGAGGGAGGCGCTCGCGTGAGCACGACGGAGAAGTACGTCACCGCTGCGTACTGCGTCGTGTTCGCGCTCGTGCTCGTCTATGTCCTGATCCTCGCGCTGAAGCTGCAGCGGCTCGAACGCGAAGTGGACGAGCTCGCCGGCCGCGTGCCTGACCAGGACGCGGAGCAGGCGCCGCAGGAGCCCGCGCGCATTGGCTGAGCTCCTCTTCTGGCCTGCGCTCCTGCTCTACGGCGAGGCGGCCGTGGGCTACCTGGGCGACGTGCGCCGGCCCGGCCGCGCGGGTCGTGCCGCGACGTGGGGGGTCCGGCTCGGGTGGCTGGCGCAGACGGCCCTGCTCGCGGTGCAGGCGACGCGCGACGACGGCTTCCCGTGGGGGACGTGGGCCTCCTCGCTCTCCCTCTTCGTCTGGCTCGTGGTATCGGCCTACCTCATCTGGGGCTGCCGGCGTCCCTATCGGCTGCTCGGCCTCGTCGTCATGCCGCTCGCGGTGGCGCTGCTCGTCGTCGCCCGCGCCGGCGGCGGGACGGGGATCGGCAGCGCCAGCCACTACTCGAACCTCTTCCTCATCGTGCATGTCGGGCTTGTGCTCGCCGCCTTCGCCGGCTTCACGCTCGCGGCCGCGCTGTCCGGGCTCTACGTCTGGCAGGAACGGCGGCTGAGGACGCGTCCGGCGACCATCTTGCGCAGACAGATGCCTGCGCTCGCAACGCTCGACTCGCTCGCGCTGCGGACGGTCGCCTGGTCGGTGCCGCTCCTCACGTTCGGCGCTGCCGTCGGGCTCGTCCGTCTCGTCGCCCGTGGCGATCGGTTCGACGCTCTCATCGCCGTGACGGTCGTGACCTGGCTTGTCTGGTGTGCGTACCTCGGGCTGCGCTTCGTCGGCGGCTGGACGGGACGGCGCGCCGCCTACGTCGCCCTCGCCGGCTTCGTGCTCGTCGTCGTCGTCCGGCTCGCCCTCCCCGCAACCCACTTCGCGTGATGCACCTCGTCCTCGTCGGCACCTCTCACCACCACGCGCCGGTCGAGCTGCGGGAGCAGGTCGCGCTCGACCGCGACGCTGCCGAGGCGCTCGCCGCGCGGCTCGCGGGGGAGGGCCGCGAGGCGGCGTGCCTCTCGACCTGCAACCGCACCGAGCTGTACGTCGCCGCCGAGGACGTGGAGCAGGCCGAGCGGGATGCGGTCACCTCGCTTGCTTCCTTCGGGTCGGAGGTTGAGCCGGCGCTCTACCGGCTTCAGGACCGCGCTGCCGCGCACCACCTCTTCCGCGTCGCCGCAGGCCTGGACTCGCTCGTGCCGGGCGAGGGCGAGATCCTCGGCCAGCTGCGGGTCGCGCACGAGCTCGGGACGACCGGGCCGTTGCTCGACCGGGTCTTCCGGCAAGCGCTCCACGCCGGCCGGAAGGTGCGGGCGGAGACCGCAATCGGCCAGAGTCCGGCCTCGGTGTCGGCCGCGGCTGCGGCGCTCGCCGAGCAGGTCTTCGGCAGCCTCGACGGCCGCTCGATCCTCCTCCTCGGCGCGGGCAAGGTGAGCGAGCAGGCCGCCCGCAACCTCCGCAGCCGCGGCGCCGGGATCGCGCTCGTCGCCAACAGCAAGACCGAGCGCGAGCGGATTGGCGAGGAGCTCGCGCAGGTCGACGTCGTGATCGCCTCGACCAACGCGCCCGGTCTGGTGCTCGAGGCGGCAACGGTGGTGGAGGTGCTGCGGAGCCGCAAGGGTCGTCGGCTCCTGCTCATCGACCTCGCCGTTCCGCGCGACCTCGACTCCGCGATCGGCGAGCTCGACGGCTGCTACCTCTACGACATCGACGACCTCGAGGCGATCGTGGTCGAGACGCTCTCGTTGCGCCGCCGCGAGGCGGAGCGGGCCGAGTCGATCGTCGCGGCCGAGGCGGAGAAGTTCCACGAGTGGCACGCCTCTCTCGATGTCGTGCCGGCGATTGCGTCGCTGCGGGCACGGGCCGAGGAGATCCGCGAGGCCGAGCTGCAGAAGGCGGAGGCGCTGCTCGGACGGCTCGACGAGAGCCAGCGCCGCGCTGTCGAGGCGGTCACCGCCCAGATCGTGAACAAGCTCCTCCACCAGCCGACCGTGCGGATGAAACAGGCTGCCGTGTCGGCCGACGGGGTCCTCTATGCTGAGGCCGTGCGGCACCTCTTCGGTCTCGGCGAGGACGAGCGCTGAACGTCAAGCCTGCGACGGGACGTCCTCTGCCGCTTCAGGTGCCGACGGCCTTCATCCGAGTCCGGCCGCGCGGTGTCGGCTGCGCGCCGCCCGTACGGAGGCGATTGTCCTGTGCTCGTTCGCGTCGGCAGCCGCGGCAGTAGGCTCGCGCTCACCCAGGCCGAGCGCGCTGTCTCCTCCTTGCGCGCGCCCGGCGTCGAGCTCGTGCTTGTGCCCATCACGACTGCGGGGGATCGCGACCGTTCGCGTCCGTTCGGCGAGATCGGCTCGCGCGGCGTCTTCGTCAAGGAGCTCGAGGAGGCGCTGCTCGAGCGGCGGATCGACGTCGCCGTCCACTCCGCCAAGGACCTGACCGCAGCGGATCCGGACGGTCTCGTGATCGGCGCGTACCTGCGCCGGGAGGATCCGCGCGACGCGCTCTGCGGTGCCGCGGAGGTGCGGCCGGGGATGCGGATCGGCACCGCATCGGTGCGGAGAAAGGCTCAGCTGCTGGCCCGCGAGCCCACGCTTTCGATCGAGCCGTTGCGCGGCAACATCGACACCCGCCTGCGGAAGCGTGGCGAGCGGGGCCTCGACGCGATCGTGCTCGCAGCGTGCGGGCTCGACCGGCTCGGGCTCGATGACGAGATCGGGCACCGGTTCGAGCCCGAGGCGATGTTGCCCGAGGCGGGCCAGGGCGCGCTCGCGCTCCAGGTGCGCGCCGGCGACGACGACCTCGTCGCGGCTGCGGACGATCCCGACACTCGCGGGCGGGTGGAGGCGGAGCGCGCGGTCGTGGCCGCGGTCGGCGGCGGCTGTCTCGCGCCGGTCGCGGCGTATCACGACGGGACGACGCTCACGGGCCTCGTGGCCGCAGAGGACGGGTCGTGGATCGAGCGGCGCACGGGCGAGGATCCGGCCGAGCTCGGGGCGGAGCTGACGGATGCGAGTGCTCGTCACTCGTGAGGAGCTCGTCGCCCGGGTCGAGTCGCTCGGGCACGACGCGGTCTTCTGCGAGCTGATCCGCGTCGAGCCGCTCGGCGACGAGCCGGTGGACGCGCGCGCCTACGACTGGCTCGTGGTCACGAGCCGCAACGGCGCGCACGAGCTCGGGCGCCGTGGCGTCACGGCCAACCGCATTGCGGCGATCGGGCCTGCGACTGCCGGTGCGCTGCGCTCGCACGGGTTGCGCGTGGATCTCGTCGCCGCAACTCACACGCAAGCAGGCCTGCGGGAGGAGTTGCCGGAGGGCAGGCTGTTGCTCGCCGCCGCCGAGGGAGCGCGGCGGGACGTCCTCGGGGCCGACTTCCTCCCGCTCTATCGGACAATCGAGCTGCGACCGGAAGTGCCGGCTGCCGACGTCGCGCTCCTCATGTCGGGCTCGGCTGCCCGGGCGCTCGCCGCGGCCGGTGCGCGCGTGCCCGTCGTCGCCATCGGCCCCCAGACTGGGGCCGAGGCTCGGGCTGCCGGCCTCGACGTCGTCGCGGTCGCCGCCACTCACGACCTCGACGGTCTGGTCGAGGCATTACGTTCCCGCTCGTGATCGTCACCTTCCTCACCGACTTCGGGCTGCAGGACGACTTCGTCGGCACCTGTCACGGCGTCATCGCGAAGATCGCACCGGACGCGCGGGTGATCGACCTCACGCACGGGGTGCGCCCAGGTCACGTGCTCCAGGGTGCGCTCGTGCTCGCGAACACGCTTCCCTACATGCCGGCCGGAGTCCACCTCGCTGTGGTCGATCCGGGCGTGGGGAGCAGCCGGCGGGCGCTCGCCCTGCGCGACCTGGAAGGCCGGCTCTACGTCGGCCCCGACAACGGGCTTCTTCTGCCGGCAGCCGACCGGTTCGGCGGCGTGGCGCAGGCCCACGAGCTCGCGAACGCGGAGTATTCGCTGCAGCCGGTGTCGCGCACGTTCCACGGCCGCGACCTGTTCTCGCCCGCGGCCGCGCATCTCGCTGCCGGCGTGGGGCTCGACGAGCTCGGTCCGCCGGTCGATCCGGATGAGCTCGTGCGCCTCGAGCTCCCGGAGCCGGAGGTCGGCCAGAACCGCATCCGCGCGGTCGCTCTCGTGGTCGATCGCTTCGGCAACATCGCGCTCAATTTGCGGCGCGAGCAACTCGACCGAGCGGAACTCGCTCCCGGCACCCGGATCGAGCTCACCTGCCACGGCGAGCGGTTCTACGCCGTCTTCGCCCGCACGTTCGCGGACGCTCCGCGCGGCTCGCTGATCCTCTACGAGGACAGCTACGGCAGCCTCGCCCTCGCTGTCTCGCGAGGCAGCGCTGCGTCGCTCCTTCGGGTCGAGGAGGGCGGCGAGATCGTTCTCGACCTCGCCAACCGGTGATCGACGCCCAGCGCTTCGCCCGTCTCGTCACGGACGCGGTCGTGCGCAGGCCTCGTGTCTGGCGGCTCTTCCGTGGCCCGCTGCGCAAGATGTTCGACGGGCTGGCGCCGACCTGGGAGACGCGGATCGGCCCGCATCACCTCTGGGCGCTCGACCTCGCGCTCGAGGAGGTTCCCCCGCCGCGCCGTGTTCTCGATCTCGGCACCGGCACCGGTGTCGTCGCCTTGGCGCTCGCCGAGCGGTATCCCGAGTCCGACGTCGTGGGCATCGACCTCAGCGCCGGGATGATCGAGGAGGCGCGCCGGAAGGTGCCGCCGGAGCTCGTGAGCCGTCTCCGTTTCGAAGTGGGCGATGCGTCGGCGCTCGCATGTCCGGACGGCGAGTTCGAGCTCGTCGTCCTCTCGAACATGATCCCGTTCGCCGACGAGCTCGCCCGCGTCACCGCACCGGAGGGCACGCTCGTGCTCTCGTTCTCGAGGGGGGCCGAGACTCCGATCTACGTCGCGCCCGACGTGCTGCGCCGGGAGCTTGGCAGCCGCGGCTTCACGGAATTTGCGGAGTTTTCTGCCGAGCCGGCCACCGCGTTCCGGGCGAAGAGGCAGTAGGGTCAGGGCAACGGTCGTCCGCGACACGGTCGCACCGGTCCGAACGACCTGAGGCCTCCGAGCACGCGTAAGCGTCCACGGGGGCCTCGCTTTTGTCGCCAGACGCCGTGCGGGCCGAGCCAGCCGACGTGCTGCGCGTACCAAAGCCCGCTCGTTGCGACGAATTCGTCGGGCTAGGCGAACCGCGCCTCGACGAGCCTCGCGAGCTCGTCGAACTGCGGCGGGATCCCGTTCACCCTTGCGAAGGCGGGGTCGAGTGGGATCGACACGAGCAGCTCGACCTCGCGGAGGAGCGAGCGCTCCTCGGCCACCGGAGGAAACACGTCGAGCGTCTCGCCGCAGTGCGGGCAGCGGAGCCCGCGCATGTTCTCGACCGCGCCGAGCACGCGGACACCGGCGTCCCGGAGCAGCGAGAGCACCTTGCGGGCGTCGAGATGCGCCGCGTCCTGCGGGCCGACCACGAGGATCGCGCCCGCCAGGTCCATCGTGGCGAAGATGTGCTGCTGCAGGTCGGCCGTTCCCGGCGGCAGGTCGACGATCAGGTAGTCGAGCTCGCCCCAGCGGACGTTCCGCACGAGCTGGTCGCCGATGAACGACGCCAGCATCGCCGGCATCGCGAACATCTGGGCCTCTGCCAGGAGGAACCCGACAGACATGACCTTGATGCCGTCGACCTCCAGGGGCTCGAGCTCGACGCGCCCGAACCGAGGGCTGCGTCCGAGCTCCCAGCGCCGCAGCTCACGTGTCTGCTTCAGGCCGAGCATCACCGGGATGTCCGGCCCGTAGATGTCGGCGTCGAGCAACCCGACCGCGCGCCCGCTGCCGGCCAGCGCGCGTGCGAGCCCGAGGCTGACGGTCGACTTGCCGACGCCTCCCTTCCCGCTCGCGACCGCGACCAGCTTCATGGCGCGATTCTGCCCTTTGGTTCTTACGTGCCGCGACCGACAGGTGCGGGCGAGCGGGCGGAAGATGATGGCGAGGGCCGGACTCGAACCGGCGACACCCCGGTTTTCAGCCGAGTGCTCTACCAGCTGAGCTACCTCGCCGCGGCTGGGCGGCGGTCAGTGTAGCCGGGCCTCTCCCACCGAGAGCGTTAGCCTCTGCGCCGTGGGCGTCGAGCCAGCTGCGCGCGAGGTCGCCGTGATCGGGGCTCCGCTCGACCTCGGTGCGGGCCGGCGTGGTGTCGACATGGGGCCGTCCGCCATCCGCTACGCGGGCCTCGACCAGCAACTGGCCGACAAGCTCGGTGTTCGGGTCTCGGACGCCGGCAACGTCAGCTCGCCGGTCGTCGAGACGACCGACATGGGAGACCCGCAGGCCCGCTATCTGGGCCAGATCCTCGATCTGTGCGACCGGCTGTCAGCGCTCGTGGAGGAGGCGGCCGGCCGCGGCGCCGTGCCGCTCGTACTCGGCGGCGACCACTCCGTCGCGCTGGGCACGCTCGTTGGGATGGCGAAGGTGCGCGGGACCGGCGGCGTCGTCTGGATCGATGCACACGGCGATCTGAACACGCCTGCCACCTCGCCGTCCGGCAACGTGCACGGGATGGTGCTGGCCGCCGCGCTCGGTCATGGCGGTGATCCATTCCGGCGAGATGGCTGGCCGCTCCCGGCGGTCGAGGCCGGGAAGCTCTCGCTGGTGGGAGTGAGGTCACTGGACGACGGCGAGCGGTCGCTGGTGCGCGAGCTCGATGCGAAGGTGTTCACGATGAGCGAGATCGACCGGATCGGCATCGAGCCTTGCATGCGGGAGGCGATCGCGCACGCCGCCGGCGGAGCGTTCCTCCACGTCTCGCTCGACATGGACGTCGTCGACCCCGACTACGCGCCGGGCGTGGGGACGCCGGTGCGAGGAGGGCTCTCCTATCGCGAAGCGCACCTCGCGATGGAGACGGTCGCGGAGTCGGGGCTCATCGACTCGATGGACGTGGTCGAGGTCAACCCGATCCTCGACCGCGAGAACGCGACCGGGCAGCTCGCCGTGGAGCTCGTGGCCTCCGCGCTCGGCGCGCGCATCCTCTGATGCTGCAGCTCGAGGTTCGCGAAGGGGACATCGCCCAGGTGGAGGCGGACGCGATCGCGAACGCAGCGAACGACCGGCTCTGGATGGGTGCGGGCGTGGCGGGAGCTCTCAAGCGAGCGGGGGGCGAGGAGATCGAGCAGGAGGCGATGGCGATCGGCGGGATCCCGATCGGCACCGCCGTCGCGACGACCGCGGGGCGGCTCCGTGCGCGGTGGGTGATTCACGGCGCGGTGATGGGACGGGACCTGCGGACCGATGCCGATCTCGTTCAACGCACGACGCGTGCGTGCCTCGAGCTCGCCGACGAGCTCGGCGCCCGCTCGCTCGCGCTGCCGGCGTTCGGCACCGGAGTGGGCGGCTTTCCGCTCCGGCGCTGCGCCTCGATCATGGTGGAGGAGGCACGCATCTACCCGGCTCGGACGCTCGAGCGCGTGATCTTCGCGGTCTACGGCAGCGAAGCCTACGAGGCGTTCTCGTCGGCGCTCTCCTCGCCGTTTCCCGACGGCTCGTAGTAGCGGCGCCCCTCGAGCTCCTCCGGGAGGTAGCTCGTCTCGAAGCCCTCCGGGTCGTCGTGCGGGTAGACGTAGCCCTTGCCGTGCCCGAGCCGGCGGCCGTACCAGGAGCCGTCACGCAGCGCTTTCGGCGGTCGGGCCGCTCCGCGCTCCTGCACGTCCGCGGTCGCGCGGTTCAGGGCCTTGTAGCTCGCGTTCGACTTCGGTGCGAGAGCGAGGTAGATCGCCGCCTGCGAGAGGTTGAGGCGCGTCTCGGGCAGACCGACATGCTCGACCGCCTGGGCGGCGGCGACGGCGACGAGGAGCGCGCGCGGGTCCGCGTTGCCGATGTCCTCGGAGGCGAGCACGATCATCCGGCGCGCGATGAAGCGTGCGTCCTCGCCGCCTTCGAGCATCGCGGCGAGGTAGTAGACGGCGGCATCGGGATCGCTGCCCCGCATCGACTTGATGAAGGCCGACGTGTAGTCGTAGTGCTGGTCGCCGGCCTTGTCGTAGAGGAGCGGCGGCTTGCGGGCGGCGTCCTCGACGTTCTCGGCGGTGATGCTGCCGTCGGCGGTCTCGTGTGCGAGCTCGACGATGTTGAGCGCGGTACGCGCGTCGCCGCCCGAGCGGTGTGCGATCAGCTCGACGACTTCGTCGGACGCCGTTCCGCCGACCTCGGCGAGACCGCGCCGGACGACGAGTGCCATCTCTTCCGGCGTCAGCGCCTCTAACTCGTAGACCTGGGTGCGGGAGATGAGGGCGGAGTTGACCTCGTAGTACGGGTTCTCGGTCGTCGCCCCGATCAGCGTCACGAGCCCGGACTCCACGCCCGGGAGCAGCGCGTCCTGCTGCGCCTTGTTGAAGCGGTGAATCTCGTCGAGGAAGAGGATCGTGCGCCGGCTCGTCGTCCCGAGCCGCTCCCTGGCCCGCGCGAGCACCTCGCGCACATCCTTCACCGTCGCCGAGACCGCCGACAGCTCCTCGAACGCCGCGCCGGTCGAGGCGGCCACGATCCGCGCGAGCGTCGTCTTCCCGCTGCCGGGCGGGCCGTAGAGGATCGAGGAATGGACGCGGTCCTCCTCGATGGCGCGGCGGAGCGCGGAGCCCTCACCGAGGACGTGCGCCTGGCCGACGAACTCGCCCAGGGACTCCGGTCGCAAGCGCTGCGCGAGGGGCGCGACCTCGCTCGCGTGGCGGTCGGCGGCGTCCGAGAAGAGGTCACCCATGACCTCAGTATGCTCCGGCGCGTGTCTGCTGCAGACACCTGGAGCGGGGCGAGCTACGAGCGCATCGCAGAGACCTTTGCGCCCATTCACGATCGCGTCGTCGAGGCGCTCGCGATCGAGTCCGGCGCGCGCGTGCTCGACGTGGCCTGCGGTACCGGCGGCGTCGCGCTGAGGGCCGCCCGTGCCGGCGCTCACGTGACCGGCATCGACGTCTCCGCCGATCAGCTCGCGAAGGCACGCCGGGCCGCGGAGGAAGAGGGGATCACGATTCGCTTCGACGAAGGCGACTGCCAGGAGCTGCCGTACGGCGACGCGGAGTTCGACGCCGTCGCGTCCGCCTTCGGGGCGATCTTCGCCCCGGATCAGGAGCGCACCGGAGCCGAGCTCGCCCGGGTGTGCCGGCCCGCCGGCCGGCTCGCGCTCACCGCGTGGCCGAAGGACGAGTGGTCGGACGTCTCCGAGCGTGCCGGGCGGACGTTTCCGCCGGGTCCCGACTCGCGCGAGTGGGCGAGGGAGGAGCACGTTCGGAACCTGCTGGGCGATGCGTTCGACCTCGAGCTGCAGACCGGCGTGTGGCGCATCGAGGCGGCCTCGGGCGAGGCGTTGTGGGAGCTCGCCTCCACGTCGATGCCGCCGCTCCGCGCGTGGCTCGCGGAGCAGAGCGACGAAGCGCGGGCGCACGCAGAGCGCGTCTATCTCGAGCACCTCGCCTCCGGTGTCCTCGCGCGCGACTACGTACTCGTGCTAGGAACGCGGCGATGAGCACTGCATCGCTCCGCGACGAGGTCACCGACCTGCTCCAGCGCCTGATCCGTGTCGACACGACGAACCCGCCCGGCAACGAGACGGCGGCGGCCGAGCTCCTGCGCGACTACCTCGAGGCGAACGGCGTCGAGTGCGAGCTGATCGCGAAGGTGCCGGAGCGCGCGAACCTGGTGGCCCGGCTCAAGGGCGGCGACGGCCCGTCACTCCTCCTCCTTGGACACACCGACGTCGTGCTCGCCGATCCGGTCGAGTGGTCGGTGCCGCCGTTCTCGGGCGAGCTGAAAGACGGCATGGTCTGGGGCCGCGGTGCGCTCGACATGAAGAGCGAGGTCGCCGCGAACGCCGTCGCGATCGCGTCGCTTGCGCGCGAGGGCTTCCGGCCGACCGGCGACCTGATCTTCGCGGCGACGGCCGACGAGGAAGCAGGCGCCGGCTTCGGCCTCGAATGGCTCTGCGAGGAGCATCCCGACGCGGTTCGCTGCGATTTCGCGATCAACGAGGGCGGCGGGTCGCGGGTCGAGCTCGAGGACGGTCGCCCGATCTACGAGGCGACGGTGGCGGAGAAGATGACCGCTCCGTTCCGGCTGCGCGTGCTCGGCCGCTCGGGCCATGCCTCGATGCCCGGGATCGCCGACAACCCGCTCGTCAAGGCGTCCCAGCTGATCGAGCGGATCGCGGCGTACCGGCCGGAACCGCAGCTCGGCCCGGAGGTGGAGGCGTTTTTGTCGGTGGTGCTCGGAGACGTGCCGCCCGCCCAGGAGGCGGTCGAGCGGCTGCGCCCGTTCTCTCCCGTGGGCGCCGCGGTCATCGAGGCGTTGCTCGCGCCCACCTTCTCTCCGACGGTCATCGCCGGCTCGGCGAAGCGCAACGTCATCCCGGGCGTGTGCGAGCTCGAGGTGGATTGCCGACTTCTGCCAGGCCAGCATCCCGAGCACGTCGAGCCGATGATCCGCGCCGTGCTCGGCGGGGACATCGACTACGAGCTCGAGTGGATCGAGGCGCGTGGCGGCACCCGCTCGCCGCTCGACACGCCGCTCTGGCGCGCTCTCGAGGATTGGGTCGCGGAGGCGGATCCGGGAGCGCAGGTCGCTCCGCTCGCCTGCGCCGGCTTCACCGACAGCCACTGGCTGCGCGAGGCGTTCGGCACGGTCGCGTACGGCTTCTTCCCTTCCACCGGCGAGCTACCAGCCGAGGTGGCGGCGTCTCTCGTCCACTCCCACGACGAGCGCATCCCGGTCTCCGACCTCGAGCACGCGCTCGGGTGGCTGCGCCACGCTGCGCGCGCCGTCCTGGCCTGAGCCGACTACCCTTCGCCTGATGGCCAAGGAGAAGATCCGGCTCGGGGGGATGGCTCTGCCGAACGGCGTGCTCGTGCACGGCCCGCATTCGTGGGCGTGCGCGATCCGGAACGAGGACGGGCGGATCGAGGTCGCCTCGGCGCGCAAGCGGCTGCAGGCGTCGCGGATCCAGAATCCGTTCCTGCGCGGCCCCGCCCGCCTTGTCGAGGCGCTGCTCCTGCTTCCGCAGATCAAGGCGAAGCTGCCGGCGGCGAGGCTGCCGATGGAGAACCGGCGCACGGTCGCGACGATGCTCGGCACGGCGGCGTTCGTCCGCGTCCTACGCGAGTCCGAGATGCGACCGGTGGCGCGCGAGCTGCTGGCGGCGGTCGCCTCTGTCGCGCCGGCGGTGCTCGCGCTGCGCGGCGGCGAGCTCGCCGCGTACCACGGCGCGGAGCACATCTCCATCGGCACCTACGAGCACGGGAAGCGCGCGACCCGCGAGCACGAGCGCTGCGGCGGGCATCTCGTCGGGCCGCTCGTGGCCACGTCCGCGGTCGGAAACGTTCTCGCGGGGCTCGCGCCGGAGCGGCACCGTCGCCAGGCGCAGGCCGCCGCCCAGATCGGCGCGGTCGCGGCCGCAACCGAGCTCTTCGGCTGGATGTCGCGGCATCCGGACCACCCGCTCGCGCGAGCGCTGTCGAAGCCGGGGCACGAGCTCCAGCACCGCTTCTCGACTGCGGAGCCGAGTGACGAGCAGCTCGAGGTGGCCGAGGCGGCGCTGAAGGCGTGCCTCGAGCTCGAGCATGCCGAGCAAGCCGCGTAGGACGCGCCTCGCTCCGGAGGTCTTCGACCTCCCCGTCGAGAAGATGCGGGCGGGGTGGTACACCGACGCGTACTTCAACCACGCCCGCGCGACGCTCCTCGCCGACCGTCGCCACCCGCGCGTCGTCGTCCAGGTCTTCCAGAAGAAGCACGCGTGGCTCGGCGGGGTGGACGAGGCGATCGCCATCCTCCGGCTCTGCGCAGAGGAGCCGAACGGGCTGACGATCCGCGCCCTGCACGACGGCGACCGGCTCGAGCCGTGGGAAACGGTGCTCACGATCGAGGGCGACTACACGACGTTCGCGCATCTCGAAACGGCGTATCTCGGCACGCTCGCACGGCGGTCGCTGATCACCACCAATGTCGTGCGCGTACTCGAGGCGGCGAACGGCAAGCCGCTCATCTTCATGCCGGCGCGCTTCGATCACCACCGCGTGCAAGCGGGCGACGGGTACGCGGCCTATGTCGCGGGGCAGGTGACGGGCTTCGAGATCGGGGTCACGAGCGACGAGCAGGCGTCGTGGTGGGGAGGGCGCGCGCTCGGTACGGTGCCGCACTCCCTCATCGCGGCCTACGGCGGGGACACCGTTCTCGCGGCGCGCAGGTTCGCGGACTGGGCTCCCGTAGACATGTCGGTGACGGTCCTCGTCGACTTCGAGAACGACTCCGTGCGCACGGCCCTCGAGGTCGCCGACGCGCTCGGCGAACGGCTGTGGGGTGTTCGCCTCGACACGTCCGAGACGCTCGTCGACCGGTCGCTGTGGGAGGAGATGGGCGACTTCAAGCCGACGGGCGTGAACGAGCAGCTCGTGCGGAAGACCCGTGACGCGCTCGACGCCGCGGGATTCGGTCACGTGCGGATCGTCGTCTCGGGCGGCTTCGACGTCGAGAAGATCCGCGCGTTCGAGGTGCGCGAGGTGCCCGTCGACGCGTACGGCGTGGGCTCCTCACTCATCCGCGGCGCCGACGACTTCACCGCCGACGTGGTGTTGACCGACGGGAAGCCGTCCGGGAAGTTCGGACGGCACCTGCGCGAGAACCCGCGTCTCGAGCTCGTCGACTGAGTCAGCGGAGCTTCTCGGGATGCCCGAGCTGCCCGAGCTCGGCGATGTCGCGGCGGAAGAAGAGCGCCACCGTCCAGTCGACGACGACCCGCACCTTCCGCTGGACCAGCGGGAGCTGGTACAGGTGGTACGACCTCGTCACCCACCAGCCGACGAAGCCGCGCAGGCGGAGGCCGAGCACCTCCGCGATGCCCTTGTGCCGGCCGAGCGTCGCGACTTGCCCGAGCATGCGGTAGCCGTACGGCTCGGGCGGTCCCTCGAGGTTCTTCGCGAGGCGACGGGCCTGACGCAGCGCGTGCTGGCAGGTCGGCGGGTCGGGCCGGTCGCTCCGGGTGTTCGGGACGAGCGCGCAGTCGCCCAGCGACCAGACGTGCTCGTAGCCGCGCACGCGGAGGAGCTCGTCGACCTCGACGCGGCCGCGGTCGTCGAGTGGCAGCGGCCAATCGCGCAAAGCGGGGTTCGGCGCGACACCGGCTGTCCAGACGGTCGTGTTCGTCGCGATTCGCGTCCCGTCCCCGAGCAAGGCCTCGCCTGCGGAAACGGACTCAAGCGTCGTGTCGACGTGGATCTCGATCCCTCGCTTCCGCAGCTCGGTCGCGGCATAGTCGCCCAGTCGCGGCGGGATCTCGGGCAGGATCCGCGGCGCCGCGTCCACGAGCACCCAGCGACGCGGGGTCGAGCGCAGGCGCGGGTAGTAGCGAAGCGCGTCCTCGGCGAGGTCGGACAGCTCCGCGAGCGCCTCGACTCCGGCGTAGCCCGCACCGACGAAGACGAACGTCAGCCGGCGCGTCCGCTCCTCCTCGTCGAGCGCCGCATCGGCCGCCTCGAGCTGGTGGAGGACGTGGTTGCGGAGGTAGATCGCGTCGGCCAGCGACTTGAACGAGAGCGCGTGCTCGGACAGGCCGGGCACCGGCAACGTGCGCGGGACGGCGCCGAGCGCGAGCACGAGCTCGCGCCACGCGGCGGTCTGCATCCCTTCGTCGGTCTCGACGGTGGCCGTACGAGCCTCGAGGTCGAGCCCGGTCACGGCGCCGAGGATCAGCTCCGCGTGCGGACACATCTCTCGCAGCGGGACGACGCAGTGGCGCGGCTCGAGCGTTCCCGAAGCAGCTTCGGGCAGGAGCGGCGTGTAGAGCATGAAGTTCTCCTTGCTCACGATCGTGGCCCCGCGCGAGCCGAGCTCGCGCGCCACGTATCCCCCCGCGAAGCCGCCGCCGACGACGAGCACGCCGCCACACGCTTCTCTCGTTGTGCTCACTGTCCTAGCATCGCGCAGAGATGACGATCCAGGTCTCGGTCGTCGGCAGCGGAGCCGAGCACGAGGCGAGCGCCGAGGAGGTCGGACGGCTGCTCGCCGAGCGCGGAGCCACGGTCGTGACGGGCGGTCTCGGCGAGGTGATGGCAGCGGCCGCGCGCGGCGCCAAGGGCGCGGGCGGGACGACGATCGGCATCCTCCCCGGCGAGACGCGGGCGGATGCGAACCCGTGGCTCGACCACGTCGTCGTCACCGGCATCGGACACGGACGCAACCTCGCGGTCGTCGCGTCGGGCGACGCGGTGATCGCGGTGGGCGGGCGTTACGGCACGCTCGCAGAGATCGGGTTCGCGCTCACGCTCGGGCGTCCCGTCGTGGTGCTCGAGCCGGGCTGGGAGGTGGACGGCGCACGGCGCGCGCAGACGCCGGCCGAGGCCGTCGAGCTCGCCCTGGCTGCGGTCTAGGCCGTCTTCGTCGCGTGGCGCTGGCGGAAGCTCCGCGCCTTCTCGCGATTGCCGCAGACCTCCATCGAGCACCAGGCCCGGGAGCGGTTGCGCGACTTGTCGTAGAAGGCGACGCGGCAGTGCTCGTCGCGGCAGGTCTTCAGCCGTTTCCACTCGTCGCTCGGGGCCAGCTCGGCAACCGTCGCGACGATGCGGCCGATGGCCCCGCGAGCGCCGTCGTCCTCGGGAGCGAGGACAGGGCGCCCGTCTTCGAACCGCACGCCGACGCGCGCCTTGCGTCCGGCCTCCTCCAGCGTCTTCGAGGCTGTGTCGGCATCGGCGTCGACGCCGTTGTTCGCCAGCAGCAGCTCCCGGATCGCTTCCCGCACGGCGCGGGCGTCCGCGACTTCCTGTTCGCTCGGCTCCACGAGATCGTCGACCAGGCCTTGCTCCGAGAACCACATCGCCAGCTCGTCCGGCGTCGCGATCGTGTCGATCCCGGTCTCGAGGTCGAAGGTGTTGACGTAGTCGCGGATGAGGTCCAGCTGGGTATGTAAAGTCGTAACCATCGTTTTTGCGTCGGAGGTTACGTAACTGGTAATCTCCGAACAGTGGTTAGGGTAGCACGCCGAGAAGAGGAGGAGTGATGATGCATCCCGAGCTCATGCGCCAGGTCGCCATGTCCCACATTTCCGACCTCAATCGCAACGCCGTCCGGTACCGCCGGGCGAGGGAGGCTTCGAACCGTCCGAGCCAGCCCGTGCGGACGGCGATCCAGCTGCGGCTCAGCGCCTGCCGCGAGGAGATTGAGCGCCTGGCGCTGCTGAGCGAGCGGCCGCTGCACGACGGCGATTGGATCGTGGCCGACGTCGACGGAGTGCCGGTGGCGGCACTCGCGGTCGACGACGGCGCTGCGGTCTACGACCCGTTCAAGCCGACCAGCCAGGCGTTGTCGCTGCTGAAGCTGCGGCGCAAGCAGGTGCTCGCGGCTGCGTACTAGAAGGAGGCGGCCAGGCGGTCCCGCAGGAACGTGCGCTCGGTCTCGCTCGGTGCGAGCTCGAGCGCACGGGAGTAGGCGGCCGCCGCCTCCTCGCCCCGGCCGAGCCGGCGCAGAAGGTCGGCGCGGGTCGAGTGCCAGAGGTAATAC
>JBKPLL010000051.1:0-28624 GCA_046731605.1 Actinomycetota bacterium | reverse complement strand
GGGCGGACAGGACTCCGGCGGCATCGGGAACCAGCACCGTGGAGACCCCGAGCTCCTCCGCCAGCTCGCATGCGTGCAACGGTCCCGCTCCACCGAAGGCGACCAGGGCGAACCCACGCGGGTCGTGGCCGCGCTCGACGGAGACGACACGCAAGGCCCGCAGCATCTCGGCGTTCACGACCTCCACGACCGCCGCCGGATCGATCCCGGCGAGCGCCGTCTCTGCCGCCGACCGATCGAGCACCAGCCCGCCCGGCAACTCCTCCGGCAGCCGGCCAAGCAGGAGGTTCGCGTCGGTCACCGTCGGCCCGCCGCCGCGCCCGTAACAGGCAGGCCCGGGATCAGCGCCCGCCGACTCCGACCCGACCCTCAGCGCGCCGCCCGCGTCGCGGCGCACGAGGGAACCGCCCCCGGCGCCCACTGTGTGCACGTCGACCGACGGCAACCGGACCGGGAGGCCTCCGATCTCCCGCTCGGACACGCGAGCGGCCCGGCCTCCCGGCAGCAGGCAGACGTCCGTCGACGTGCCGCCCATGTCGAACGCGAGCGCGTCCGCGAAGCCCGCTCGACGCGCGAGCAGACCGGCGCCGACGACGCCTGCTGCAGGCCCCGAGACGAGCAGCCGTGCCGGATGCGCGGCAGCCTCCTCGACGGGCAGGACGCCACCGGAGGAGAGCATCACGACCGGCTCCGGCAGCCCGGCCTCGGCCGCCCCCGCAGCGAGCGCGCGCAGATACCGCGCCGCGACCGGCGCGAGATACGCATCGGCGGCCGTCGTCGACGCGCGCTCGTACTCCCGGAACTCGGGCGCGACCTCGTGCGACGCGACGACGTGCACGCCGGGATGGCGGCGACGCAGCTCCGTCGCCACGGCCCGCTCGTGCGACGGATCGCGGAACGCGAAGAGGAGGCAGATCGCGACCGCATCCGCGTCGCCGAGGTCAGGGAGGGAGCCGAGCTCGAGCGGCCGCAGCTCGCCCTCCGGCCCGACCCTGCCGCGGACGCCGTGGCAGCGCGCGAGCGGCACGAGCGGCTCGGGGTGCTCGGCGCAGAGGCGGTACAGGTGTGCGCGAGTCTGGCGCCGCAGGTGGAGAAGATGCTCGAAGCCTGCGTTCCCCACGTAGGCGACGCGGGCGCCGCGCCGCTCCAGCAGCGCGTTCGTCGCGACCGTCGTCCCGTGGGCGAACCGCACGAGCCTCCCGCCTGCCCCGACCGCGCGGGCCGCCTCGAGCACCGACTCCTCCTGCCGGGCCGCGGTCGGCACCTTGGCCGTCCGGACCTCGCCCTCGTCGACGAGCACCGCGTCGGTGAACGTGCCGCCGACGTCGACGCCCAGGATCGCCACGTCCGTACTCTGCACCGGCATGCACGTCCGCGCCTTCCTCTTCGACTTCGACGGCCTCATCCTCGACACCGAGCTCGCCTCTCGCGCTGGCTGGGAGCTTCTCTACCGCGAGCACGGGCACGAGCTGCCCACCGACCTCTGGGCCACGCTCGTCGGCACCACCCATGCGCCGTGGGACCCGATGGCGCACCTCGAAAAGCTCGTGGGTGAGCCCCTCGAGCGGGAGGCGCTGAACGAGCGGCGCTACGAGCACGAGATCGCCCTGATCGAGGCCGAGGAGCTGCGGCCCGGCATCGCGGAGTACCTCGCCGCGGCGCGCCGGCACGAGCTGAAGCGCGCGATCGTCTCCAGCTCGAGCCGCCACTGGGTGGACATGCACCTCGAGCGCCTCGAGGAGGCGGCCGGCTGGGATGCGATCTGCACGGCCGACCGCGACCCCGCCCGCGCCAAGCCGGCGCCGACGCTCTACCTCGAGGCCCTCCGGCTGCTCGACGTCGCCGCAGGCGAGGCGGTCGCGTTCGAGGACTCCCCGAACGGCGTCCTCGCGGCAAAGGCGGCCGGCATCTTCTGCGTCGCCGTCCCGAACGAGGTCACCCGCGATCTCGGGCTGGAGGAGGCCGGTGCCGACATCGTCCTCGACTCGCTGGCCGACCTGCCACCCGAGACCTTGTTCAGCCGAGTGGCGGACGATTAGGGTCGATCCATGGCTACATACGAGAAGGCCCACATCGACGAGATCGCTTCGAAGCAGTGGCCGCACTGGATCCCGGTCCGGCACCACTTCGGGATCGAGACCTTCGGCATCAACCTCTGGCGGGGGCGAGACGACGGGACGCTCATCCCCGAGCACGACCACGGCGAGAACGGGGAGCCCGAGCTCTACTACACCGTCGACGGCCACGCGACGTTCACGGTCGCCGGCGAGGAGGTCGACGCACCGGCGGGCACGTGCCTGTGGATCAAGGAGGCTTCCACGACCCGGGCTGCGACCGCGCGAGACCCGGGGACGCTCGTCCTCTCGGTCGGAGCGGGCCCGCCCGGAACGGGATACACCCCCGCAGGCTGGGACTCGCACTACCTCGAAGGCGACAAGTAGTTCAGGAGGGCTCGGCGGGACGGTGCTCGTCGCAGGGGTGCGATGGGCGTCGGTGAGGCAAGGACGCGGGAGCGTTCGTAGCCGGAGGCTACGGGCGCGACTGAGGACGCCGCAGCCGGCGAAGCGGCGGCCCTGCGGCACAGCCACTGTTCCGTCGAGCCCTCCTATATAGCCTCCCAGCGGAGCGGCCGGGCCCGGTGGCCCAGCGGGTCTTCAAAACCCGTACGGTCGTGCAACCCACGGCTAGGTCGGTTCGACTCCGGCGCCGCTCCGTGTCCGGCTACTCGGGCTTCATCTCGTCGAGCGCGGCGCGGGCCTCCTCGTGCACGCGTAGACGGCGGTCGGCGGGCGACTCCGGTTCCGCCTCGGTCTCCGCCTCCGGCTGCGCCGGCGGCTGCGCCTCCTCCGCCACTGGCTCCGGAGGCGTCTCCCCGGCCACCGTCTCGGGGGCGCGCGTCTCCGCGAGCTTCGCCCGGAGCTCCTCGGCGCGCTCGTCCGTCTCCGTGGCCGGGGGCTCCGGCTCCGGCTCTGTACCGACCGGGAGACGCCGTCGCAGCCAGCGGTAAGCAGTGATCCCGCCGACGGCTCCTCCCACCCACGCAGTCAGGCGACGCATCCGGGCGATGCTACAGTGACCGCCGCTTCCTGCCCCGTCATCGCGCCGTTCAGTCCCGAGCGGCGCCGGCAGTCGGGGCCGACATCGAGACCATGGGAAGGGAGGACATCGGGACGTGACGACTTACGAGATCCTGCTGATGCTGGACCCCGAGCAGGCCGAGGCCCGCCAGGACGACATTCTCGCCCGCGCGCGCGGCCTCGTCGAGCAGAACGGTGGCGCGTGGCACAGCCATGACGCGTGGGGCCGGCGCCGTCTCGCCTATCCGATCGCGCACAAGGAGGAGGGCGTCTACCACCTCGTCGTCTTCGACGCCGAGGCCGACACGCTCGACGAGATCTCCCGCGTCCTCAAGATCGAGGACGCCGTGCTGCGGCACATGGCGACGCGGCACATCGCCGGCTCCCGCACGAGCGCGCCGCGCGACGACGCCGCCGCACCGGTCGCGCCTCCGGCCGCGCCGACGGAGCCGGAGGAGACGGCGCCGGAGGAGACGGCGCCCGAAACGACCGTTTCGGAAGCAGACGAGCCGGAGTACGCTGGCGCGGAAGAGCAGCCCGCAGAGGAGGAGGAGTAGGACATGGCAAACATCAACCGCGTCGTTCTCGTAGGGAACCTGACGAAGGACCCGGAGTTGCGCCACACCCCCGGCGGAACGCCGGTTTGCAGCCTGCGGGTCGCGGTGAACAGCCGCCGGCGCGACGAGTCGGGCACCTGGGTCGACAAGCCGAACTACTTCGACGTCTCCGTCTTCGGCAACCAGGCAGAGAGCTGCACGCAGTACCTCTCGAAGGGCCGCCCGGTCGGAATCGACGGCCGGCTCGACTGGCGCGAGTGGGAGGCGACCGACGGCTCCGGCAAGCGGCAGGCCGTGCAGATCATCGCCGAGAGCGTCCAGTTCCTGGGCAGCCGCGGCGACGGCGACTTCGGCGGGGGCGCCGCGGGTGGCAACCAGTTCGTGCCCGCAGGGGCGGCACAGGAGAGCGCCGACTTCCCGGCCGCGGCCGACGACGACATCCCCTTCTAGGAGAGGCATGGCCAGAGAGAAGAATCAACAGCAGCAGCGGAGGCGTCCCGGAGGCCCGGCAGGGCAGATCAAGCGCCGCAACTGCTTCTTCTGCAAGGAAAAGATCGCGGAGATCGACTACAAGAACGTCACCCAGCTGCGGCGCTACGTCTCCGAGAAGGGCAAGATCCGCAGCCGCCGCATCACCGGCGCCTGCCGCCGGCACCAGGTGCAGGTGGCGACCGCAGTCAAGCGGGCACGTGAGATGGCGCTGCTGCCGTACGTCGCCGAGGGCTCCGAGGAGCGCGGCGGCGGGCGGCGCGATCGCGGCGACCGGGGTGACCGCGGCGATAGGGGCGATCGCTGATGGAGGTCATCCTCCTCTCGGACGTCGAGCACGTGGGCCTGCGCGGCGACGTCGTCTCGGTTGCGCGCGGCTACGCCCGCAACTACCTCCTCCCGAGGCAGCTCGCGCAGGAGGCGACGCCGGCCCGCGTCGCGGAGCTGCAGAAGCGCGACACGCTCCGCGCGCGACACGAGGCGAAGAGCGCCGACCAGGCGCAGGAGATCGCAGCGGCGCTCTCGGGCACCGTGCTGCGCTTCGAGGTCAAGGCCGGCCCGACCGGCTCCCTCTTCGGCTCGGTCACGCCGACCGACATCGCGGACGAGCTCTGGGACACCAAGAAGATTCGCGTCGACCGGCGCAAGATCGAGACCGACCCGATCAAGCGCATCGGCCGCTACGAGGTCCCCATCGGGCTGTTCGAGGACGTGCGCGTCGAGGTCAAGACCGAGGTCGTCCCGGAAGGCGGCGAGCTGCCCTCCGACGAGGAGCTCGCGGAGCTCGAGGCAGCCGAGCGCGCCGACCAGGATGCTGCGGCACCGGAGCCCGCCGTCGAGCTGGAGGAGATCCTCGCGGAGGTGGACGCGGCCGAGGCCGAAGCGGCAGAGGCCGATGAGTCGACCGGGGTCGAAGCGGAGACCGAGACCGAAGCCGAAGCGGAGCCCGAGCCCGAGTGGCGGGCCGACGCCGACGCCGCTCTCGCCGAGGAGTAGCTGGTTCCGGAGGCTAAGCCAGCCGCGAAGCGGCGGCTTAGCCGCAGGCCGCACTCGCGCTCGCGCCGGCCTCCGCCGCGCGCGAGCGCACCACACGAGCTTCCCTCCAGCCCCCAGAGCCTCCAGACAAACAGCACGAAGCGGGGCGGAAACCACGCTTTCCGGCCCGCGCAGCTCCGTCAACCCAGCCCGAGAGACCGAAGGTCTCGCGAGAGTTTCACACGCTGTCCACGGTGGTGTGGATTGCGCAAGAAGTTCCCGCTCCTAGCGGCCGAATTCGGCCCGATCTGTGCACAGCGCGCCGTCCGGCGCGCCTGCAACGATGGTCGATTCTCCTGCAAATGGCCGAAAAAGACCTGTTCAAAGAAGACTTATACCCAGGGTCGGTACCCCCTGGAAACCCGACCGGCGGCGTGCTGGAATCGCCACGCATGTCGCTCGCCCCCGTCCCGACGCCGGCCTCCGTCCCCGGCGCCGTTCCGCCCCAGAATCTGGAAGCCGAGGAGTCGGTCCTCGGCGCGATGATGATCTCGCCCGGGGCGATCGCGGCCGTCAGCGAGATCCTCGACGCGAGCGACTTCTACCGTGAGTCGCACGCGAAGATCTACCGCGCGGCGCTCCAGCTCTACGGCAAGAACGAGCCCGTCGACGCGATCACGCTCACGAACGAGCTCGAGCAGCGCGGCGAGCTCGAGACGATCGGCGGGCGCGTCCGCCTGCACGAGCTCGCCCGTCTCGTACCGGCCACCGCCAACGCCCGCCACTACGCGGAGATCGTGCGCGAGACGGCGACCCTGCGCGGCCTCATCCTCGCCGGTGGCCAGATCGCGCAGCTCGGCTGGGAGCGCGAAGGCGAGCCCCAGGAGCTCGTCGCGCGCGCCGAGCAGCTCGTCTACGAGCTCGGCGAGCGCCGCACCGAGGGCGAGCTCGTCCTCTTCAAGGACGCGCTGCTCGAGGCCTTCCAGACGATCAGCAAGCTCTACGAGACCGGCGCGGAGGTGACCGGACTCGCGAGCGGCTTCAAGGACCTCGACAAGCTCACGGGCGGCTTCCAGCCCGCGAACCTCGTGATCATCGCCGCCCGCCCGTCGATGGGAAAGAGCGCGTTCGCGCTCGAGATCGCGAACCACGTCGCCGTCGAGAAGCAGACACCATGCGCCTTCTTCAGCCTCGAGATGTCGAAGCAGGAAGTAGCGCAGCGCCTCATCTGCTCGCGCGGCAAGGTGGACGCGGGCCACATCCGCACCGGCAAGCTCACGAGGGACGACTGGCCGCGCGTCGCCCAGGCCTGCGGCCAGCTCGAGGCGGCGCCGCTGTACGTCGACGACACGCCGGCGCTCAGCCTGCTCGAGCTCCGCGCCCGCGCCCAGACCCTCAAGCGCCGCGAGCCGAATCTCGGGCTCATCGTCGTCGACTACCTCCAGCTGATGACGACCGGCCGCAGCGAGGAGAGCCGCCTACAGGAGGTCTCCTCGATCTCCCGGGGCCTGAAGGAGATCGCCAAGGATCTCGACCTGCCGGTCGTCGCACTCTCCCAGCTCAATCGCTCGCCCGAGCAGCGGCACGACAAGCGGCCGATGCTCTCCGACCTGCGCGAGTCGGGCTCGATCGAGCAGGACGCCGACCTCGTGATGTTCCTCTACCGCGAGGAGTACTACGACCGCGACGACGCCGACGACTCGAAGAAGGGCGTCGCCGAGGTCATCGTCGCCAAGCACCGCAACGGTCCGGTCGGCAACTTCAACGTCGCCTTCATCAGCCGCTATGCCAAGTTCGCCAGCCTCCAGCAGCAGTAGCCCGCTCGCGGCGCGCTGCCTCGGCTGCGGGCGCGAGTTCGAAACCGAGCAGGTCGTCCTGCTCGGCCAGACGTTTCCGGCGGAGCGCTATTGCGAGCTGTGCCGGGCCACGGAGGAGGTCGTCGACGAGCAGCGCCGGGCAGACGTGCGCTGGGCACGGGTGCAGGTCCCGTCCGCCTACGACGGCTGCACGTTCGAGGACTTCGAGCCCGTGCCCGACACGCGCAACGCGCTGGCCGTTTGCCGCCAGTGGACGAAGGAGTTCCGCGCGGGCACCGATCTCCGCCAGGGGCTCCTCCTCCGCGGCAATCCGGGCGCCGGCAAGACGCACCTAGCCGTGGCGATCCTGCGCGAGGTGATCTGGAGCGACCGCGAGCCGAGGCCGACCGCGCTCTTTCTCAACGTTCCCGGCTGGCTGAATGCGCTGCGCGAGAGCTACGGCGACGGCGAGCCGCCACCGAACCCGAGCGGCTACGAGCTTGTCGTGCTCGACGACCTCGGCGCCGAGGACTGGTCGAGCTGGGCGCGCGACCGCATCTACAACCTCGTCAACCAGCGTGAGCAGCAGCGGCGGCTCGTCATCGTGACCACGAACCACGAATGGCGGGAGCTGGCCGGCCGCGTCGGTGCTCCCACGGCCAGCCGCCTGCGCCGGCTCACGCGCGAGGTACACGTGGACGCGCGGCAGGACTTCCGCGAGCGCGCAGCCGCCTGAGTACCCTCCCGCGCGGATGCCGGCGACCGTCATAGTCGGAGCCCAGTGGGGCGACGAGGGCAAGGGCAAGATCGTCGACCTGCTGGCCCGCGACTCCGATCTCGTCTGCCGCTACAACGGCGGGCCGAACGCCGGCCACACGATCGTGGCCGACGGCGAGACGTACAAGCTGAAGCACATCCCGTCGGGGATCCTCCAGGGCAAGGAGTGCGTGATCGGCGCCGGCTGCGTCGTCGACCCGCCTGTGCTGATCGAGGAGCTCGACGGCCTCGGCTCGCGCGGCATCGAGACCGGCCTCGTCCGCCTCTCCGGCAACGCGCACCTGATCATGCCGTGGCATCTCGCGATCGACCAGGCGAGCGAGCGGCGCCTCGGCAAGCTCGCGATCGGCACCACGAAGCGCGGCATCGGCCCCTGCTACGCCGACAAGGCGATGCGGCTCGGGATCCGCGTCCAGGACATCCTCGACCCCAAGATCCTGCGCCAGAAGATCGAGGTCGCGCTCGCCGAGAAGAACCTCTGGCTCGAGCGCGTGTACGGCGAGGTGCCGATCGAGCTCGAGGGCCTCGTGGAGCAGTACGAGGGCTACGCGGCGCGGCTGCGGCCGATGATCGCGGACACCTCGCTGCTCGTCGACACGGCACTCCGAAACGGCAAGCGCGTCCTCTTCGACGGCGCGCACGGCACGCTGCTCGACCTCGACCACGGCACCTACCCCTTCGTCACCTCGTCCCCGACCGTTGCGGGTGGTGCCGCCGTCGGCACCGGAATCGGGCCGAGCCGGATCGACGGCGTGATCGGAGTGGCGAAGTCGTACGTGACGCGCGTCGGGCAGGGGCCGTTCCCCTCCGAGATCGAAGGCCACGACCAGGACCGGCTGCGCGAGCTCGGCGGCGAGTACGGGACGGTCACCGGGCGTGAGCGCCGGTGCGGCTGGCTCGACCTCGTCGCCCTCCGTTACGCCGTGCGGCTGAACGGCATCGACCGCCTCGCGCTGACGAAACTCGACGTCCTCTCCCATTTCGCAGAGCTGCCCGTCTGCGTCCGCTACCGCACCCGCGACGGCCGCGAGACGCGGGACTTCCCGGCGCACCAGAGCGACTTCCACGCGGCGGAGCCCGTCTACGAGGTGCTCGACGGCTGGAACGAGCCGCTCGACGGGTGCTCGTCGGCCGCCGAGCTACCGGACCCGGCCCGTCGTTACGTCGAGTTCGTCGAGCAGGAGCTCGAGGCAGAGGTGACGCTCGTGGGCACCGGAGCCGAGCGCTCCTCGGTGCTCACGCGGGCGTGACGGCGGCGGCGAACGCGCGCGCGTTCAGCTCGAACCGACCCGCCGGGCTGCCGAGCTGGCGGTACAGCTCGGCGTGGGCCTGCTCCAGTTGCTCGGAGTCGAGCGAGGCGATCCACTGGCCGGCCGGGCCGACTCCGCGGGCCATCGCCAGCCAGAACTCCTGGAAGTCGCCGTAGTCGGCGGTCACGTCGAGCTCGCCCGTCTCGACCTCGCCGAGCGGCGCGAGCAGGTCGTGGATCTCCTCGGGCGTCCGGTAGCGGCGCGGCTCGGCCGCGCGCGACGCGCCGATTGCCTCGGCGGTCGCGTCGATAGCGCGGAACATGTCGACCTCGGCGACGCCCCACATGCAGACCGCGACGCGTCGAGCAACCCGCGCCATCTCGGCCACGGCGGCCGGGCCGTCGGAGACGAACGCGACCACGAGCTGGGCGAGCGCGACGTCGAACGAGCCCGGGTCGAAGGGCAGCGCCTCCGCCGGAGCTTCCTGGACCTCGACCTCCGGGAAGCGCTCGCGCAGCACATCGACGAACTCCGGCGACGGGTCGGCGGCGGCAACCGACGCGCCGCGCGAGACGAGCTCCGCGGTGAGCGCGCCCGTCCCTGCGCCGACGTCGAGCACGCTCATGCCGGAGCTCACGCCGGCGAAGTCGGCGAACAAGGGCGCGAGGCGCCTCGAGTAGCGGCCCATGAAGTCGTCGTAGGCGTCGCCGTCGACGCGGAAGACCCCGCTCATGCGGCGAGCCTAGCCGCTTACGAACTGGGCGATCGAGATGAGGTTGCCCTCGCTGTCCTTGAACCAGGCGGCCTTCACCGGCCCGTAATCCATGATCCCGTCGCTGAAGCTGCAGCCGGGAGGAGCCTCGTAGGTCTCGAGCTCGATGCCACGCCTGCGCAGCTCCGCCGCCGTCGCCTCGATGTCCTCGACGCCGAAGCCGAGCTGGTCGTGGGCACCGGACGGCAAGCCGCTCGAGGGGAAGACGAGGAACGACGAACCGCCGCACTCGTAGAAGAGGTGCCCGTGGTTCTCGTGCACCGGCTCGAGCCCGACCACGTCGCGGTAGAAGGCGCGGGCACGCTCCACGTCCTGCGCGGGCAGCTTCGCGTAGGCGCTCGTGAGAAGCACGCTCATCGGGTACCGATTTTACGGAGATCCGACGGCTCGTTCACGTTGACCAGCAGCTGCTCGTCGAGCTCGATGCGTGCGGTGTCGAGACCGGCGAGAACCGTGCGGAGGCGGCGCTCGTCGGTCTCGAACGCCGGCAGCGTGCGCCGCGCGACGACGCACGGAAGCGGGCCGTGTTGAGCGGTCGCTGCATCGCGACAGGCTTCCGCCAGTAGTCGCAGCGCATTCGAGGTCAGCAGTGGCATGTCGACCGGGATCACGACGGCGATCTCATGTGTCGCTGCGCGCAGGCCTGCGGCAATCGCGGCGACCGGTCCGGTGCCGGGATCCGCCAAGCCACCGCGACCCACTGCGAGCTGCTCGTCACACGTGTCCTCGAGCAACCGCCAGGCGCGCTCGGCGAGCGTCTCCCCGTCGAGCTCGGCCAGCTCCTTCGGCGACCCGAAGCGGCTGCTCGCGCCGCCGACGAGCAGGATCCCGGTCAGCCCTTGATCCGCCACCGCTCCGTGTAGACGTTGACCGACCCGCTCCGGACGAACCCGCAAAGCGTGATGCCTCGGTCGTGCGCGAGCTCTACCGCGAGGCTCGAGGGAGCGCCGACCGCGACCAGCACCGGGCAGCCTGCGACCGCAGCCTTCTGCACGAGCTCGAAGGAGAGCCGGCCGCTGACGCAGAGGACGTGCTCGGCAAGCGGCAGCAGCTCCTCGCGAAAGGCCCAGCCCACGACCTTGTCCAGCGCGTTGTGCCGGCCGACATCCTCGCGCACGCACAGCGGCTCGCCGTCGGCGGCGAAGAGCGCCGTCGCGTGCAGGCCGCCGGTGGCGGCGAAGGCCGCCTGCGACCCGCGCAGCTCCTCCGGCAGCGACGCAATCAGCGGCAGCGGCAGCGTCAAGCCGGATTCGACGCGCGGTGCCTCGACAGCGACTGCCTCGAGCGCTCCCTTGCCGCAGACCCCGCACGAGGACGACGTGTAGAAGCTGCGCTGCAGTCGCGCCGGATCGAAGCCGGGCGCGTCGACCTCGACCGTGTTCGCGGCGAGATCGTCGGGGAGGCGCGCGTCGCGCGGCCGCAAGCCTTCGGAGAGACAGAACCCGAGCGCGAGCTCCTCGTCGTGGCCGGGCGTCCGCATCGTGACGGCGACCGGCCGGCCTCCGATCCGGATCTCGAGCGGTTCCTCGACAGCGACCCGGTCGGGTTCGGTCGTGCCCGCCGGGAGCCGGAGGACGTCGACGGCGGCAGCCGAGTAAGGCGGCGCGTCCATCAGGGACGCAGCGTAACCCTGAGCGTCAGATCTCTTCGACGTCGGCGGCGTCGAGCGGCGCGTCCGCCGTGGCGCGGGTGGTCACGAGGTGGTCGAAGACGGCTCGGTAGCCGTTGACGGCCGCGGCCACGTCGCCGGACGAGACGTCGTCGGCGTCGCGCTCCACCGCCCGGACGATCTCGTGCGCGGCGAGGTACTCGGCAACGATCTCGCGCTCGTCGCCCTCACTGACCACGGGGTCCGTCAGCTCGTACCCGCTCTCCTCGAGCATCCGCGTGACGAGCCGGTCCAGCTCGGGAAGCGCGTGCGCGGGATCCGCGCGGAGGTCGTCCTCGAGCGACTCCCACTCGCTCCCCCACTCGTGCCGGTTGAGGCCGGGGTCGTACATGCCGGGGTCCTGCGCAGGGTGCGGCGACTTCAAACGCCACCGCCGAAGGCGGAACTTCGCCCGCGGCGGCGCCGGCTCTGCCCGCGCCGCCTGCAGGCAAGGTCTTACGATCGGCCGGTGAGGGCGCTGGTGGTCGGGTCGGGAGGTCGCGAGCACGCACTCGCCTGGTCTCTTTCCCGCAGCAGCAACCTCGAGGAGCTGCACGCCGCTCCAGGCAACCCCGGCATCGCGGCGCTCGCCCACTGCCATCCCGTGCGCGCAGACGACCACGCGGCCCTCGTCTCGCTCGCCCGCGAGCTCCGGATCGACCTCGTCGTCGTCGGGCCCGAGGCGCCGCTCGTCGCGGGGCTCGCCGACGAACTCCGCCATCGAGGCATCACCGTCTTCGGCCCGAGCGCCGCAGCCGCCCGGATCGAGGGCTCGAAGGCGTTCGCCAAGGAGGTGATGGACGCAGCCGGCGTCCCGACCGCCCGGACGCTCCCGGTCGCGCAGCCGCCCTGCGTCCTCAAGCTCGACGGGCTCGCGGCGGGCAAGGGCGTGTGGGTCTGCCGGACCCGGGACGAGCTCGACTCGGCGCTCCAGGTCGCCGACGCGTTCGATCAGCCGTTCCACGTCGAGGAGCTCCTGGAAGGGCCGGAGCTCTCCCTCTTCGCCGTCGCCGCCGCGGAGGCCGCGGTGGCCTTCCCTCCGGCCCGCGACTACAAGCGGATCGGGGACGGGGACGCCGGACCGAACACGGGCGGCATGGGCTCCTTCTCGCCCTTGCCCGATGTCCCCGACGAGGATGCGGCCGAGATCCTCGAGACGGTGCACCTCCCGGTGCTCCGCGAGCTCGCGCGGCGCGGTTCGCCGTTCCAGGGGCTGCTCTATGCCGGGTTGATGCGAACGGAGGACGGGCTCCGCGTGATCGAGTTCAACTGCCGCTTCGGGGACCCCGAGACGCAATCGCTCCTGCCCCGGCTCGAGAGCGACCTGCTGCCGCTGCTCGCCGGCGACCTCTCGCAGCAGCTGGAGCTTGCGGATCGCGCCGCCGTCACGGTCGTGGTCTCGGGCGGCGCATATCCCGACCGGGGCGACCAGGGCACGCCGATCGAGGGCGTCGAAGCGGCCGAGGCGACGGGAGCGCTCGTCTTCCACGCCGGCACGGCGCTCCACGAGGGGCAGCTCGTGACGAACGGCGGCCGCATCCTCAACGTCGTCGGAGTCGGCGAGACGGTGGCAGCCGCCCGAACCGCGGCCTACGACGCGGCGGCGCACATAGATTTCGCCGGCATGCACCTCCGGACGGACATCGCCGCGAATGTCTGAGGGCCCCCGCGTCGGGATCCTCGTGGGCTCGGAGTCCGACCGTGAGCGGATGGAGGGCGCGACGAAGCTGCTCGACGAGGCCGGCGTCGGCTACGAGTTCGAGGTGCGGTCTGCCCACCGCACACCGGACGCCGTTTCGGAGTACTCGCGCGGCGCTCGCGACCGGGGGTTGCGCGTCCTCATCTGCGGTGCGGGGCTGTCCGCGGCGCTACCGGGAGCGGTCGCCGCGCAGACCGACTTACCGGTGATCGGCGTTCCTCTCCGCTCGAGCCTCAGCGTGCTCGACGGCCTCGACGCGCTGCTCGCGATCGCGCAGATGCCGCCGGGCGTTCCGGTGGCGACGGTCGGAGTCGACAACGCCCGCAACGCCGCGGCACTCGCGCTCCGCATCCTGAACCTCTGAGACCGGCGCCGGCCCCCTCCGAACCGGCGCCGGTCTCTGGCCCCCCGCTTCAGCCGACGATGTTCGTGCCGCCGGCGGGCAGCGGCACATGCCCGACGCCCTGCGCGTCGAGCGCGTCGGCGAGGGCGTTGTGCGCCTCCGTCGGCCGCAACCCGCAGTCGCAGCTCTGTGTCCCCTGCGTCATGACTCCCGCAAAGTGGATGCCGCGGTGGTACGTGCCGCTGGCGATCCGCGCCAGCTCGGCCCATTGCTTCGCCATGGCCGAGTTGTAGATCTCGGGCAACGCCTTCGTGTTGGGAAGGCCGCCGGAGACGAACCACGCCTGCCGGGCGCTCCAGACCGCGCCGACTCCGCCGTCGAGCGAGCCGTAGTTGAACAGCGTGTGCCCGTGCACCCCCGCGCGGAAGCCGTGGAAGAAATCGCGCGTCTGACGGAAGGCCGGGTCCCAGGCGGGTTCGGCGTCGTCGGCGGCAGCCGACTCGACGTGCGTGTCGAGGCCCTTCCTCGCGAGCATGCGCCCGAGTCTGTTCGTCTCGCGGGCCCAGCGGACGCCCGCGGTGTAGGCGCTCGGCGCCGAGGGGTGGTAATTGCTGGTGCCGCGCGCGAGCTCGATCGTCGCGGTGGAGCCCTGCGGCAGACAGGAGACGTAGCCGCGCGCGTAGCCGAACATCGCGTTCGTGATCTTGCGGTTCGGCGCGAAGCGGCCGGAGAAGAGCAGCGTCCCGTAGCCGCCGTGCTGGAATGACGGCTTGCCGAAGTCGAGGACGACGACGCCACTCTCGTGGCGCCGCGCCGCGTAGCACCCCTGGTGGGCGAGAGCCCTCGGCCGCGTCGTGCGCTCGTAGATCGAGAGCGTGGTCGCCCGCAGCGGGTGCTTCGGCCGGGGCTGCCGGTCGACCTTCGGCTTGGGCTTGGGGGCCTGCCGCTTCGGCGCCTGCTTGTGCACGGCGTGCTTGTGCGCGGCATGCTTACGCGCCGCGTGGCGGTGCGCAGGCTTCGTCCTGTGCGGATGTGTCCGCCTGCCTGGGAGAGAACCGAGCACTCTGAGCCACGCGCGCGGGTGCGCCGCGAAGGTCGGGACCAGGCTGTGGTGGGGAACGACGATCGCCGTCTTGACCTGAGCCTTGGGGTGGCTCTTGGGGCTGTGGCTCTTGGCGGGGTGCCCATCTGCCAACGCGCCGCCGGTGACGCCGAAGGCGAAGGAGAGAGCGGCGGCGATGGGGAGGAAATACCTCTTCAAGAGCACCTTCCTGCAGATTTCGCGGGCAAAATTCGCGCCAGAGTAGCCGCGTATTTCGCCGGTCGCGCTCCCCCGTTCGAGGGAGACGGCTCCGGCAGGCGAGCGCTCTAGACTGGAGCACGTGATCGCCCGCTACTCCCGCCCGGCCATGGCCCGGATCTGGTCGGATGAGGGGAAGCTCGAGACCTGGCTCGAGGTCGAGCAGGCGGCTACCGCGGCCTGGGCCGAGCTCGGAGTTGTGCCCGACGAGGCCGCGGTGCGCATAGCCGCCACGACGCCGCCGGATGCGGCACGCGTCGCCGAGCTCGAAGCGACGCTGCACCACGACACCGCCGCCTTCGTCGACGCTGTCGCCGAGCAGCTGGGCCAGGAGGGCCGCTGGTTCCACTACGGCCTCACCTCTTCCGACGTCGTCGACACGGCGCTCTCGGTGCAGATCCGCGAGGCGGGGGCGCTGATCCTCGCGGGGCTCGACCGTGCATTTGCAGTCGTCGCGGCCCGCGCCGAGGAGCACCGAGAGACGCTGCAGATCGGGCGCACGCACGGCGTCCACGCCGAGCCGACCACGTTCGGGCTCAAGCTGGCCGGCTGGGCATTCGAGCTGGCTCGCGGCCGCGAGCGCGTCGCCCGCGCGCTCGAGGGCCTGCGCGTCGGCAAGCTCTCGGGCGCCGTCGGCACCTACGCCGCGACGGATCCCGAGCTCGAGCGGCTCGCGTGCGAGCGTCTCGGCCTCGAGCCCGCGCCGACGTCGACCCAGATCCTGCAGCGCGACCGCCATGCGGAGCTGCTCGCCGCGCTCGCGGTCGTTGCATCCTCTCTCGACTCCTTCGCCCTCGAGGTGCGGCACCTCGCGCGCACCGAGGTCGGCGAGGTCCAGGAGCCGTTCGGCCGCGGCCAGAAGGGTTCGTCGGCCATGCCGCACAAGCGAAATCCCGTCGTCGCCGAGCGGATCTGCGGACTCGCGCGCGTGGTGCGGGGCTGCTCCCTCGTCGGTCTGGAGAACGTCGCGCTCTGGCACGAGCGCGACATCTCCCACTCGTCGGCCGAGCGCGTCGTCATCCCCGACGCGTTTCTCGCGCTCGACTACATGCTGGAGCGCTTCGCCTGGCTCGTCGAGGGCCTCGTCGTGCGGCCCGAGCGGATGCGCAGGAACCTCGAGGCGAGCCACTTCCTCTTCTTCAGCCAGCGCGTGCTCAACGCGCTCGTCGAGTCCGGCCTGGCCCGCGACGACGCCTATCGCCTCGTCCAGCGCGCGGCGATGCGTGCCTGGGAGGAGGAGCTCGACTTCCGCGAGCTTTGCCGCTCGGACGACGAGATCGCCTCGCGCGTCGACCTCGGCTCCGCCTTCGACCTCGGCGCGTACACGCGCCACGTCGACACCGTATTCGCCCGCCTCGAAGCCCTCAAGGAGGAACCGCTCCATGCCTGAGACCCACATCGCGTCCGGGAAGGTCCGCGAGATCTACGAGATCGACGAAGAACGCCTGCTGCTCGTCGCCTCCGACCGCATCTCGACCTTCGACGTCGTCCTGCCGACCGAGATCCCGGACAAGGGCCGCGTCCTGACCGGCCTCTCCGGCTACTGGTTCACGCTGCTCGCGCCGATCGTGCCGAACCACATGCTCGCCATCCGCGACGACGGCCGCTCGATGGAATGCCGCCGGCTCGAGATGCTGCCGATCGAGTGCGTCGTGCGCGGCTATCTCGCCGGCTCCGGCTGGAAGGACTACCGCGCGAGCGGCGAGGTGTGCGGGCACCGGCTCCCCGAAGACATGCAGGAGTCGGACAAGCTGCCCGAGCCGATCTTCACGCCGGCGACGAAGGCGGTGGAAGGACACGACGAGAACATCACGCGCGAGCAGGCGGCCGAGCTGGTGGGCGAGGAGCGGTTCCGCGAGGTCGAGGAGGTCTCCCTCCGTCTCTACAAGACGGCAGCCGACCACGCGTTGCGCGCGGGTCTGATCATCGCCGACACGAAGTTCGAGCTCGGAATCGACGCTGACGGCAACCTCGTGCTCGGCGACGAGGCGCTGACGCCGGACTCGTCCCGCTTCTGGCCCGGCGATCAGTACGAGCCCGGCCGCGCGCAGGACAGCTTCGACAAGCAATTCGTCCGGGATTACTGCGAGACGACCGGCTGGGACAAGACCGACCCCGGCCCGGAGCTGCCGGACGAGGTCGTGCAGGTCACGCGCAAGAAATACCACGAGGCCTTCGAGCGGCTGACGACGATCCCGTTCCCGGCCTACCTCGACGATCCCACCGTGGTGCTCGGGTGAAGGCGACCGTCCTCGTCCGGCCAAAGCCCGGCATCCTCGACCCACAGGGGGAAGCAGTCGGCTCGGCGCTCGGCCATCTCGGCTTCGAGGTGCAGGACGCGCGCGTCGGCAAGGTGATCGACCTCGAGGTCGAGGCCGCCGACGAGGCCGCGGCCAAGGCGCAGGTGGAGCAGATGTGCGAGCGGCTGCTCGCGAACCCGCTGATCGAGTCGTACGAGGTCGAGATCGTTGGCTAGCCCCCAGCCGAGAATCGGGGTCGTCACGTATCCCGGCTCGCAGGACGACCGGGACGCGCTGTGGGCGCTCGCCGCGCTCGACGCGGAAGCGGTTCCGGTCTGGCACGAGGAGCGCGAGCTGCCCGACCTCGACGCGGTCGTCCTCCCGGGCGGCTTCTCGTACGGCGACCATCTCCGTTGCGGAGCGATCGCGCGCTTCTCGCCCGCGACGGCCGCGGTGCGTGAGTTCGCCGCTGCCGGCGGCTTCGTGCTCGGCATCTGCAACGGCTTCCAGATCCTCTGCGAGGCGGGCCTGCTGCCGGGCGCATTGCTGCGGAACGAGTCGCTGAGGTTCGTCTGCCGCGACGTTCCGGTGACGGTCGAGCGGGACGACCTGCCCTTCACCGCGCGCTGCACCGTCGGCGGGCGGCTCGTGCTGCCGGTGAAGCACGGCGACGGCCGCTACCTTCCGCCACCCGATCTCGACCCCGCGCAGGTGGTGCTCCGCTACGTCGACAACCCCAACGGCTCGGTCGGGGACATCGCCGGCGTCTGCAACGAGCCCGGCAACGTGATGGGGCTGATGCCGCATCCCGAGCACGCGGTCGATCCGCTGCTCGGCTCGGACGACGGCGCGCTGCTCCTCGCCTCGCTCGTCGACGCCGCCCGCGAGCGCGTGCTCGCCGCCTTCTAGAACCCGAGTAGCTCAGCCAGCGCGGGGTGCTTGGCGAGGGCGGCTTTCAGCCGTCCGATGTCTCGCTCCCGGAGGGTGACCGGCCCGCGCGTGCCGCCGCCGGCACCGGCGTAGGAGAAGCGGACCAGCCTCTCCCCCTTCGCGGTCTCGAGCAGCTGGACCTTGGATGCGAACCGCTTGGTCCCCGCCTGCTGCGAAACGGTCAGCTCCTCCACGAGATCCGCAGGGCCCCACGGTGTCGCCGCCCTCGTTGCCATGCCCACGACGGTAGACGGAAAGGCGTGACGGGTTCGTCACGCCTTTCTGTCGGGGGGGAAACAGCCGAGCTTGGAGGCGCAGAGGTCGAGATACACGTCGTCGACCTGCCAGCTGCCCGACGTCGCCATTGACGTGAGCTGCACCTGCGCGGAGGTGGGGAGGAGAGGCAGTCCGAGCGTCGAGAGCACGCGCTGCTCCCTTGGAGCGCTCTGCCCCGCTAGCGGACCGCGAGCCCGAGGAGATACCCGACCGCGATCGAGATCGCCGGGCCGAGCACCCAGCCCTCGAGGATCGAGAAGAGCGTCGCGAGGTGCACGGTCTCGCGGCCGCGGGCGAACCCGGCGCCCGCCATCGCGCCCACGAGCGCCTGGTTCATCGAGGTGAAGAAGCCGAACGCAACGGCAGCGAGCACGACGGCGGCCTGCACGAGCTGCGCCCCCGTCGCCATCGCGCGGTCGACCTCGACGATCTCGAACGCGACCCGCCGCAAAAGCGGCTTTCCCCACGTGACGACGCCGACCGCTATGGCGGCGCCGCCCACCGCTCCGGCCTCGAGCGGGCTGAAGGTGCCCGTGCCGACCAGCGCGCCGCTCGCGTTGGAGACGTCGTTCGCTCCCATCGCGAACGCGGCGATCGCGCCCATCGCGACGAGCACCGTTCCGATCCGATCGCCGAGCCGAAGGCGGTCGAGGACCCGGGTCAGGAGAAGGCCGATGAAGATCGCCGCGATCGGCGCCGCCGCCCAGATCGCAACGAGGCGGCCGATCGAGCCCCACTGCACGTCCGTGCCCGTCGCGAGCGCCACCCCGACGATCGAGAAGACGAGGATCTGGACGGTCGACGTCGGCATGCGGAAGCGGTTGAAGAAGGTCGTGACCGCGAAGGCGACGCCGATCACGACGACTTCCTCGCTGACGGAAAGCGGCCGGCCGGTGAGGCCCGAGCCGACCCGTTCCTCGACTGCATGGCTCGCGAAGGTCGCGCCGAGGAACGCGAGGGGCGCCATGAGAAGGAGCGCCTGCCACGCGCCGATCGCGCGCAGGGCGTGCGGCATCCCCATGACCGCGCCCGTGTAGTGCGCGCCGATGCTCCACGCGAAGGCGATCGCGAGGACGATGAGGAGCGTCGTCACGGCCCGCGGACGTTAGACGGCTTGTCGGCGCAAGCGCAAACGCGGTACGGTCCCGGTCATGGAGGCTCGCAAGGAGCCGCGCGACCCCGGGTACGACGACTGGTTCGACGAGCCCGAGCTACCCACGGAGACGCAGAGCAGCGCAAACCGCGGCGTCCACGAGGACGCCGACGAAGTCTGGGTCCTGCCCGAGGAGGAGGAGCGGCGCTCGGGTCAGCGTGAGTTCGTGATCGCCGGCCGGACGCTGACGATGACCCAGGTGGCGATCATCGGCCTCTGCATCCTGGCCGTCGTCTTCGCGATCCTCGCGGCCTTCGGTGTCTTCAACGGCAGCAAGACGGCGGCCCCGGCTCCGGCGCCGCTGCCGAAGCCGGTCACCGTGACCGTGCAGACCTCGACCGCCGCGAGCACGGTGCCGGCGGCGGAAGCGCCGTCGCAGCCGCTGAAGCCCGGCGACACGGGATCGCAGGTCAAGACGCTCCAGCAGGCGCTCGCGGCGCTCGGCTACTCCGCCGGCAAGCCCGACGGGGTCTACGGGCCGTCGACCACGAGTGCGGTCGAGCGGTTCCAGCTCGCGAAGGGGCTGGACGAGGACGGCGTCGTCGGCCCCGCGACGCTCGCGAAGCTCCAGAGCGCGCTGTCCGGCTAGGAGCTCTCTCTCGCGGGCTTGGTGAGCCCGTTCCGCTCCTGCGGGATCAGCAGCTCGAAGCGCGCCCCGCCCGGGCGCGAGTCGTGGACGAGATCACCCCCGTGGGCCTGTGCGTACGCGCGGGCGATCGCGAGACCAAGGCCATGGCCCGCCTCGCCGCCTCCGCGCGCGAAGCGGTCGAAGATCTTCCCCTCGAGGTCCTTCGGCACGCCGGGACCCGCGTCCTCCACGGCGACCCGGAGGTGCCGGTCGCGCTGCTGCGCGGAGATCCGGATCGGGGGCGCGCCGTAGCGCACCGCGTTCGCCACGAGATTCGAGACGACGCGCTCGAGGACGAGCGGATCGACGACGGCGGCGAGATCGTCGGGGATGTCGAGCTCGACCGCGTCCGAGGCGGCGAGAGCGCCCCGCACGACGTCCGCGAGGGCCGCCTTCAGCACCACCGGCCGGGGTTCGACGTTGATGGCCCGCGCGTCGAGTCGCGAGAGATCGAGCAGCTCCTCGAGCAGCCGCCGGAGACGCTCGCCCTGCTCGACCCCGACGCGGATCAGCTCCTCGCGCAGCTCCTCGTTCAGGGCCGGGCCCCGCTCCGAGAGCGTCTTCAGGACGCCGTAGACCGAGGTCGCCGGGGTGCGCAGCTCGTGTGAGGCGATGGCGACGAAGTTCAGCTTCAGCTGGTCGAGCTGGATCAGCTCCTCGTGCAGCTGCGCCCGCTCGATGGCGATCGCGACCCGCTCGGCGACCAGCTGGAGCAGCTCGACCTCGTCCTGCGTGAACTGCCGCGGCTTCAGCGTGCCGACGTGGAGCACCCCCAGCGACTCGCCCCGCACGAGCAGCGGCACGCCAACCATCGACTTGAGCTGCTTCCGGCGCAGGATCGGGTTGTAGACCGGGTACTCGTCGACGTCGATCACCATCGGCCGGGCCTCGGCGGCGACCCGGCCCGCAAAGCCGGCGCCGAGCGGGATGCGCACACCGACCTCCTCCTCGATCCCGAGCGCCGCGCGCGCCACGAGCTCGTTGGTCTCGTCGTCGCGGAGCAGGACCGCGCAGGTGTCGGTGCGCAAGATGTCCCTGATCCTGGGCAGCAGCACCTTGAGGAGCTCGTTCACCTCGAGGTGCGCGAGCGCCGCGTCGGTCACCGCCTGCACGTTCTCGATCCGCTCGCGCGCAGCGCGCTCGGCCTCGAAGAGGCGCGCATGCTCGATCGCGAGCGCAGCCCGGTCGGCGACGAGCTGGAGCAGCTCGACCTCGTCCTCGTGGAAGGCGCGGGGCTTCAGCGAACCAACGTGGAAGACGCCGCGCACCTCTCCCTCGACGACGAGCGGGACGCCGAGCATCGACCTGATGCCCTTCTCGCGCAGGATCGGGTTGAGCACCGGCCCGTGGTCGACGTCGTCGAGGATGATGGCCCGCTTCTCGGCCGCGATCCGACCGGCGAAGCCCGCCCCGACCGGGATCCGGACGCCCTGCTCGACCTCCTCCTCGATACCGAGCGCCGCCTGGGCGACGAGCTCGTTCGTCGCTTCGTCGAGCAGGAGGATCGCGCACGTGTCGACCTCGAGGATGCGCTGGGTACGCTCGAGCAGCGCCTCGAGCAGCTCGCTCAGATGGAGATGCGCCAGCGCCGCATCGGTTACCGACTGCAGCCGCCGGACATGCTCCGCGGTGGAACCCTCCGGCCACACAGCCGGAGCTATTCCCGCAAAGCGGGCAAAGCTAAGCGCCGGCGCGCTCTCTGCTGCCCGAACGGCGGTGGACGAGCACCGCGGCGGCGAAGGCCAGTCCGGCCGCGACCTCCGCGAGCCAGACGGCGCGATCCTGGATGGGATCGATGCTGGCGTTCCGTGCGAGCGGCTCGAGACAGAGCGCGGCCGCTGTGACGAGAGCGCCGGCAATCGCGCGCCGCGTCCGCCACTGCTGGCCGAACCAGCCGAACAACGGGCCGGTGACGATGCCTCCCACGAGGACGTTGCGCTCGCTGACAGCGAAGCCGCGTAGGCCCGCCAGGGTCAGATGCGCGTTCTCGACGGGACTGAGCGTCATCACGGCATAGCCGAGCAGAGCGGCGTACGTACCTGACAGGCCGAGCAGCGCGGCACGGCGCGGCTGGCGCTGCGTCGCTCCGACGATGAACGGCAGGACGAGCCACGGCGCCGACAGGAGACTGAGATCGGTCGACCAGCCCGCCGCCCACGGGTGCCCGGAGCCGGTCAGGCTGCCGAGGTACTGGTCGGCGGCGCCGAACACGGCGGCGAGAACGAGTGTGAGCGGGACGGTCAGCCGGGAGCCGTCAGAGCGCCGCAGGGTCAGCACCTCGCCCTGCTGCTCGCAACTCGTCCAGACGCTCGCCGGCGCCAGCGTGCGCGAGCGTCAGGGTTGCGTCGTCACCTTCTTTGAACGCCTCGTACGCCTGTTGCTCGAGCTCTCTCGCACGGTCGAGCGATCCGCTCGGCTCGCTCACGCGGCGGCCATGTCCCTGGCGTGGCGAGGAGCTAGCGGCCACTGCGGTCGATCAACTCGATGCGGTAGCCGTCCGGGTCCTGGACGAAGCAGATCAGCGAGCCGCCCTCTCGCACCCGGTACGGCTCGCGCTCCGGCTCGATGCCCTGCTCCTTCAGGTCGGCGAGCGACTGCTCGAGGTCGTCGACGCTGACCGCAACGTGCCCGTAACCGGTGCCGAGGTCGTAGGTGCGGCCGTCGTGGTTGAAGGTCAGCTCGAGTACCGACTTCTGGTCGCCGATGCCGTAGAAGTAGTTCGTCGCCTCGAGCTCGCCGTTCCGGACGATGTCCATGTCGCGCTCGAAGCGGAAGCCGAGCGCCTCGTAGAACTCGCGGCTCTTCTCCGGATCCGTGATCCGCACCATCGTGTGCAGGAATTCAGCCACGGCCCGAATCTAGCTCTTCGGCCAGCAGTGCGTAAAGGACGGAGTCGACCCACTCTCCGTCCTTGAGGTACGCCTTTCGCTTCCGGCCCTCCCGGACGAAGCCGGCGCGCTCGGCGTGCGCGCACGCGCGCTCGTTGAAGGCGTAGATCTCCAGCTCGAGCCGGTGGTAGCCGAGCTCCTCGAGCAGGTGCCGCTGGAACAGGCGTGCCGCCTCGTCCGCGAGCCTCCGCCCGCGGAAGCGTGGGTGCACGGCGAGGTTCTCGAGGCGGGCGATCCGGTTCGGCTCGTTCGAGACGTGATAGCCGAGCGATCCGGCCCGCTCGCCGTCCAACTCGATCACGAACCGGCCGAAGGCGTCCGGCTCGGCGAGCGAGCGCTCGATCTCCTCGAGGATCTCGTGCCGGCTCGCCGCCGTGCGCGGGCCGAGGAACTGCCGCACGTCGTCGCCGGAGATGAGGTCGACGAGGAAGTCGGCGTCAGACGGGTTCGCTCGCCGGATCTCGACGGCCACGCAGAGAAGCTAGTCGAACCGAGCCCGTCGCCAGCGCGACGCCGGCGAGGATGAGGGCGAGAGCGCCAAGCGCGGTCGCTCCGATGTTCTCACCGAGGAAGATCGCGCCGTAGGCGAGGGCGATCGGCGGCACGAGGTACGTCACGAGCGTCGCGTAGTTCGCGCCGGCGCGCTGGATCAGCGCGAAGAAGAGGAGGTACGCGATCCCGGTGCCGACGAGCCCCAGCACGAGGATCGCCGCGATCGTCTCTCCGTGCCAGACCTCGGCCGGCGCCTGGACGACCCCTACGGGCAGCACGGCGAGGGTCGACACGCCCGTCGACGCGAGCGCAACCAGGAGCGGCGGCGGCGTGCCCCGCAGATGCCGACCCGCGAGCAGCGTCCCGATCGCGTAGCAAAGTGCCATCCCGACGACCGCCAGCGCGCCGAGCAGCTTTCCCTGCGGCTGGGCTCCCACGAGGAGCGCAACCCCGACGAATCCGATCGCGAGGCCGACGAGCCGCAGGCCGCCGACCCGCGCCTCGCGGAAGAACCCGTACGCGATCACCGCGTTGAAGATCGGGACCGCTCCCTGGATGATCGAGGCGAGGCTCGAGTCGATCCGCGTCTCGCCCCAGGAGAGGAGCCAGAACGGCACTGCCGTGTTCACGAGCGACACGACCACGAGCCAGAGCCAGGCTTCGCGAATCTCCGTGAGCGTCCGCCGCGGGCCGAGTCGCAGAACCGCGATCGCCGCGAGCAGCAGCGTCGCCGAGCCGAGGCGGCCGAGCACCAGGGTCGACGGCGCGAGCTGCCGGTCGGCGATCTTGATCAACATGAACGACGCGCCCCAGATGAGCGCGAGCACGGTGAGGATGACGGCGGGCCGACGCATCTACTTCTGGAACGCAACGCGGGCGAGTCGCGTGAGATTCCTCCCCGCCGAGAGCCGGGTTAGACTGAATCACCTGTCGGAGGTCGCCGCCCAGCCACTTCACCGTGCCCTCGGTCTGACCGACTGGGAGGCGGACCGTATCCGGGACTTGCTCGGGCGCGACCCGAACCACTTCGAGCTCGCGGTGTTTTCGCTCCTCTGGTCGGAGCATTGCGGCTACAAGCACTCGGCGCCGCTCCTCGAGCGGCTGCCGTCGGCCGGGGAGCGCGTCCTCCAGGGCCCGGGCGAGAACGCGGGCGTCCTCGACCTGGGCGACGGCACGGCGGTGGCGTTCAAGGTCGAGTCGCACAATCACCCCTCGGCGGTCGAGCCGTTCCAGGGCGCCGCGACCGGGATCGGCGGGATTTTGCGCGACGTGATCGCCATGGGCGCGCGGCCGATCGCGCTGCTCGACGGCCTCTGGTTCGGCGAGCCCGGCTTCGACTTCCGGCGAGCAGTCGCGGGGATCGGCCACTACGGCAACTGCGTGGGCGTGCCGACGGTCGGCGGCCAGACGGTCTTCGATCCCGCGTACGCCTCGAACTGCCTCGTCAACGCGATGTGCGTCGGCCTGCTCGAGAGCCAGCGCCTGCGCTCGGCGAAAGCGAGCGGGTCCGGGCGGCTCGTCGTCCTCTACGGCGCGACGACCGGCCGCGACGGGATCGGCGGTGCCTCGGTGCTCGCGAGCGCCGAGCTCAGCGAGGACGACTCCGACAAGCGCCCGTCGGTCCAGGTCGGGGATCCGTTCACCGGCAAGAAACTGATCGAGGTCTCGCTCGAGCTCGTCGAGTCGGGCCTCGTCGAGTCGCTGCAGGACTGCGGGGCCGCCGGCCTCGCGTCGTCCCTGGCAGAGATGGCCGCCGGCGACGCCGGGATCGACGTCCACCTCGACCGCGTGCCGCTTCGCGAGGATGGCATGGAGCCGTGGGAGATCATGATCTCCGAGTCGCAGGAGCGGATGGTTGCGGTCGTCCGGCCGGAGATGCTCGACGCGGTGCGAGGCGTCTGCGCGCGCTGGGAGCTGGCGTGCACGGCGATCGGCGAGGTGACCGACACCGGTGCGCTACGGGCCTTCCACGACGGCGACGTCGTCGGCGAGATCCCGGCGCAGCTCCTCACCGACGAGTGCCCGCGTTACGAGGTCGAGCAGCTGGCCGAGGCACGGCCCGTGCGTCGCGTCGACCGTCCCGAGTTCGACGTCGGTGAGGTGATCGAGCAATACGACCACCTTGTCGGCTCGCGCACCGTGCGCCGCCCCGGGCTCGACGCGGCCGTCCTGCGCCTGCGACCGTCGCTCCGCGGGCTCGCGGTCGCTCTGCAGGGACCGGCTCCCGGCGAGACCGACGGCTTCCGCGCCGGCGTCCAGGCGACGCTCGGGGCGGCCCGCAACGTCGCGTGCGGCGGCGGCGAGCCGATCGGGCTCACGGATTGCCTCAACTTCGGCAATCCCGAGAAGCCGGCGATCGCGCACGAGCTCGCGCAGGCGATCGAGGGGATCGCACAGGCGGCGGAAGCGCTCGGGATCCCGGTCGTCTCCGGCAACGTCTCGCTCTACAACGACGCAGACGGCGCCTCGATCCCGCCGACGCCGGTCGTCGGCTGCGTCGGTCTCGTCCCGGACGTGCGGCGCGTGCCGAGCCGCTGGCAGAGCGGCGACGTGGTCATCCTCGCGACGTCGCCCGACGGCTCGCTCGCGGCGGAGGCGGCGCTCATCCGCTTCCTCTGGAAGGCAGCGCCACACCTGACGCTCTGCCACGACGTCGGCAGTAGCGGGGTCGCGGCGGCGCTCGCGGAGGCGGCGGCGTGGAGCGGTGGGCTCGAGGCCGAGGTTGAGCTTCCCGCCGGCTACGACTCGCGGCGCGGCGCCGCGATCCTCGCCTGCCGTCCCGAGCGCGTGAACCGCCTCGGCTCGCGTGGCTTCGTCGAGATCGGAGTCGTTGCCTGATGTGTGGCGTGTTCGGGGTCTACGCGCCCGACCGTGACGTGGCGCGGCTGACGTACTTCGGGCTGTTCGCGCTCCAGCATCGCGGGCAGGAGTCGGCCGGCATCGCCGTCTCCGAGCACGGGCGCCTGACGGGACTGCGCGATCTCGGGCTCGTCTCCCAGGTCTTCGACGAGCAGAAACTCGGCGGCCTGCATGGACAGGTCGCAATCGGCCACAACCGCTATTCGACGACGGGCTCGTCCCAGTGGGCGAACGCACAGCCGCTCGTCCAGCACGGGCGCGCGCGCACCGTCGCGCTCGGCCACAACGGGAACCTGATCAACGTCACCGAGCTTCGCAACGAGTTGCGCGAGGCCGGAGTCCCGCTCGGAACGACCTCCGACAGCGAGCTGATCGCGGCGCTGATCGCAAACGACTCGGACCCGCTCGAGGAGGCCGTGGCGAATGCGATGCGCCGGCTCGAGGGGGCGTACTCCGTCGTCGCGCTCGCGGAGGGACGGCTCATCGGCTTCCGTGACCCGCATGGCTTCCGCCCGCTTGTGATCGGCCGCATTCAGGACGATTGGGTCTTCGCCTCCGAGACATGCGCGCTCGACCTGGTGGGCGCGGAACTGGTGCGAGAGGTGGCACCGGGTGAGCTCGTCGTGGCGGACGCCGACGGCCTGCACGCGACGCGGGCGCTCGAGCAGCCCGAGGGCGGGGCGCTCTGCATCTGGGAGTTCTTCTATCTCGCGCGCCCGGACAGCCGCCTCGAGGGCGTGGAGGTGCACAACGCGCGTGTGCGGATGGGCGAGCGGCTGGCGCGGGAGGCGCCGGTCGAGGCCGACCTCGTCCTCCCCATCCCGGACTCGGGTACGCCCGCCGCGATCGGCTTCGCGCGCGCGCTCGGGCTCCCGTTCAGCGAGGGGCTGATCAAGAATCGCTACGTCCAGCGCACGTTCATCCAGCCCGACCAGGAGCTGCGGCGGCAGGGGATCAAGCTCAAGTACCACCCGGTCGCCGAGGTGGCGGGCAAGCGCGTGGTCGCGGTCGACGACTCGATCGTCCGCGGGAACACGACCCGCGAGATCGTGCGGATGCTGTTCGACGCCGGGGCGGCGGAGGTGCATCTTCGTGTCTCCTCGCCGCCGGTGATCGGGCAGTGCTTCTACGGGATCGATCTCGCCGACCCGTCGGAGATGATCGCCTCCACCCGGACGGTCGAGGAGGTGCGCGAGCACGTCGGCGCAACCTCCCTCGCGTACCTCTCCCACGACGGGCTCGTCGAGGCGACGCGGCGACCTTCGTCGGCGCTCTGCCGCGCGTGTCTCACCGGCGACTATCCGACCGAAGTCCCCGCGGAGGCCGCGAAGATGCGCTTCGAACCCGCCCGCGCGTAGCTGCGCGGCCGGCGCGCAGTCGTTGGCACGATTGGCGGCCGTGCAGCTCTTCCACTATCACCTCGTCACGAGCCGTGTGCGCGAGGTCGAGGCGCGCTACATCGGGAAGCTCGCGTTCGATCTCGTCGCGCGCCACGGCCGGATCGGAGAGGAGCTCACCTCGTACGAGCCCGGCGTCGCCTGGCACGAGCTCGACGCGATGGGCTTCAAGCTCCGGCTGACCGAGCTCGAGAAGGGCGCCGTGAACGTCGTCGTCCAACCGGGCCAGTGGCCGACGCCGCGCGTCGACCACCTCGGGTTCGTGCTCGACGAGGACGAGTTCGACGCGGCCATCGAGCGAGCCGAGCAGAGCGACCTGCGGGTTCAGGAGCACGGCGGCCGGCGTACGTTCGTCTCCACCAACGCCGGTTACCGGCTGGAGCTCCATCCGCCTCGGGAGTGGATCGACGAGCTCCTCGCGCAGGGCGACGAGCTGCAACTGTCGGAGCTGCATCTCAAGGCAGACGATCCGGCGGGCAAGGCGAAGGCCCTTGCCCAGATCCTCGACGCCGACCGTGACGGAAGCAGCGTCGAGGTCGGCGAGACCGTCGTCCGCTTCGTCCGCGGCGGGCCCCAGGGCCGGCCGGAGCTCTTCGGCGAGCTGTTCGTCTAGCGGCGGCCATAGACTCGCCACGTGGCGGAGGAAGGACCGACGTACGACGCGGCCGGCGTCTCGCTCGCCACGGCCGAGGCGGTGGTCGAGCGGCTCCGTGCGGCAGTGGAGTCCACCGGCGCGCAGAGCTTCGGAGCGTTCGCCGCACTCCACCCGCTCGGCGACGGCCGCTTCCTCGCGGCCTCGACCGACGGCGTCGGAACGAAGCTGATCCTCGCCCGGCAGCGCGGCGCGCTGCGCGCCTGCGGGGCCGATCTCGCCGCGCACTGCATCAACGACGTGCTCACGTGCGGCGCAGAGCCCTTGATGCTGCTCGATTACGTCGCGGCGGCGCAGGTCGAGCTCGAGGACGTGGCCGAGCTCGTGGAAGGCGCCGCCGAGGTCTGCCGCACCGCGGGCGTCGCGCTCGTCGGCGGTGAGACCGCCGAGCTGCCGGGCATCTACCGGGACGGAGAGCTCGACTTC
>JBKPLL010000050.1:0-25960 GCA_046731605.1 Actinomycetota bacterium | reverse complement strand
GCCTCCGAGCCGGCGTTCGCGGGCCGGATCACGCGCTCGCTCGTCGCGAGATAGGAACCGATCCCGCTGCGGCGGTACGTGTGGTTGCCGAGCGTCACCACGTCCGCTCCCGCCGCGAGCAGCTTGTCGGCGAGCTTGGCGGTGATGCCGGCACCGTCGGCCGCGTTCTCGCCGTTGACGATCGCGAGGTCGGCGTCGTAGCGCTCTCGCAGCGCGGGCAGGTGCTCCTCCACAGCGCGGCGTCCGGGGACGCCGAAGACGTCCGCCAGGAACAGAATCTTCACGGCGCCTCTTTAGCCGGTCGCGACGACCGGGGCCGCGCGCAACTCGACGGTCACGTGGTTCCCGGCATCGTTCGTGTAGCGCGCGAGCGCCTGCTCCTCGACCGCGGCCAGGTCGGCGACCCGCCCGAGCTTCGTCGCCCCGCTCACCACGGGCGTGCCGACCGTGAGTGCCGGGTCGGAGACGAGCTGCGTCACCGCGACGACGACCGAGGGAGCGTTCTGCGGCTGGATGTCGATCTCGGAGCCGTAGGTCTTGCCCTGGATGACGAAGGGCCGGATCGCGACCACTGTGCCGTCCACCGGCGAGTAGACGTCGCTGCCGATCGGCGCGCCGACGTCGAGCGCCGACGTGCCGCCGCCGGCCAGCTGGTACCACCTCGGCGAGCCGCCTCCGCCGCCGAAGATGCCGTGCACGACCCGCTGCACGAGGCCCTCGTTCGCCTGGTGCCCGACCGGCGTCAGCGTGAGGGCGCCGGTGCCGGCGGAGTGGTAGCCGATCGCGGTCAGGCGGTTCTGCGAGACCGGGAGCTGCAGTCGCACCTGGCCGCGCTGCGCGACGATCTCGGTCGTCGGCCGCGTCTGCGCGACGCCCAGGCTCTTCGGCGGGACGATGGCCGACGTCGGCGACGTCGTGCTGCCGAACGCGGTCAGCGCGATGGCCACGAGGAAGACCGCGGAGAGGACGACGAGGAGGGCGACCCGGCGCGCCCGGCGCGCAGTGCGCGCCTGGTGGCGTTCGACCCGCCGCCTCCGGTTGGGGCGCGAGGACGGCATGTCGCGCGCCACCTTATCGAACTGCCGCGGCTCCTCCCAGAGAGAGAGCGCCAAGTTTCCCTGGATCCGTGCGGCCCCAGAGTTAGCATCAGCCGCATGCCGCCGTCGCGCTCGGTGACGATCGAGATCCCGCGCTGGGCGCAGCTCGTGCTCCTGCCGCTGCTGCTCTTGCTCGTGTGGACGGTGGCGGGTGCGGTGCGTCACGTGCTCTTCCTCTTTCTCGTGGCGTTGCTCATCGCGTTGCTGCTCAATCCGCTCGTCCGCGGCCTCGGCCGGGCGTGGATCCCACGCGGCGCGGCGGTGGCCCTCGTCTATCTCGCCTTCGCAGCAGTCGTCGCACTGGCGATCCTCGCTCTCGCCACGGTGGTCGTGCAGCAGACGCGCAGCGCCGCCCACCGGGTCGACAACTACTTTACGGTCGATTCCGGACACCCGGCGCGAACCGGCGCCGAGCAGGATCTCGCGCGTTTCCAGCGCTGGCTCGACCACCACCACCTGGGCACCGTCCACGTTCAGCACGAGGGCCAGAAGTTCCTCAACCAGGTCGGGACGAAAGACGTCCAGAAGTACACGTCGAAGGCGTTGCGCTGGGCAGAGGGCGCCGGCCTGACGGTCGTCTCCCTCCTCTTCGACGCCTTCCTCGTGGTCGTCGTCTCGATCTACATGCTGCTTGACATGCAGCGGCTGACGGATACCGTCGACCGACGATTCCCGCCGCGCGGGCGCGGCGGGCTCATCGTGCGGATGGAGCAGGCGGTCGCGAGCTACGTCAAGGGCCAGCTCATGCTCTCCGTGATCATCGGCGTCAGCGTCGGGCTCGGGCTGTGGATCCTCGGCATGGTGGGTGCCGTGCCGAACGGCGGGAAGTACGCGGCCGCGTTCGGCGCGTGGGCGGCCTTCACCGAGCTCATCCCGTACATCGGGCCCTGGCTCGGCGCGATTCCGCCGGTGCTGTACGCCCTCGTCCAGGATCCGCTCGCGGCGCTCTGGGTCGCGCTCCTCTTCCTCGGCATCCAGCAACTCGAGGGCCATGTCGTCGTGCCGAAGGTGATGGGGCACACGTTGCGGCTCCATCCGCTGCTCGTGATCTTCGGCCTCCTCGCGGGCGGCGAGATCTACGGGTTCGCCGGGATCCTCGTCGCGCTGCCGCTGCTCGCCGCGGCGCGCGCCGCCTGGGAGTTCTTCTCCGAGCGCGTCGAGTTCCAGAAGTGGCCGGACGACGCCCCGCTCGTGGAGGTCGGGGTCGAGCCTGCGAGCGCGGAGCAGCCGGCGCCGGAGAGACCGCCCGCGCCTGCCGCCTGAGCCTGCCGCGGCGTACCATCTTCGCGTGAGCTCGTTCCCGGTCACACGGCTCCGGCGCTTCCGGCGCACGCCTTCGCTCCGCGGGCTCGTGCGCGAGACGCGGCTCTCACTCGACCAGTTCGTCATGCCGCTCTTCGTCGCTCCCGACCCGCTCGGGAATGACGAGCTGCCCGGCATGGCGCGCCACGACGTCGAGGGCCTGCTGCGCGAAGCCGAGGCGCTCACTGCTTCGGGCGTCCGCGCCCTCCTGCTCTTCGGCGTCCCCGAGGCGAAGGACGAGGAGGCGACCGGTGCGTGGGAGGAGGACGGCATCGTCCAGAGAGCGCTCCGGGCCTTGCGGCCACGCTTCCCGGAGCTCGTCCTGCTCACCGACGTCTGTCTGTGCGAGTACACGTCGCACGGCCACTGCGGCGTGGTGATCGACGGTGACGTCGACAACGACCGGAGTCTCGAGCTGCTCGCCCGCACCGCGGCCAGTCACGCCGAGGCCGGGGCCGACATCGTCGCGCCCAGCGACATGATGGACGGCCGTGTCGGCGCGATCCGCGAGGCGCTCGACGACCAGGGCTTCGAGAAGACGCCGATCCTCGCCTACTCGGCCAAGTACGCATCCGCGTTCTACGGCCCGTTTCGCGAGGCCGCCGACAGCGCGCCCGCGTTCGGCGACCGTCGCGGCTACCAGATGGATCCGGCCAACGTGCGCGAGGCGATCCGTGAGTGCAAGATCGATCTTGCGGAGGGAGCCGACGCGATCATGATCAAGCCGGCGCTGCCGTACCTCGACGTGATCCGCGCGGCGCGGGAGGCGTTCCAGGTTCCGGTCGCGGCGTACAACGTGTCCGGCGAGTACGCGATGGTCAAGGCGGCCGCGCGCGCGGGCTGGCTCGACGAGCGCACGGCCGCGCTCGAGTCGCTGACGGCGATCAAGCGCGCCGGTGCCGACCTGATCGTCAGCTACTGGACCCGAGACCTGCCCGCGTGGCTCTGAGCCAGCGCTCCGCCCTCTACCGTCGCGCGCTCGAGCTCATCCCCGGCGGCGTGAACTCGCCCGTGCGGGCGATGCGCTCCGTCGGCCTCGATGAGCCGCTGTTCGTGAAGAGCGGCGAGGGCGCCTACGTCGAGACCGAGGACGGGCGCCGGCTGCTCGACTGGGTCATGTCCTGGGGGCCGCTGCTGTTCGGGCATGCCGACTCCCTGACGGTGGAAGCCGTGCGCGAGGCGGCTCTCCGCGGGACGAGCTTCGGCGCCGCGACCGAGGCGGAGGTCGAGCTTGCCGAGGAGATCGCCGATGCCGTGCCATCGGTGGAGAAGGTGCGGCTCGTCTCCTCCGGGACCGAAGCTGCGATGAGCGCGTTGCGGCTCGCGCGTGCGTTCACGAAGCGGGACCGGATCCTCAAGACGGCGGGCGGCTATCACGGCCACGCCGACCCGCTGCTCGCAAGCGCAGGCTCCGGGCTCGCCACCCTCGGGATCCCCGCGTCGCCCGGCGTCCCGACCGCAGCAGCCGCAGAGACGATCGTCGTCCCGTACAACGACCTCGACGCAGCGGCTGAGGCCGTGATGCGCCACGGCGAGGGCCTCGCCGCGATCATCGTCGAGCCGGTCGCGGCGAACATGGGCGTCGTCCCTCCCGAACCCGGCTATCTCGAGACCCTGCGCCGGCTCTGCGACGTCTCGGGCGCGCTGCTGGTCTTCGACGAGGTGATCACCGGCTTCCGCGTGGCGCGGGGCGGTGCCCAGGAACGCTTTGGCGTTCTCCCGGACCTGACCGTGCTCGGCAAGATCGTCGGCGGCGGGCTGCCGCTCGCCGCGTTCGGCGGGCGGGGCGAGATCATGGATTTGCTCGCTCCCGCCGGCCCCGTCTACCAGGCAGGAACCCTCGCCGGGAACCCGTTGGCCACTGCGGCAGGCCTCTCGGTCCTGCGCCGGCTGCGGGACGAGGACGTCTACGACGATCTCGAGCGGCGAGCCGAGCTCCTCGAGGAAGGCCTCGCGCCGTTCGGCCGCGTCCAGCGAGTCGGCGCGCTCCTCACGCTCTTCATGGCGGACGGACCGGTGCGCAACTTCGAGGATGCGCAGGGGTGCGACACCGAGCGCTACGGCGCCCTTTTCCGGCACCTGCTCGAGCACGGCGTGTACCTCCCGCCGTCGCAGTTCGAGGGGCTCTTTCCCTCGACAGCGCACGGCGAGGAGGAGATCGAGCGGACGGTCGCCGCGGTGGCGAGCTTTGCCGGCTGACGTCTGGCAGACGATGGCCGTCGACGCCGCTGCCGAGAGCACGCTCTGGGCCGACTGTCTCTTGCCCGGCCCCGAGCGTGGCCGCAGCCCGGTTTTCTCGCCGCTCGGCGAGGCTCGCTATGCGCTGGGGCTCGAGACGATCTACGAGGGTTACCTCGTCCACTACGGCCGGCCGCGCCTGTTCGCGCCTCCCGATGACGACACGGCGCTCTTGCTCGGCGACTATCTCTATGCGCACGGCGTAGCGCGCATCTCGGCCTTGCAGGACGTCGTGGCGGTCGCCGATCTCGCGGAGCTGATCTCCCTCTGCAGCCAGGTGCGGGCGGAGGAGAGCGACGGCGACGGCCCACTCTGGGCGGCAACCGCAGCCCTGCTCGGCCGCGCCGCGCTCGACGACGCACGTACGGCGCTCCGGCTCCACGCCGATCCCCAGCCGCTCGAGGCGGCGGCCCGCGCGGCGGCAGGCGACCACGCGGTCGACACTGCGCTCGCCGCCCACGCCGACCGGCGTTCCGCTTGATCCGCGCACGCGGGTTCGCTTTCCTCTACGCATGACCACCGCGGTGCGGGAGGAGCGCAAGGTCCTGACGGCCGTCTTCGCCGACGTCGTCGGCTCGACCGCGCTTGCGGAGCGGCTCGATCCCGAGGACGTGAAGCTGGTCGTCGGCGAGGCAGTCGCTCGGATCGTCGGAGAGGTGGAGTCGCTCGGCGGCCACGTCAAGGACCTCGCCGGCGACGGCGTGCTCGCCTTCTTCGGTGCGCCGACCACTCGGGAGGACGACGCCGAGCGAGCGGTTCGCTGCGCACTCCGCATCGTCGGCGAGATGGAGGAGTACGCCCGTGAGGTTCGGCGCGGCTGGGGAGCCGAAGGGTTCGGCGTCCGGGTCGGCGCGGCCACCGGCGCGGTCGTGGTGGGGGAGGTCGGCAGCGGCTCACGGGTCGAATACGCCGCGTTCGGCGACACGGTGAACGTCGCCGCCCGGCTGCAGTCCGCCGCCGAGCCGGGCTCGGTACTCGTCGACGACGCGACGCACCGCGCGGTCGAGGGCCTGTTCGAGTGGGGCGACGTGCTCGAGCTGGACGTCAAGGGAAAGAGCGAGCCGGTTGCCGCCTGGCCGGTCACCGGAATCGCGGCCGCCGGGCGCACGCGCGGCCTGCCCGGCGTCGAGACGCGGCTCGTCGGGCGCTCGCGCGAGCTCGGCCTCGGCCGCGAGGCGCTCGAGGCCCTGCAGGCCGGGCGCGGCGGGATTCTTGTCGTCGCCGGTGACGCCGGGATCGGTAAGACCCGGCTCCTCGACGAGCTCCGCGAGCTCGCGGAACAGGCAGGGAGCCGGTGGCTCGAGGGCCGCTGCGTCTCGTACGGCGAATCGCTGCCGTACTGGCCGTTCCGCGACCTTCTGCGTGGCGAGTGGATCGGCGCCGGCGCCGAGGAGCCGGAGCTCCGTGTCCGCGTCGGCCTGCGCCGCCGGCTCGAGCAGCTCTTCGACGACCAAGCGGACGAGCTCTATCCGTACCTCGGCAGCCTGCTCGAGGTCGCCCTCGAGCGCGAGGCAGCGGCGCGCACGTCCGAGCTTTCGCCCGAGGCCTTGCAGTGGCGGACTTTCGAGGTCGTCGGCCAGCTCTTCGCCCGGCTCGCGGAGTCGGCGCCGCTCGTGCTCGCCCTCGAGGATCTCCACTGGGCCGATCCGACCTCGGTACTCCTCCTCGAGCAGCTGCTCTCGCTCGCAGAGGAAGCCCCGGTGCTGCTCGTCCTCTCGCTCCGGCCCGAGCGTGACCATCCCTCGTGGAGCCTGCGCGAGCACGCCGGCCGCGAGTTCCCGCACCTCTTGCATGAGATCGACCTCGGCCCGCTCGGGGACGCGGACGGCGAGCTGCTCGCGGCGCTCGTTGCGCCCGCCACCCTGCCGGCCGAGCTCGAGCGCCGCGTCCTCGAGGCCGCGGACGGGAACCCGTTCTTCCTCGAGGAGCTCGTTCGCTCGCTCGCCGACGTGGGCGCACTCGTCCGCATCGACGACGGCTGGCGTTTCGACCACGCCGTCGAGGTCGAGGTGCCGCCGACCGTGGAGAAGGCGATTCTCGCGCGGCTCGACCGGCTGTCGATCGACGCGCGCGATCTCGTCACAGCAGCCTCGGCGCTCGGGCGCACCTTCGCTCTGCCCCTGCTCGAGGGCCTGCTGGGAGAGGTCTCGGCCGACTCCCTCCACGAGCTGCAGCGGCTCGGTCTGCTGCGCCAGAGCCGGCGGTGGCCGCAGCCGGAGTACCGCTTCCGCCACGCCCTGATCCAGGAGACGGCGTACCGGACGCTCCTCGCCGAAGAGCGGAGGCGCCTGCACCGTCGGGCGGCGGAGTGGCTCGAGGAGCGGTACGCGGAGCGCGATGCCGAGGCGCTCGGGCTGCTCGCGTACCACTGGCTGCGTGCCGAGGACGAGGAGAAGGCAGCCGGCTACCTCCTGCGCGCCGGCGACAAGGCGCGCCTCGAGTACGCGCTCGACGAGGCGATCGAGCACTACCGCGACCTGCTGCCGCTGCTGGAGCGGCGCGGCGAGCGGCAGGAGGTCGCGCTCGTGCTCTTCAAGCTCGCGCTCGCTCTCCACACCTCGCTGCGCTTTACCGAGGCGGACGAGGCGTACCAGCGCGCGTTCGGGCACTGGACACCGCCCGAGTCCCGCGCTGCGACCGAGCGGCTGCGCGTCGCGACGAGCTTCCTGCCGAACGATCTCGACCCGAAGAGCGCCATCGCCTGGCCGAACATCCAGGCGTGCATGCAGCTCTTCGACCGGCTCGTCGAGGCGTGGCCCGAGCGGACGATCGTGCCCTCGCTCGCCGAGCGCTGGGAGATCTCGGACGACGGCCTGCGTTACGTCTTTCACCTGCGCGAGGGGTTGACGTGGTCCGACGGGACGCCGCTCACCGCGCACGACGTCGAGTTCGGGATCAAGCGCGTGCTCGATCCCGAGAGCCCCGGTTCGTCAGTCGCGATCTACTTCGCGCTCGAGAACGGCGAGGACACGTATCTCGGCCGCAACACCGACTGGGACGCGGTCGGCGTGCGGGCGCTCGACGACCGGACGGTCGAGTTCCGGCTCAGCGCTCCGGCTCCCTACTTCATGAGCGTGATGAACCGGCCCGACGGCGGACCGCAGCCCCGGCACGCGGTCGCGGGCATCGCGGACGCGCGCGTCGTCAGCGGCGCGTTCGAGGTGGCCGAGCAGACCGACGAGCGGCTCGTGCTGCGCCGCCGCTCCGAGCGACCGGGCAACGTCGCCGAGGTGGAGCTCGTACGTCGGGAGCTCACCGAGTCCGTCGCCGAGTACGAGCGCGGCGAGGTCGATCTCGTCCCGGTCCGGTACACACCGGTGTACGCCGACCTCATGCCCGAGCCTCTGCATGAGGACGTTCGCCTCGGCGGCGCCGGGTGGTCCGGCTACATCCGCTTCGACCACACAGATGCGGTGACGGGCAATGCCGATTTCCGGCGCGCGCTCGCGCACGCGGTCGACCGGGATGCGCTGGCGGCGGTCTGTCCCGCGAACGTCGTCGTTGCGAGCGGCGGCGTAGTGCCGCCTGCGCTGCAGGGCCACACGCCGGACATCGCGCTGCGCTACGACCCGGAGCTCGCGCGCGAATGCCTCGAGCGGTCGGGCTTCGAGGGCGACCTCGAGCTCAGCGGCCTGCCCGCCTGGGACAGGATCATCGAGACGATCGCCGCCTCCTGGGAGAGTGCGCTGGGTCGCGATGTCAGCCTGCGGCGCGGCTCGGCCGAGGGCCGCATCCGGATCACGGGCTGGCTCCCGGGCTATCCGGACCCGGAGTACTACCTCCGGCTCCTCTTCCAGTCGACGAGCCGGACGAACGAGGGTGGGTTCGCCGATCCGGTCTTCGACGAGCTGATCGAGGCCGCGCGGCAGGAACGAAGCGACCGCGGACGCCTGGAGCGCTTCCACGAGGCCGACCGCTACGCGATCGCCGAGCGCGTCGCGGTGATCCCGCTCGTCTACGGTCGCAGCACGGCGTTCGTGCGACCGGAGGTTCGCGGCTGGTGGGAGTTCGGGAAGAGCTCCGCGAACTTCGCCGACCTCGTCGTCGAGCGTCCGTCCGGCTGAGGTAGATTCCGCTCGTGCTCGCCGCCGTCCTTCACCTGTTGTTCGCCGAGGAGACGGCTGCCGAGGAAGGCAGCAAGGTCGTCCTGCTGATGCTGGGCACCGGCGCCGTGTTCATCGGCGTGATCGCCCTCGGCGAGCTCGCCCACTGGCGAGCGAAGCGCCGCCGCGAGCCCGAGGCTTAGAGAAGACCGCCACGCTGCACGTCGCCTGACGAGCGCCCGTCCGTACACTCGCGCCGTGGCCGTGAAGGACCTCCGCGAGTGGATCGCGCTGCTCGAGCGCGAAGGAGAGCTGGTTCGCGTCTCCGCCGAGGTCGATCCCGATCTCGAGATCACCGAGATCGTCGATCGCACCGTCAAGGCCGGCGGGCCGGCGCTCCTGTTCGAGAAGCCCAAGGGCTCCGGGCACCCGCTGCTGATCAACCAGTTCGGCACCGAGCGGCGAATGTGCCTCGCGTTCGGCGTGCAGAAGCTCGACGACGTCGCCGCACGCGTCGCCGACGTGCTGGAGATGCAACCGCCGAGCGGGCTGATCGAGAAGGTGCGCGGCCTGCAGAAGCTGAAGTCGGTGGCGGACTCCCGGCCGAAGACGGTCGGCAAGGGCGTCTGTCAGGAGATCGTGCTCCGCGGCGACGAAGTCGACCTCGGCCTCCTCCCGATCCAGCGCTGCTGGCCGGGGGATCCCGCGCCGTTCATCACGCTCCCGGCGGTGCTCACCCACGACCCGCAGACCGGCGGCCGCAACGTCGGCATGTACCGGATGCAGGTCGTCGACCGGAACACGACCTTCATGCACTGGCAGATCCACAAGGACGGCCGCGCGGACTACCTCGCGACCGACGGCCGGATCGAGGTCGCCGTCGCGCTCGGGCTCGATCCGATCACCGCGTATTCGGCGAGCGCTCCCCTGCCGAAGCACATCGACGAGTTCATGATGGCCGGCTTCCTGCGCGGCGACCCGGTCGAGCTCGTGAAGGGCGTCTCCGTCGGTCTCGAGGTTCCGGCGCGCGCGGAGATCGTGCTCGAGGGCTACATCGAGAAGGACGAGGTCGGCGAGGAGGGGCCGTTCGGCGACCACACGGGCTACTACACGCCGGCCGAGCCGTTCCCCGTCTTCCACGTCACGGCCGTCACGATGCGGAAGGACGCGATCTATCCCTCGATCGTCGTGGGCAAGCCGCCGCAGGAGGACGCGTGGCTCGGCAAGGCGACCGAGCGGATCTTCCTCCCGGCGATCCGCACGACCGTGCCGGAGATCGTCGACTACGACCTGCCGATCGCCGGCGTCTTCCACAACTGCTGCATCGTCTCGATCCGCAAGCAGTTCCCCGGCCATGCGGCGAAGGTGATGCATGCGCTCTGGGGGCTCGGGATGTTGAGCCTCACGAAGTGCGTCGTCGTCGTGGACGCGAGCGTGGACGTGCACGACTACGAGCAGGTGCTCTTCTACGCCGGCGCGAACGTCGACCCGAAGCGCGACGTGATCCTCTCGGAGGGGCCGCTCGACCACCTCGACCACGCGCCCGAGCGCCAGTTCTTCGGCGGCAAGCTCGGCATCGACGCCACCGCGAAGTGGCCGGAGGAGGGCGCGCGCCCGTGGCCCGAGGAGATCGAGATGAGCCCGGAGATCAAGGAACTCGTCACTCGCCGCTGGAGCGAGTACGGCCTGGGCTAGTTCTCCCGCCGCACGCTCGGTCTTTGCGATAAGACTTCGACTTGGTGGAGCCCGAGCAGCCGAGCACCGACACCGAGCACGAGTCGCTCCACGAGGAGACGCATCTGCCGCCGCCGACGCTGTGGCCGATCGGCTTCGCGATCGGGATCGTCGTCATCCTCGTCGGGCTCATCATCAACCCGTTGTTGATCTCGACGATCGGCGCTGTGATCGCCATCGTCTTCGCCATCCTCTGGGCGCGCGACGCGACCGCCGAGCTTCGCGGAGAGTCGCTCGTCGTCCAGCCCGAGCGCCGTGAGATGACGGAAGCGGGCGAGGGGATGACCGCTCCGCCCGCCGACCAGCAGGGGGTCGCTCTCGTCCAGGTGCCGGAGACCGCCGTGACACGCAGCGTCTTCCTCGAGGGCGCGACCCTCGGCCTCGGCGCTGCGATCGGCGGCCTGATCACGCTGCCTGTGGCCGGCTTCATGGTCCTGCCGTCGTTCCTCGGCCAGGAGCAGCACAAGGTCGACCTCGGGCCGATCGACAAGTTCCCGCTCGGCAAGTGGTTCATCGCCACCTTCATCGTCGATCCGACCCAGGGCGAGGTCAGCCGGCGGACGGCGTTCGTACGCAACAACGGCAACACCCCGAACCCCGAGAACCCGTCGGAGCAGGTGCCGAGCTTCACGATCATCTCGAACCGCTGCGCCCACCTCGGCTGCCCGGTCCAGGCGAACGGCCCGATCGGCCAGAAGTACACCGGCACACCCTCCTTCAAGGAGCACACAGTGACCGGCCCCGCCGAGTTCAAGTCGGTCACCCCCGCCGGCTACGGCTGCCCGTGCCACGGAGGCCAGTACGACCCCGAGGGCAACCGCATCGCCGGCCCGCCCGTGCGCGCGCTCGACCGCTACGCGTTCGAGATCAACCACGGCCGGCTGGTCCTGCTCAGTACGTACTCGGTCTCACACGTGGAGGGCGCCGGGGCGCAGGCCAAGATCTACAAGTACAAGGCGGTCGGTCCCGGCGAGCACGTCGACGGTCCCGAGCAGGTCTTCTATCCGATCAACCCGCCTCACCACTAGATGGCCACGACCTATAGAAGGAAGCCGACGAAGGCCGAGATCCGCCGCCAGCGGATGGAGGAGCTCGTCACCTACCCGCTCGACTGGCTCGAGGAGCGGTCGGGGCTCATCGGCGGCGTCCGCTACTTCCTCTTCCGCAACGTCCCGGCGGACATCAACTGGATGCAGACGCTCGGGTCGGCGGCGCTCACGGCCTTCCTCGTGCAGGCGATCACCGGCGTGATCCTCGCGATGTACTACGTGCCATCGGCGGCGACCGACCCCCACACCGGGAACCCGCTCGCCTGGGAGTCGATCGTCCACATCACCGACGACCTCACGCTGGGCTGGCTCGTGCGCGGCATGCACCGCTGGGGCGCCAGCGTGTTCATCATCCTCATGTTCCTGCACATGGGCCGCGTCTTCCTGTTCGGCGCGTACAAGTACCCACGCGAGCTGAACTGGGTCATCGGCGTCCTGATCCTCGTGATGGGGATGATGGAGGGCTTCACGGGCTACCTCCTGCCGTGGGATCAGACCGCGTACTGGGCGACCGTGGTCGGCATCAACCTCAACGGTACGGCACCGTTCTTAGGGCCGTGGCTGGCCCAGTTCTTACGCGGCGGCCAGGAGATCAGCGGTGAGACGCTGACGCGCTTCTATTCGCTCCACATGCTCGTGATCCCGGGTGCGATCATCGGCCTGATCACGCTGCATCTCTACCTCGTGATCCGGCTCGGGGTCACCTCGCCGCCGTGGTCGAAGGATGCGGCCGGCATGGAGCCCGAGGAGGAAGAGCCGGCGCGGCTGCGACCGGGCCTGACGCGGCCGGTGCCGCGGCCGTCCGGCGCCAGCGCGATGCAGGCAGAGCCGGGAGGGAGCGAGTAGTGGCCGCCATCCCCAAGGAGAAGCCGAGCAGGATCGACGAGCTCCGGGCGGAGTTCGCCCGCTACAAGGCGGACGTCAAGGAGCGGGGGAAGCCCTTCTACCCGTACGCGATGTTCCACGACACGATCATGAGCCTCGTCGTCGTGTGCACGATCATCGGCCTCGCAGTGATCTGGAAGTGGACGGCGTTCGGCCCGGAGCACGATCCGCAGCACAAGGGACTGCTCGGCGCGGAGGTCGCCGCGCCCGCCGACCCCGGCACCACGAGCTTCGTGCCGAGGCCCGACTGGTACTTCTACTTCCTCTTCTACCTGCTCCGGATCTTCAAGTGGCCGGAGTCGGTCTTCCTCGGCACGGTCGGCGTGCCGACCATCGCGCTCATGCTCCTCATCGGGCTGCCGTTCCTCGATCGCCGGCGCGCGCGCCGGCCGTCGGCGCGGCCGGTCGCCATGGTGGCCGCCGTGCTCACGATCATCTCCATGGCAGTCCTCACGTGGAAGGGAGCGACGGCGAAGGAGGCTCTCGCGTCGGAGGTCGTCCTCGACGTGCCGAACTGGGTCAAGGCCGAGAATCTCCCGCCGAACGCGCTGCCCGGCGCCCACCTCTTCGCGACGGCGGGCTGTACGGCCTGTCACACCTACAACGGATCGGGGGGATCGAACCTCGGCGCCCCGGACCTGACGGACATCGGGTCGCGGAACCTGGGAATCCAGTTCCAGATCAAGCACCTCGAGTGCCCGTCGTGCGTGAACCCGGGCTCGCCGATGCCGCCGTTCGCCTCGCTCGGCGAGGAGCGCCTGCGTCAGCTCGCGATCTTCCTCGAAGCCTCCAAGGGCTCGCCGTAGCGGCGTAGAGTCCGGCGCGGTGCGCCGGCTCCTCCTGCTCGCATTGCTCGCCCCCCTCGTCGCGGCGTGCGGCTCCGGCGGCCACTCGACGTCGTCGGTGCAGGAGGCGCTCGCCTCCCAGGTCGAGCAGAACATCCCGAGCTGGATCGAGGACGAGCGCCTACCGGCAACCGCGAAATCAGGGGCGCGGATCTTCGCCACCGCAGGCTGCACGACCTGTCACACGTATGACGGCGCGGGCGGATCGAACCTCAATGCGCCGGACCTCACGGCGATCGGGGCACGCCATCTCGGCATCAGGTTCCAGGTCGCCCACCTGAAGTGCCCGTCGTGCGTGAACCCGGGCTCGCCGATGCCGCCGTTCCGCTCGCTCGGCCGGAAGCGGCTCCGCGAGCTCGCGATCTTCCTAGAGGCTTCGAAAGGGGTCGGCTAGCAGCGAGAATCCCCGGGAATGCATGTATTCCTCGGGATCACGGGTGCTTCCGGCGCGCCGTACGCGGCGCGGCTGCTCGAGGCGCTCGCCGCTGCGGACTGCGAGATCGGGATCTGCGCATCGCGCGCGGGGATCGAGGTACTGGCGACCGAGCTCTTCTCCGACCCGGCGCTGCCGCGGGACGAGACGCTGGCGCGGTTGCTCGAGCACGCGAACGGTGCGGCCCGCGTCTACGACCCCGACGACTGGCGCGCTCCGTACGCCTCGGGCTCCGCGAAGGTCGACGCGTACGTGCTCTGTCCCTGCTCGATGGGAACGGTCGGGACAATCGCCTCGGGCGCGATGCAGAACCTCATCCACCGCGCGGCCTCGGTCGCGATCAAGGAAGAGCGGCGCCTCGTGCTCATGCCGCGGGAGACGCCGCTGTCGGCGATTCACCTCCGCAACATGCTCACGCTCCGCGAGGCCGGCGCCACGATCCTCTTCCTGGCTCCCGGCTTCTACCACGGGGCCGAGACCGTGGAGAACCTCGTCGACTTCATCGTCGCGCGCGCGATGGACCTGCTCGGCCTCGAGCACGCGCTCGCCCCTCGCTGGGGCCAGACGTGACCGTGGAGTCCGGCCGGCTTCCGGCCGAGGGCGTGCAGCGCATGTTCGACCGGATCGCACCGGTCTACGACGTGATGAACCGCGTCATGACCGCCGGGCTCGACCAGCGCTGGCGGCGGGCCACCGTCCAGGCAACGGTGCACGAGGGCGATCACGTCCTCGACGCCTGCTGCGGAACCGGCGACCTCGCGCTCGCCGCGTGGAAGGCGGGCGCCGGGCACGTCGTCGGCCTCGACTTCTCCGAGCGGATGCTCGAGCGGGCCAGGCGCAAGGCTCCCGAGCTCGAGTGGGTGCAAGGCGACGTGCTCGCCCTGCCCTTCGAGGACGCGAGCTTCGACGCAGCCGTCGTCGGGTTCGGAGTACGGAACGTCGAGGACCTCGAGGCCGCGCTGAGAGAGCTGCGCCGTGTCCTCCGTCCCGGCGGCCGGCTCGGGATCCTCGAGATCACGACGCCACGCGGCCCGCTCAAGCCCTTCTACAGGCTCTGGTTCGACCGCATCGTGCCGCTGCTCGGCCGTTTCCTGCCGGGCGGCGACGCGTACACGTACCTCCCCGCCAGCGTGCGCCGCTTCCCCGGGCCCGAGGCGCTCGCGGACCTGCTCGGCTCGTGCGGCTTCGAGGCCGTCCGGTTCCGGCGCTTCGCCGGGGGTATCGTGGCGCTGCACGTAGGAGAGGCGGGCTGATGGCCACAACGCTCTCGGACATTCGGTCGGTGCCGGGGCTGGACGCCTATCTCGACGCGCTCGAGGAGCGGCTCGCGTACACGGTCGCCACCCATCCGGGGCTGGTCGCCGCCGTCGGAAACGAGGCGCTCGCCGCGGGCGGGAAGCGGCTGCGACCCGCCCTCGTGTTCCTCTCCGCGCGGCCGGGCGAGGAGCCCTCGCTCGCGGCCGGCGTCGCGGTCGAGCTCGTCCACATGGCGACCCTCGTCCACGACGACCTCATCGACCGTGCGCACTTCCGCCGTGGCAAGGCCGCCGCCTGGTCGGTCTACGGCCCGGAGGCCGCGCGCGCGACGGGCGACTACCTGTTCGCGCGCGCCTTCTCGGAGCTGAGCGCGACCGGAGACGCGGCCGCCGTCGAGATCCTCGCCGACGCGACACTCTGCCTCGCGCGTGGCGAGGCGCTGCAACGGACGCAGACGCGCGACCCGTCGACGACGATCGAGGCGTACCTCGAGCGCTGCGCGCTCAAGACGGGGAAGCTCTTCGAGGCGGCGTGCCGGCTCGGCGGCGGCTCCGGGGAGTACGGGCTCGCGCTCGGGATCGCGTTCCAGATCGCCGACGACGTCCTCGACTGCTCGGGCGCCACGATCGAGACGGGCAAGATCGCCGGCACCGACCTGCGCGACGGGACGCCGACTCTGCCGCTCCTCCTCGCGGCACAGCGGGATGCAGCCGTCAGAGTCGCGCTCGCGGGCGGCCCAATGGACGGCGCGCTGGTGCGGGTTGCGGCGACAGGCGCTCTGGACGAGGCTCGCGAGGTGGCGCTCGACTACGCTAGACGGGCCAGGGCACGTCTCGACGGCGAGCTGCACAGAGACGAGCTCGAGGCTCTGACGCACGCAGTCGTCGACCGAGAAAGGTAGGCCTCGTGGCCGTTCTGGACACCCTCGACACGCTCGCGCCCGTCCGGGAGAAGGTCCTCGCCGGCGACCGGCTCGACTTCGACGACGGCGTCGCGCTCATGGAGACCGACGACCTGCTCGCGCTCGGCGACCTCGCGGACCTCGCGCGGCGGCAGCGCGGCGGCGGGGACGAGGTCTACTTCGTCCAGAACATCAACCTGTACCAGACGAACGTCTGCCGGGTGAAGTGCAAGTTCTGCGCCTTCGCCAAGACGCGCAAGCAGGAGGACGCGTTCACGCTGACCGACGACGAGTTCGTCGAGGACGCCGTCGCGCAGCACGCGCTCCACGGCTTCACCGAGATCCACACCGTCAACGGCGAGAATCCCCACGTCGACCTCGAGTACTACGCCGGGCTGCTGCGCAAGCTGAAGGAGGCGCTGCCCGACGTCCATCTCAAGTTCTACACGGCGTCCGAGATCCACCACATGTCGCGGCTCGAGGGCTGCTCGCACGAGGAGGTCCTGCGCACGCTGCGGGATGCCGGCCTCGACTCGATGCCCGGCGGCGGCGCCGAGATCTTCGCCGACCGCGTCCGCGCTCTCATCGCGCCGGGCAAGGAGCATCCCGACGACTGGTTCGACGTCCACGACACGGCCCACAAGCTCGGGATCACGACCCAGTGCACGATGCTCTACGGCCACGTCGAGACCTACGAGGAGCGCGTCGACCACCTGCTGCGCCTGCGCGAGCAGCAGGACAAGACGGGCGGCTTCCTCTCCTTCATCCCGCTCGCGTTCCACCCGGAGAACACGGTCTTCGAGCGCCGCGGCTTCCGCTTCACCACGGGCGCCGACGATCTGAAGGTGATCGCCGTCTCGCGGCTCCTGCTCGACAACGTCCCCCACGTGAAGGCCTACTGGATCATGATGGGCCTCCCGCTGGCCCAGGTCGCGCTCCATTTCGGCGCCGACGACGTCCAGGGCACGGTCGTGCGGGAGAAGATCTTCCAGGCCGCGGGTGCGAGCGCAGGCACCGAGCAGAAGGTTGCGGAGCTCGTCCGCTTCGTCCGCGACGCGGGCCGGGTCCCGGTGCAGCGCGACAGCCTCTACAACGAGATCCGCCGATGGTGAGGCTCGGCCGTATCAGCTACGTCAACATGGCGCCGGTCTTCTACCGGGTCGACGCAGAGGTCGAGGAAGTGCAAGGCGTCCCGACGGAGCTGAACCGGATGCTCGTGGCCGGCGAGCTCGACACGGCGCCTATCTCGTCCATCGCGTACGCGCAGGACGCCGCCCGGCTGCGACTGCTGCCGCGGCTTTGCGTCGCGTCGGAGGGGGCCGTCGACTCGATCCAGCTCGTCTCCCGGGTTTCGCTCGAGCGAATTCGTGCGGTCGCGGTGACTCCCGAGTCCGCGACCTCGGTCGCGCTGACGAGGGTGCTGCTGCCCGAGGCCGAGCAGGCGCCGCTCGAGGCGTACGAGGCCGGCGCGGCGGAGGCGAAGCTCCTGATCGGGGACGCCGCGCTGCGCTCGGCGTTCGAGGACCCGACGCCCCATCACGACCTCGGCCGGCTCTGGCTCGAGCGTACGGGGCTGCCGATGGTGTTCGCGGTCTGGGCGTGCCCGGAGCCGCTCGCGGACGGGCTCGCCGAGCTCGAAGACGCGCTCGTCTCGTCGGTACGGCTCGCGCGGGCCGAGCCCGAGCAGCTCGCGTACGAAGCCGCCGAGCGCTACGGCTATCCGGCCGGTTTCCTCGCGCGTTACTTCGAGAAGCTTCGCTACCGCTTCGGGCCGCGCGAGCGCGCCGGCCTCTACACGTTCCTCGAGCTCGCGCGCGACGCCGGCCTGCTGGAGACCGTGCCGGAGCTTCGCTTCGTCCAGACGACCGCGGGCGCGGCAGTCGCGTGAGCGTCGCCGAGCGGACACCCGTCGCCGAGATCCTCGAGCGCGCGGTCTCCGGCGAGCGGATCACGGACGAGGACGCCGTTGCGCTCCTCCGCTCGCGCGATCTCGTCGCCGTCGGGCGCGCGGCGAACGAGATCCGCAACCGGCTGCACGATCCGGAGCGCGTCACGTTCATCATCGACCGCAACCTCAACTACACGAACGTCTGCGTCACCGACTGCGACTTCTGCGCCTTCTACCGCAGGCCGGGCGACCGGAGCGAGGGCTACCTCCTGCCGAAGCCGGTCATCTTCAAGAAGATCGAGGAGACGCTCGCCCTCGGCGGCACCGGCCTGCTCATGCAGGGCGGCCACCATCCCGACCTCGGCGTCGAGTACTACGAGGACCTGTTCTCGTCGATCAAGGCGCGCTACCGGATCCACCTGCACGCGCTCTCGCCGTCGGAGATCGTGCACGCGGCGCGGCGCTCGAAGCTGACCGTGCCCGAGACGCTCGCGCGCCTGCGCGACGCCGGCCTCGACTCGATCCCGGGCGGCGGCGCCGAGATCCTCGTCGACCGGGTGCGAGACATCATCGCGCCGAAGAAGGTGTCGACGAAGGAGTGGCTCGGCGTGATGCGCGAGGCACACCGGCTCGGGATCTCGACGACGGCGACGATGATGTACGGCCACGTCGAGACCCTCGAGGAGCGGGTGGAGCACTTTCGGCGAATCCGGGAGCTGCAGGACGAGACCGGCGGCTTCCGCGCCTTCTTCTCCTGGACGTTCCAGGACGACGGCAACCGGCTCGTCTCGCTCGTGCCGGTCGAGGCGCGCCCGACCTCGTTCGACTACCTCCTGACGCAGGCGGTCTCGCGCATCTACCTCGACAACCTGCCGCACATCGGCTCGTCCTGGGTGACGCAGGGGAAGAAGATCGGCCAGGTCGCGCTCGGCTTCGGCGCCGACGACCTCGGCTCGGTGATGATCGAGGAGAACGTCGTCTCGGCCGCCGGTACGACCCACCGCACGAGCGCCGAGGAGCTCGCCCACCTGATCAGGAGCATGGGCAAGGTGCCCGTACAGCGGGACACGCTCTACCGCGACGTCAGGGTCTGGGGCTAGGAGGCGAACTCCAGCGAGCCGTCCCGCTGGCCGGCTCGAATGAAGCGCCCGAAGGTCAGCAGGGCGAGTGCAAGCCAGCCGCCCGCGGCGAGCAGCTCGCCGCCGACGTTGGCGGCGATCGACGACCACGGGTCCCCTGCCAGCACGCCGCGGATCGCCTCCAGCCCGTCGGTGATCGGCAGGAACTCGGCGATCCGCTCCAGCCACTCCGGGAAGTACGAGACCGGCACGTTGACGCCACAGAGCGCCATCAGCGCGACGATGGTCGTGTTGACGACGAGGTTGTTGATGTTGCGGTGGGCGATGATCACGCCGGCGAGGAAGGTCGAGAAGCAGTACGCGGAGATCCCGACGAGCGCGGTCAGCGGAATTACGAGCAACGCTCGCGGCCAGGGGAAGTCGAGCCCGAAGGCCGGGCCGACGATTGCCAGCCCGAGCAGCGCGCTCCAGATCGCGTCGGCGACGACGTAGAGACCGCGCGCGAGCATCACCACCACCGGCCGGGACGGCGAGGCGAGCAGCAGCGGCAGTGTCCCGTTGCCGCGCTCGTTCGTCGGCTGGTGCAGGGCGAACGTCGCGCCCATTCCAGCGACCATGACAGCGTTACCGACGAGAAGAAAGTTCGTCTGGGCATCCGATTGCAACAGGGTCCCGATCAGGGCGAAGAACGTCACCTGGGAGACGACTCGGATGACCCAGCCGAAGACCCAGCTCTTCAGTGTGAAGATCGACCAGTAGTCGTTCGCCCCGCTGACGACCGAGTACCAGACGACGCGCAGCGTGCTCACGTCGTCGACAGCTCCCCGCTCTCGCGCACGCGCACGAGGATCACCCGCAGCGCCGCGAGGCCGACCGCGTAGCCGCAGGCGCCGAGGAGCGCGACCATTCCGAGGTGCGGCCAGAACCGGTGGATCGGCGTCGCCTGCAGCGTCGCCCGGAGCAGGTCGGCGCTCCAGGAGAGGAAGACGACGGCGCTCAGCGGCCGCACCCAGTGGGGCAGCAGGGAAACCGGTACGAGGATGCCGCCGAGGACGTAGAACGGGTAGCTGGCGGAGTTCGAGAAGGTCACCGCGTTGCGGGCCAGCACGAACAGCGCCGCCATCCCGACCGCGGTGCCGGCCATCGCCGCGAGCGTCGCGAAGACCGTGAGCACGAAGGCGCCCCAGTGGTGGATGGTCACGGTCGCGCCGAAGATGAGCCGCGCCACGAGCCACGCTTCGAAGAAGGAGACCGTGCCGATCGCCGTCGTCGCCGCGATCCTGCCGAAGATCACGGCGCCGAACGACGAGGGGGCGGCTACGAGCATCTCCAGGGTGCCGTTCCAGCGCTCGGTCGTGATCGTCCAGCCGGAGTTGAAGAGCGCCAGCCACCAGAGCGCGATGAACACGGGCGCAATCGCTGCGTAGGCCGTGAGGTCCTGCCGGCCCGCGTGCTTGAACACGAGCATGAACACGATCGTGAACAGCGGAGCCGTGAAAAACGGGATCAGCGAGTCCGGATAGGCGGTCATGAAGCGGAGCTGCACACGGGCTCCGGCGAGGAAGGCGCGCATCAGACGCCGAGCCCCCGCTCGCCGATCGTCTGGACGTAGACCTCTTCGAGGCTCGGGAGCGACGTCTGCAGATCGGTGATGCCGCCGTCGACGAGCCGGCGGAGCACGACCGAGGTGGCTCCTTCCTCGCTCACCTCGATCCGGGTCGAGCCGTCCGGCTGCGGCGTGGCCGACGAGACGCCGGGCAAGGCGGCGACCTCGGTGAGCAGCGCTTCATCGGCGCCGCTGACGTCGATGCGCTGGAAGCGTGAGATCAGCGTCCCGAGCGTGCGCGGCGTCTCGGTGGCGAGCACCCGGCCGCGATCGATCAGCGTCACGCGGTCGCAGACCGACTCGGCCTCGACCATGTCGTGGGTGGTGAGGAGGATCGTCCGGCCCTCGTCCTTCAGTTCCCCGATCATGCTCCGGAACTCCCGCCCGGCGATCGGATCCATCCCGGTCGTCGGCTCGTCGAGAAAGAGCACCTTCGCGTCGCCCATCAGCCCGCGCGCGAGGTGGAGCCGCTGCTTCATCCCGCGCGAGAACTCCTCGACCCGCTGGTCGGCGCGGTCGACCAGGCCGACTCGCTCGAGCAGGGCGGCGCTCCGCTCCCGGATCGACGCCGACGAAAGGCGATAGAGGGCACCCCAGTACTCGAGGTTCTGGCGCGCGGTGAGACGCGTGTAGAGACCGCGCTCGCCGCCGAAGACGATGCCGATCAGCGGCCGCACCGCCCGCGTCTCCTCGACGACGTCGTGCCCGAGCACCCGTGCGGCGCCGCTCGTCGGCAGCAGGACGGTGGAGAGGATCTTCACGAGCGTGGTCTTGCCGGCACCGTTCGGGCCGAGCATCCCGTGCACCTCGCCCGCCGGGATCGTCAGCGAGACGCTGTCGAGGGCGACCACCGGCTCACGCTTGCGCGGCGTGAAGACGCGTTTCAGCTCCCTGACATCGACTGCGACCCCCGCCTCCATGCGGCCGATTCTCGCATGCTCGTCGGCTCAGGCCGGAGCGCTTTCCCATTGCGCCGCCCACGCCTCGGCGTAGGGCCCGCCGCTCCGCTCGCTCGCAGCGCGGACGTCCTTGACCGCGTACGGAACCTGGCGGAACTCGATCCCGACGGTGCCGTCCGTCACCGTGACGAGCGCCCACTCGGCGAGGGGCCGCACGACGGGCCGGTCCGAGTGCCGATCGTAGGAGAGCCCGACACTGCCCGGATTGACGTAGAGCGCGTCGCCGATCCGGCGCGTCCACTGCAGGTGCGTGTGGCCGCCCGCCAGCAACCCGGCATCGTGGCCGAGGAACGGCTCGATCGCTTCGCCGCCGAGCTCGGGCAGGAGGACGTCGTCGTAGGAACGGGGCGAGCCGTGGAAGAGCAGCAGGGAGACGCCGTCGAGCTCGCGGCGGACGATCGGCGCGAACGAGCGGATCTGCTCCAGGTGCGACGCGTCCAGCTGCGAGAGCGTCCACTCGCGCACCTCGAGCTGGCGTTCCGTGACCGGCTCCGGCGAGTCGGCCGGAACCTCGAGCAGGAACGCGTCCGCGTTGCCGAGCACCGTCTCGCACCCCAGCCCGGCGAGTCGGTCGAGCGTCTGCACGGGCTCCGCACCACCCTGCGCGACGTCACCGAGGCACACGATCTCCTCCACGCCGAGCCGCTCGACGTCCTCGACAGCGGCACGGAAGGCGACGTCGTTCGCGTGCTGGTCGGAGATGAGCGCGAGGCGCACCGTCATAGTCGCTCCCGGATACCGGCGAGGCCCGTGCGCACCCACTGCGGCCGGTCGGTGAAAGCCCCGTAGTGGACGTCGAACCACGGCGCGAGCCGGTAGTAGAAGTGGGCGCGTCGGCGGAGCTCGTCCTCCACGTCCCAGTCGGGAAACGGCCCGTGCAGCAGCCACGCATAATCGAGCGCCGGGTCGCCGATGCGGGCGTCGCCCCAGTCGATCACACCGACGAGCGTGCCCTCGCGCACGAGCAGGTGGTTCGCGGCGACGTCGGAGTGGGTGACCGCCGGCCGGAAGCCGGTCAGTGTCTCGACCTCGGCCAGCAGCGCCTCGCCGCGCGCGCGCTCGTCGGGATCGAGAAGCGGCAGGACGAGGCGCCGGAATTCGTCAGCCTGCTCGCGGTACGTCTCGAGCCAGTCGGGACGCCGGGCGGGGACGGCGCCGAGATCCACTGCGTGGAGCGCATCGAGGAACGCGCGAACCCCGGCCGAATCCTCGTTCTCGAGCGGCTCGCCCCGGATGAGTCGGTAGGCGACGAGCCAGGGCTCGCGCGAGACGTACTCGAACCGAGGCACTTCGACCGGGAGAAGCGGCCCCAGCACCGGAAGGAGCTCGACTTCCTGCTCGATCTCCTCGAGGGCGAGCCGGTGACGCGGCCAGCGGACGACCCAGGTGCCGTCGACGATCAGGACCTTGTAATCCCAGCCTTCGTCGATCTCGAGGAGCGGCGCTTCCACGCGGTCAACGCTACTCTGGCCGACGGGTCGTGCTGTTGTTGCGCAAGCTTCTCATCGGCGTCGCCGTCGTGACGATCGGCGTGTCCGTTGCCGCTTCGGCGGCGACGGGCGGATCCCGGCAGGAGAAGGTCACGAGCTCGCTCCTGCTGCCGGGCGTGACCTACACGCGCGAGGTGGACTTCACGTCGCGCGGGCCGATCGTCCTCGACGTCGTGACGGCGCCGAAGCCTGACGGCAAGCTCTACTCGCTCGTGCCCGCGCTCTCGAACAACGCCCTGCGCGGGACGGAGTCGCTCACGGGCCTCGACAGCCGCGTCGCCGGCAACGCGACGACCGTGGCGATCGACGGCGACTACTTCGACCGCGCGACCGGCGCGCCGAATGGGATGCTGCTGCGGAACGGCGTGCTCGAGAGCCCACCGGGAACCGGGCGCTCGAGCCTCGGCATCGCAACCGACGGCACCCTCACGACGGGTCGCATCTCGTTTGCCGGGATCTGGCAGGGGAAGGGACAGCGGCGCGCTCTGACCCTGAACACGCCGGCCAACTCCGGAAAGTTCACGCTCTACACGCCGGTGTACGGCACGACGACCCCGCGGGAGACCGGAGTCGTCGAGGCGGTGATCTCGAAGTTCCCGGCCGCCGAGCTCGACGCGTCGCTCGACGGCACCGTGGCGCTGGTCACGACCGCCGGCGGGGCGCGGATCCCGCCCGGCGGGGCGGTGCTCGTCGCCCGGGGTACCCAGTCGACCGCTCAGCTCAAGGCGGAGGCGCCGGTCGGGCAGCAGGTCGAAGTCGTGCTCTCGCTTTCGCCGAGCTGGAGCAGCCTCGGAAGCGCGATCGGCGGCGGCCCGCTGCTGGTCAGGAACGGCAAGCCGATCTTCCACACCGGCGAGTCGTTCGCGCCGCGCCAGCTGAACGGCCGCCAGGCACGCGGGGCGATCGGGCAGCTCCCCGACGGGAGGGTCGTCCTCGTCAGCGTCGAGGGGACGAAGCCCTCGTACAGCATCGGCATGTCGAACTACGAGCTCGCCGTCGAGCTCTCCCGCCTCGGGGTGACGACCGCGTTCGGGCTCGGCGCCGGTTCCGCCTCGGGGCTCGCATTCGACGGGAAGCTGCTCACGCGGCCCGCGAACGGGATCACGCCGAAGGTCTCCGACGCGCTCGTGCTTGCGTACAGCGGCGTCTATGCAGCGCCTCCCTCGGCGGACGTGCTCTCGCCGAACGGGGACGGCGTCGCTGACGCGGAGACGCTCGCGTACCGCGTCACTCGGCCCTCGCACCTGGTTGCGACGCTTGCGGGCCCCGGCGGTGCCAAGGTCACGCTCGCGGACGGATCGGCGACGCCGGGACTGCACGCGCTCGGCTGGAACGGTGCGGCCGGCGGCTCGCTTGCACCGGAGGGCAAGTGGACGTTCACCGTCACCGGGACCGACGACCGCAATATCACGACGACCGCGCAGCGGACGTTCTCGCTCGACGACACGCTCGCGTCGCTCGCCGTCTCCGTTCGTGCCCGCCGCTCCGCGACGGCCACCTTCCGGCTGACCCGGTCTGCAACGGTCCGCGTGCAGATCCAAAGGCCGAACGGACTCGCCGTGGCGACGCTCCGCTCGGGGGCGCAGCCCGCGGGGCAGGAGCAGGTGACGTGGCACGGCAAGATCGGCCGGCGCCGGGCGCCGAGCGGCCGCTACCAGCTGGCTGTGCAGGCGACGAGCTCCGTCGGGACGAGCTCGCTCGCGGCGCCGTTCTCCTGGCGCGCCCCCAAGCGCAACCACAAGCGTCACTAGACTCCGCCCGAGTGCTCCTCGCGAGCGTCTCCTCCAGCTTCACCTCGGCGGTGGCGAATCACGGCGTCTACGCCGTTTTCGGGCTGCTCGCGCTCGGTGCGGTCTTCCCCGCCGCGAGCGAGGTCGTCGCGCTCGTGGGCGGTGCCGTCGCGGCCGGGGCGTTCGCCGGCGCCACCGGCATCACGGTCTTCGGCGCGCACGTCTCGTACGGCGCCGGCGCGTACCTGGTCGTCGTGATCGCGGCGACGCTCGGCTATTTCGTGGGCGCGCTCGTCGGCTGGCTCGTGGGGCGCTTCGGCGGCCGGGAGCTGCTCGAGCGCCACGGCCGCTGGTTCCACGTGACGCCGGAGCGGCTCGACCGCGCCGATGCGTGGTTCGAGCGCTGGGATCGCCCCGGTGTGTTCATCGGGACGATGACGCCCGTGGTGCGCTCGTTCGTGGCGATCCCGGCCGGGATCTTCGAAATGCCCCTCGCGCCGTTCCTCGGGCTCACGCTGATCGGGTCGGCGCTCTGGTCCTTCGCCTTCGTCGGGATCGGCTACGCGCTCGGCGCGAGCTACGACAGCTTCGAGCACGGCTTCCGCTACGTCGAATACGCGATCGTCGTAGGGATTCTCGCGGCGCTGGCGTATCTCGTGTATCGCCGGATCGCTCTGGCTAAAGTGACCTCGCGTGCAGACGATTCCCCTCGTTGACGTCCGAGCCGAATACGAGCCGCTGATACCCCGGCTCGAGGCCGCGTTCCGCGAGGTGCTCGACGGCAAGGGCTTCATTCGCGGCCAGAACTACTGGGCGTTCGAGGAAGAAGCCGCCGCCTACCTCGGCGTGAAGCGGACGATCGGCGTGGCCAACGGCACCGACGCCCTCGTGCTCGCGCTCGAGGCGCTCGGCGTCGGCCCGGACGACGAGGTGATCTGCCCCGCCTTTACGTTCTACGCGACGGCCGAGTCGGTCGTGCGGCGCGGCGCGACCCCGGTCTTCGCCGACATCGACCCGGTCACGCTCAACCTCGACGTCGAGGACGCGGCCGCGAAACTGACCGACCGGACGCGCGCGATCATCCCCGTGCACCTGTTCGGCAGGATGATGGACGTCCGGCCGCTCGTCGAGCTCGGCGTCCCGGTGCTCGAGGACGCCGCGCAGGCCTTCGGGGCACCTGAGGTCGCCCAGCACGGCGCGATCTCGACCTTCAGCTTCTATCCCACGAAGAACCTTTTCTGCCTCGGCGACGGCGGGCTCGTGGCGACGAACGACGAGGAGCTCGCCGAGCGTGTCCGGGTCCTTTCCTTCCACGGCTCGAAGGACAAGCAGGACTTCGAGCTCGTCGGTTACAACTCGCGGCTCGACGAGCTGCAGGCCGCGTTCCTGCGCATCTTCCTGCCGGAGCTGGCGGGCTGGAACGA
>JBKPLL010000049.1:0-28073 GCA_046731605.1 Actinomycetota bacterium | reverse complement strand
GGACGATCACCCGCTGGCTGAAGCAGGAGGGCGAGCAGGTCGAGGCCGACGAGCCGCTGCTCGAGATCTCCACCGACAAGGTCGACACCGAGGTGCCGAGCCCGGCCTCCGGGACGCTGACGCAGATCCTCGTCCAGGAAGGCGAGACGGTCGACGTCGGGACGAAGCTCGGCCAGATCGGTGGCAGCGCCGGTGGCGAAGCTCCCGCCGCAGAGAGCGCGCCCGAGTCCCAGGCTGCGCCGCCGGAGCCCGCCACGGCGGAGGCTGCGGCCGAGGCAGAAGTCGCCTCGTCTGCCGAGTCTCCTGCGCCGACGGCGCCCGAGCCGTCCGCGGCTCCGCCCGCCGCCGCACCCGCTCCGTCGGGCAACGGGAAGGCGTTCGTGTCCCCGGTCGTCGCGCGGATCGCGTCGGAGCACGGCGTCGATCCGTCGCAGGTCCCGGGCACCGGCTCCGGTGGCCGCGTGACGAAGAAGGACATTCTCGCCTTCGTCGAGTCGGGCGGCGCGCAACAGCAACAGGCCGCCCAGGCGCCCGAGCCGGCGCAGGCCGAAGCTCCGGCCGCCCCGGCACCGGAAGCTCCTGCTCCGCCCGCGCCTCCGAAGGAGCAGGCGCCCCCGCCGAAGCCTCCGGCCCCGGCGCCGGTGGCCGCTGGCGAGACGCTGCCGGGCGAGACGGTCGAGCCGATGACTGCTATGCGGCGCGGCATCGCCGAGCACATGCGCCGCTCCCTCGACACCTCCGCCCACGTCACGAGCGCGATCGAGGTCGACTTCTCGCGCGTCGTCGCCGTGCGCGAGCGGCTGAAGAAGGAGTATCAGGCTGCCTACGGCGTCAACCCGACATACCTCGCCTTCGTCGCGAAGGCGTCGGTCGAGACGCTGCGGGACTACCCCTACGTGAACGCCGAGATGCGGGGCGACTCGATCGTCACCCGCAATTTCGTCAACCTCGGCATCGCCGTCGAGCTGGCGGAGGGGAAGGGCCTGATCGTCCCCGTGATCCGCAACGCCGAGGGCCTGAACCTGCTCGGCCTGGCGCGGGGCATCGCCGAGATCGCGAACAAGGCGCGGAACAAGCAGCTCGTCCCGGACGACGTGCAGGGCGGCACGTTCTCGATCACGAACCCCGGCGGCTACGGAACCTTCCACGGCACGCCGGTGATCAGCCAGCCGCAGTCCGCGATTCTCGGGACCTATGCGCTCGTGAAGCGACCCTGGGTCGTCGAGGACGACCTCGGCAAGGACGTGATCGCGATCCGGCCGCTGATGAACATCACGCTCACCTACGACCACCGGCTCGTCGACGGCGCCCTGGCGGGACGCTTTCTCCGCGACCTCCGGGAGCGGCTCGAGGGCTGGGAAGGCGACGAGGGCTAGCCCTCTAATCCTCGTCGATCGCGCGGCGCAGCCCCGCGACGGCAGCCTCGAGCACAAGCGGTACCTCTTCCTTCCGCGCCCAGTCGGCGAGCATCGCGCAGAGGAAGGCGGCCACTACGCGCGCACGCACACGCGTCTCCTCGGCGATCTCGCCGTAGGTCACGAAGAAGGCCGGGCGGCTCGCGACGCCGAGCGTGCTCCAGGCGACGGAGAGGTCGACGGCGGGATCCGAGCGGCAGACGTCCACCCAGTCGACGATGCCGGTGAGCGCGCCGCCGGCGACGAGCAGCTGGCGCATGTGCAGGTCGCCGTGACAGACGGCCGTGTGGCGAGCCGGCGGTAGCGCCCCGGCCGCAGCCACGAGCGCCGGAGCCTCGACCCCGAGCTCCGCCAGGCGGGGCAGGCGGACGCTCATGTCCACTCTTCCGAGCGGATCGGCCGGGAGCTCGTCCCCGACGGCTGCGAGCGTCTCGGGGGCGTGCAGCGCCCGCAACGCCGCGCCGAGCGCCGTCGGATCGACCGGTCGCCCCGTGGCCTCGACGCCTTCGAGATACCGGGCCCCGTAGAACGGCCACGGGAAGTCACTGCCCGGCCGGCCGACGAAGACGGCGGCGGGGAGGCCGACCGGCAGGCGCTCCGCCAGCACCGGCAGCACCGCGATCTCCCGCTCCGTCCCGGCGATCACGGCCTCGCGGCGAGGGAAGCGGAAGGCCCATTCGCCGTCGACCCGGAAGACGAGGTAGTCCCAGCCCTCGCTGACGAGCTCGACCTCGTCGGCTGCGACCTCCTGGAACCGCGCCCGGATGAGCCGGGTCGCCCGCCCCTCGTCGACATGCTGCTCGGCCCACCAGACCTCAGCCATGGCCAAGGACGCCGACGAGCGGCCGCGGGATCTCCTCGGTCGTCATCGCCGCGATGAGGAGCGGCGGATACCGGTGTTGGCGCCCGCCGTTCTGGAGCCAACGCTGCAGCTGCCTCTCCACGGGTCTTCCGCGCCAGAAGACCTGGTTCTGGAAATTGCGGAACGTCTCGAGCTCGCCTTGCGCAGCGACGACCTCCTGCACGCGCTCGGGGCCGAGCGCCCGGATCAGCTCGTCCTCGAGATCCCTCACGCAGACGTGGGTCGCGTCGTCCAGGACGCGCCGGAACCAGCGCTCCTCGCCAACGTCGCACAGCCCGCCGACGCGTCGGCCTTCGTACTGCGCGTACGCGCGGCGAATCGCCTGCGCGCCACCGATCGGAACGATCTCGATGCCCTCGGCGGCAAGGTCGCGGCCGAGCTTCGCGGCGACCGCCTCGAGGGCGATCCGGTCTGTGACTCCTTCGACGAGCACGACTGCGCCCATGGCCGCCAAGCTAGCCTGACCGGGTGGCCACCGGCGGCTATCTCCTCCAGCTCGGCCAAGTTCCGTACCTGGAGGCATGGGAGCTGCAGCGCTCCCTCGCCGGCGCGGTCTCCCAGGGCGCGATCCCGGACATTGTCGTCCTGCTGGAGCACCCGCCCGTCGTGACGCTCGGCCGGCGGACGGACGAAGCTGCGGAGCTGCATGTGCCCGACGGCGCCGCGGTCGAGGTGGTGGAGACGGACCGCGGCGGGAAGTCGACGTTTCACGGCCCGGGCCAGCTCGTCTGCTACCCGATCCTCGACCTGAAGCGACACGGACGCGACGTGAAGCAGTATGTCCGCAACCTCGAGGAGGCGTTGATCGGTACGCTCGCTGCCGTCGGCGTCGAGGGAACCCGGCTCGAGGGGCTGACGGGCGTCTGGCTCGAGCGGCCGCCGCGCAAGATCGCCTCGATAGGCGTGCACGTCTCGCGCTGGGTGACGACGCACGGCTACGCGCTCAACGTCGACCTCGACCCGGCGCCGTTCACAGACTGGATCACGGCGTGCGGGCTCGAGGACGCGATGTTCACCACGATCGCGCGCGAGCTCGGCCGGCCGGTGACGGTCGGCGAGGTGCGGCCACACGCGGTCACCGCGCTCGAGGACGTCTTCGGGCTCGAGCTGGAGGAGCTGCCGACAGAGGACGGCCCCGGGCTCTGGGGCCAGCCGATCCACGCCGGGCTCGCCGGCTAGGGCAGACAACCCTCCGGAAACTCGCCCTCCTGCCTCTGCGGGAAGCGCGCATAGGCAACCTTCGGGTCGTTCGTCTCCTCCTCGGCGCTCGCGCCGTGCTTCATCGCGACCTCGGAGTACGGGTAAGCGCCCCAGTCCGGCGAGTCCTGGTGCTCACGCGCGCCGATCGCGAGGATCGCTGACGGCCCCGAGCCGGCGCCGACGATCGTGTGCGAGATGTTCGGCGGGCAGTGGAAGAAGTCCCACTGCCGCAACGGCCGCTCCTCGTCCTCCACGATGAGCAGCGCCTCCCCGGAGAGGACGAGAAAGTCCTCCTGGTCCGCCTCCCAGTGGTACATCGACATCGGCTGGCCGGGCTCGAGCACGAAGAGGTTCGCGCCGACCTGATCCTCGTCGTTCTCGACGAGAGAGGCCACGTACCCACGCGGGCCCCGGTGCCACCACTTCGCGTCGCGCACGTTGCGAACCGACCAGCTCATGCGCCGGACTCTACGCGCGCAGCCCGTCGAGCACGACGCCGAGGTGGCGTCGCCACTGCCCGGCGGGAGCACTGGTCAGCGCCGAGCGCACGAGGACCCGCACGTCCTCCGCCTTCACGTCGCTGCGCACGGCCCCGGCGCGCTGAGCGCGGGACACGATCCGGTCGGCCAGCTTCTCGAGCTCGGCCGCCCCGGGCTTGTCCCCGCAATGCACGACGCACCTGTGCAGGCCCGGCGTGCTCATGTTGAGCTCCGCCACGCGCCAGACGAAGTCGAAGAACGCCTGGCCGGGATCGTCCGCGGCGAGCGCCTCCTTCGCGAGCCCGTACATCTCCTCGACGTGGCGCTCGATCACGGCGAACATGAGGTCGTCCTTGGTGGGGAAGCGGCGGAAAACCGTCCCGTGGCCGACCCCCGCCAGCCGGGCGATCTCGTCGATGCTCGCGTCGGGACCCGACGCGCCGAAAGCCTGCTCCGCCGCGTCGAGCACCCGCTCGAGATTTCGGCGCGCGTCTGCGCGCAGCTCGGTCATCAGGCTGCGTTCACCAACGCCGGCTCGTCCGTCCTCGCCTCGGCCTCGATCCGCGCGACGTCCCGCTTGCGCAGGAGCGCGAGGAGAACGACCAGGCTCAGGCCCACGAGCACGGCCGCGCCGGCAAATGCCCACTGGAATCCGTTCACCTGGGCTGCAATCGAAGAGCCGTCCGTGTGGCTCACGGCGATCGTCGAGAGAATCGCCAGGCCAAGCGCGCCGCCGACCTGCTGCGAGGTGTTGAAGAGGCCCGAAGCGAGCCCCTGGTCCTCGTCGTCGAGGCCGGTGGTCGCGACCAGGGTGAGCGGCATGAAGATGGCGCCCATCCCGAGCGAGGCGAGGATCATCCCCGGCAGCACGTCGGACGCGTACGAGCCGTCGACCGGCAAGCGGGAGAAGAGCAGCAGGCCGATGATGGTCAGCACCATCCCCGCCGCGGCAACCGGCCGCACGCCGATCCGCGGCGCCAGGCCCGAGGCAAGCCCGGCCGAGAGCATCACGCCGGCCGTGAAGGGCAGGAACGAGACGCCGGCCTTCAGCGGGCCGAAGCCGAGCACGTTCTGGATGTAGAGGGTGTTGAAGAAGAACATCGCGAACATCCCGGAGAACGCTAGGAACATCGCGAGGTTCGCCGTGGAGAGCGAGCGGACGCGGAAGATGGAGAGGCGGACCAGCGGCTCCGCCGAGCGCGCCTCGATCACGATGAACGCGGCGAGGAGCCCGGCAGCGACGACGAAGGACACGATGGTCAGCGTGGAGCCCCAGCCGTGCTGCGCCGAGCGCACGAGTCCGTAAACGAGCGCCATCAGCCCGCCGGTCACCGTGACGGCGCCTGCGACGTCGTAGCCCTTGTGCGCGTGCTCGTCCTTCGACTCCGGCACGAGGCGCGCCGCCGCGAAGAAGGCAAAGATGCCGACCGGGACGTTGACGAAGAAGATCCACCGCCACGAGAACGCCTGCGTGAGCGCGCCGCCGAGCACGAGACCGACCGCCGAGCCGCCGATCGCGATCGCCGCCCAGACGCCCAGCGCCCGCGCGCGCTCCTTCCCCTCGGCGAAGGTCGTCGAGATGATCGACAGCGCCGCCGGCGAGATGAGCGCGGCGCCGAGGCCCTGCAGAGCCCTGAAGCCGATCAGCATCCCGGAGGTGCTCGCGACCCCGTTGAGGAACGAGGCAGCGGTGAAGATCACGAGACCGATCATGAAGAGTCGCTTCCGTCCCAAAAGGTCACCCGCGCGCCCGCCGAGCAGGAGGAAGCCTGCAAAGACGAGCGTGTATGCGTTGATCACCCACTGCAGGCTCGCGTCGGTGAAGCCGAGCGAAGTCTGGATATGGGGCAATGCCACGTTCACGATCGTCGCGTCGAGGACGACCATGAACTGCGCCAGGCAGATGATCACAAGGACAACCCATGGGTTCGTGGAATGGCGGCTCATTCGACTCCTTACGTAAGCGGACTCATAAGTCCGGTTCAGGCTAGCAGCGGTCGGTCTCTCTACGCCACTTAGACTGGAACGTGCCCATGGAGTCATCGCTTCCCGTCGCCGAGAGGCCCCGCAGGCCCGAGTGGATGAAGGTGCGCGCGCCCTCGAAGGACGGCGCGTACTTCGACGTCCAGAAGCTCGTGCACGGGCTCTCGCTGCACACCATCTGCGAGGAGGCGCGCTGCCCGAACATCTCCGAGTGCTGGGGCCGCGGCACCGCGACGTTCCAGATCCTCGGCGACACGTGTACCCGCGCGTGCCGCTACTGCTACGTCCACTCGGGCAAGCCCGAGTCGCCCCCGGATCCGCTCGAGCCGCTGCGGCTCGCGCAGGCAGCCGCACAGATGCAGCTCAAGCACGTCGTCGTGACCTCGGTGGACCGCGACGACGTTCCCGACCGCGGCGCCGGCCACTACGCGGCGACGATCCGCGCGCTCAAGGCCAAGCTGCCCGAGGCCTCGGTCGAGGTGCTGACGCCCGACTTCCTCGGCGTCGAGGAGGAGGCGCTGCAGACGGTGCTCGCGGCGCGCCCGGAGGTCTTCAACCACAACATCGAGACCGTGCGCCGGCTGCACGCACGGATGCGCGGCGCGAAGGCGAGCTACGACGGCGCGCTCCAGCTGCTCCGCAGGGCCCAGGAGATCGCGGACTACCCCGTGTTGACGAAGTCGGGGATCATCGTCGGGCTCGGTGAGACGAACGACGAGGTCATCGACACGATGCGCGACCTGCGGGCGAACGGCGTCGACGTGGTGACAATCGGCCAGTACCTCCAGCCGAGCGCCAAGCACGCGGCCATCGACCGCTGGGTCCATCCCGACGAGTTCCGCTGGTTCCGCGAGCAGGGCGAGGCGCTGGGCTTCGGCTCGGTCTTCTCCGGCCCGCTCGTACGCTCGAGCTACCGCGCCGACGAGCAGAAGCACGCTGCGGCCACGGGCCGCGGCGCCGTCGCTTACTAGCGGCCGTGCGTCATCGGCCGACGCTGCACGTCGCGTTGCACCCGCTGACCGTCTCCGGCTCGAGCTTCCTCGCGGGGGAGCACGTCACCGTGCTCGCGAACGTGCCCCCGGGCATGGTGTCCCGCCGGGCGGTGGCCTCGAGCGACGGCTCGTTCGTCGTGCAGTTCGACGAGGTCGAGGGCACGCCCCGCGGGCTCAGCGTGCGCGCGAGCGGCTCGCAGGGCAGCGCGGCGATATACGCGCCCCGGCCGGCGCGGATCTCACCGCCCACCACCAACTGAGGAGGGCCGCCCGCGGGCGGCCCTCCTCAGTTTGCTTGCTGCGTCGAGGCCTGGCTACTTCAGAGCCGGAGCCGCGACCTCGTCCGCCTGCGCCGCACCGTTGGCGTCGTCGACGGACGCGACGAGCCAGCCGAGGGCCGGCGTCTTCGCCTGCTGGCTCTTGTCGATCGAAAGCGGCAGCTCAGCCGAGCCGCCCGCCGGGATCGCCGTCGGAGTGCCGTCCTCGTTCAGGACGCCGCTCGAGACGGCCGGATGGAACGGATCGAACAATGCCGAGCTCGTCGTGTCGACGAATCCGCCGGGCACGAGCGAGAACGCGTTCACCCAGTACCTGAACGCCATCGGCTTGGCGGCTTTCTGCGCCAGACCGATGTCGCTGGCCAGCGCCGGCAGCTCGATGGTCGAGCCGTTCATCGGCGCATCCGCGAACCACGCGTCGACGATGTCCCCCGTCGCGGCGTCGATGATGAACGACGCGTACTGGCCGTTGTTGTCTCCCGTCAACACGGCGCCGAGGTCGAACCCGGCGACGACGAAGTCGGGCTGACCGTCACGGTTCGTGTCGACCAGGACGTCGTACTCGTTCACCGACTGGTTGGTGGCCTTTCCGTGAGTGTTGATCAGGAAGACCAGCCCGCGGTCGCTCGAAGACGCTCCGAAGTTGGGGCTGTCTCCGGGCTGCACCTGGACGCCCACGTCACGCACGTCCATCGGCTGGCCGCCCTCGTTCGGGTCGCCGATACCCCATGCGTACAGGTCGGCGGTGCCGGCGTGGATGCCCCCATTCGCCACCGGCAACGTGGAGACGAAGCCCTTGCCTGTCGGGCCGTTGCTCTTCGTCCACGGAGCCGGTGTGCCGGCGACCACGTTCGAGAGGCCGCGCGGCACCACGAGGTACGGAACGGCCAGCGTCTGGGCCGACGCATCGCCGGCGGTCGGAGTCGCGACGATGTCGCCGCGAACCGTGTTGACGCCGCCTGGACCGACGACGAACGTGTCGTCGCTCGGCAGAGCGGCGAATGCCGATGCCGAGATCGACAGGGTCACCTGGACCGTCATCGACTGGCCGTGCGGGACCGTCACGCTGCTCGGCGAGACGGTGACCGACGTGCCCTGCACGCTCTGCGTGGCGACACTCAGGCTGTACGTCGCGTCGACCGACCCGGTGTTCGTCAGCGTGATCGACTTGTGGTCGGTGTAGTCACCCGAACCGGGGACGTACCCGAACGCGATCGAGTCGAGCTGATCTGACGTCGTGGCGAGGACGGTCGAGTCGACCGCCTTCTGCGCCTGCACGACGCCCGCACCTGCACGCCGGACGTTGTAGTCGGAGTTCAGGGAGCGGTCGGCCGTGTTCATGATCGCGGCCTTGATCTGCAGACCGTTCCACGTCGGGTGGACCTGCTTCACGAGCGCCGCGATACCGGCCGTCATCGGGCAGGCCATCGAGGTACCCGAGTCGACGAGCGGGCCCGTGCCCGTGCCGATCCCGGCCGAGATGACGCTCAGGCCCGGAGCGATCACGTCAGGCTTGGGCGCCGAGTCGGGATTGCGCGGGCCACCCGATGAAAAGCTCGTCGTCGTCTTGTAGCCGGTGTTGGCCACAGCCGTTGACGACAGCGCGACCGTCCCGCCGTCAGCGGCGAGCAGATTCACACCGTTCGTCGACGTCGAGGGGGTCGACCCGCCCGGGACGCCGAGGAACGGAATGGTGACCGTTCCATGGAAGTCCGGATCGTCCGGATCGCTCGTGATCTCGCCCTCGAAGGGCGGGAAGCCCGACGAGTTGTTGACCATGATCACGCCCGCTGCTCCGGCCATCTCGGCGACGACCGCCTTGTGGACGCGCGCGCAAATGCCGCGCTCCACGACGAGGATCGTGCCGGCCGGCCACGGCTGCCCGCCGTTCGCGGCCTCGTCCGCGCCGACCGTGCAGCCTACGCTGATCGCATCGCCATCGATGCCCGAGCCGGTGGGAGTAGAGACCTGCTCGCCCGTCCCCGGCACGACCCGAAGGTCATACGTCCCGGGGGTGATGGTCGCGCCGTTGGCGTCGATTGCGTCCATCGACTTGCCCGTATTGAGCACGAGATGCGCGCCCGGGAAGGTCGGCGTGGTGCCGTCCATCGCGGCCACCGAGAGCACGCCGTTGGCGGTGCTCGGCGAGCCGACCATGTAGCCGCTCGGGCCGGCGTTACCGGCCGAGGCGACGACCGAGACGCCGTCGTTCACGGCGTTCTGCGCGGCGACCGACGTCGGATCGTCGTCACCGCCGAAGTCGGAGCCGAGCGACATGCTGATGACGCTCATGCCGTCCGCAACGGCCTGGTTGATCGCGAGATCGACGATGCTGCTCGACCCCCCGCAGCCGAATACGCGGTACTCGTAGATGTCAGCCTGCGGAGCGACGCCCGGGAACACGTTCCAGTCCGCCGGGTCGGTGCTGATGCTCGCGTCGTACGGCCCCGTGTAGGTGGCGCCGCTGCTGGTGACGCCGGAGCCCGCAAGGGTGCCGGCCGTGTGCGTGCCGTGGTTGAAGCAGTCGAGCGGGTTCTTGTCGGGCTGCGGGACCGAGTGATCCGGATCGTCGGCGTTGTAGTCGTCGCCGACGAAGTCGAAGCCGCCCTTCACCCGCGGCGCGGTCGGGCCGAACTGAGCCGCGAGCTGCGGATCAGTGGCCGGATCGACCGTGCTGTGGGCGAATGCGTAGTCCCAGGCGGCCACCGTCCCGGCGCCGCCGAAGTCGGCGTGCGTGTAGTCGACGCCCGTGTCGATGATCCCGACCTTGACGCCGGCACCCGTCGCGCCGGTGTTCTGCCACGCCGTCGGCGCGCCGATGAACGGCACCCCGTTGATGTTCGCGGGCTTGAACGACGGCACAGCGTGGATTCCGACGACGTTCGGAAGGCTCGCGAGCTGCGCGAGGTTCTTCTGCGCGACGGTGACCTGGATGCCGTTGTAGGCGTCCTGCATCTGGCCGACGATCCTGGCGCCGGCACTCGCAAGCCGGTCGTGCAGCGCGTCCTGCTGGGAGCGCAACTGCTGCCGGATGGCCTCCTTCTGGGCTCCCGTCAGCTTGGCACCCTGCCTCTTCGCCTTCGCGTCCCGTACGGCCACCGGTGCGCCGCCAAGCTGGACGACGGCGGTGACCTGCTTGTTGCTCAGCGACGCGGGTGTGAACTTCCCTGCGGCGCCGTCCGACGCATACAGCGCCGGATCGACCTTCGCGAACCGGATCGCATGGGATCCGCCCGCCCCCTTGGCGACTGCCCCGCCCGCGACGGTGACGAGAGTCACCACGGCTGCAGCGAGAGCCGCTCTCCGAACCAACCTTGGCATCGGTTCCCCTTCTCCTTTCGGTTGCGGAGACGGCACAACCACGGCCCGAATTGCGCCCCGGCTGCCCTGATCGTCTCCCCCACGAAATGCGCGAGAGAGTCTGACCGCGGGTGAACGGCCCGTCAAGCGGGAAGGGTGCCGGGCGCGCCCGGCGAATGCTATTCCGAGTGCGGCCGGGCCATCGCGCGATAGTCGAGCGCCTCATCCAGTACGGAGTCCTCGACGCCCTTCTCGCGCGCGACCTCCCGCAGCGAGCGGCCGGAGGCGGCAGCCTCCTGGACGATCTCCGTCGCGCGGTCGTAGCCGATGTACGGATTGAGCGCGGTCGCGGCCGACAGAGTCAGCTCGGCGTAGTGCTCGCAGTTCTCGCGGTTGGCCTCGATCCCGTCGACGCACTTCTCGGCGAAAAGCCGGCACGCGCTGGCGAGGAGCTTCACGGAGTCGAGAATGTTGCGCGCGAGCAGCGGCACGAAGACGTTGAGCTCGAAGTGCCCCTGCATGCCGCCGATCGCGATCGCCGCGTCGTTCCCGATCACCTGGGCCGCAACCTGCGTCACGACCTCCGGCATCACCGGGTTCACCTTGCCCGGCATGATCGAGCTCCCCTTCTGGAGCTCCGGGAGTGCAATCTCGGCAAGACCCGCACGGGGGCCCGAGCCGAGGAAGCGGATGTCGTTCGCGATCTTCGTGAGTGACACGGCGACCGTCTTCAGCGCGCCCGAGGCCTCGACGATCCCGTCGCGCGCCGCCTGCGCCTCGAAGGGGTCGGCCGGCGCCGAGATCGCAAGACCGGTCGCGCTCGCGAGCAGCTCGCGGACCTTCGCCGCGAACTCCGGATGCGTGTTGAGGCCGGTGCCCGTCGCGGTGCCGCCGAGGGGGATCTGCCCGAGCCGCGGCAGCGTGTCACGGACGCGCTCGATGCCCTGGCGCACCTGGGCGGCGTAACCCGCGAACTCCTGGCCGAGCGTGACCGGGACCGCGTCCATCCAGTGGGTCCGCCCGGACTTGACGACGTCGTCGAACTCCCGCGCCTTCGCCTCGAGAGAGCCGGCGAGCCGATCGAGCGCGGGAAGCAGGTCGTTCGTGATCTCCTCGAGCGCGGCGAGGTGCACGGCCGAGGGGAAGACGTCGTTCGAGGACTGGCCCATGTTGACGTCGTCGTTCGCATGGACGTCCTCGCCCGCGAGCGTCGCGATCACCTCGTTCGCGTTCATGTTCGACGACGTCCCCGAGCCGGTCTGGAAGACATCGATCGGGAACTGGTCGTCGAGCTCGCCGGCCGCGATCCGCCCGGCGGCGGCCGAGATCCGCTCCGCCTTGTCGGCGTCGAGCAGGCCGAGGTCGGCGTTCGCGCGCGCCGCCGCGCCCTTGATCCGCCCGAGCCAGCGCGCCACGGGCGCCGGAATCGGCTCACCCGAAACCGGGAAGTTGGCGACCGCCTTCATCGTCTCCCCTCCCCAGAGCTCCTGCCGCTCTTCGGTCTTGGCCATCAGGCCGAGTGTAGGGAAGGACGGATGCGTGCCGACGCGGTACTAGGCGACGGACGAGAGCCGGCGCGGGACGCGCGCCCGCTCGCGCGGCGTGCGACGCTGTTTCTCGGTCACCTCGAGCACAGGCGTCCACCCGAGATAGCCGCACTCGGGACACTCGGGCGATTCGAAGTGCTTGAAGCGGTCGCGCCGCGCCACGCGGGTCGTTCCGCACTGGAGGCACTCGACGGCGACAGGATCCACATCAAGTCCATCGGCCTCCGGTGGGTGAGCGTTTGTCCCCCGTTCGGGGGGACTGGCCGAGAGACAGGAGGAGGGTCGCGCCGACCCCGGCGCGACCCTCCTCGCCGGCGAACTAGCCGAGGGCGGTCAGCCAGCCGGAGTTCGGACTACCGAGACCGGTGACGTCGTCCCAGCCGGGAGCGACAGCGAGGCTCGTGTCCTGGTTGAACGTCCGTACCGAGTAGAGCAGGCCGTCCGACGCGTCGAGGCCGTTCGCGTAGTCGACGCGGACGTTGCCCGCGTCCCGCCCCGGACCGGTGACGTCGGTGAACGCACCCGACCTCGCGTTGGCGTAGATCGTCGGGTTGAGGAGCCCGACGCCGCTGCCGCCCGCGTGCTGCAGGGCAAGCGCCGTCATGCCCGCGAAGAGCGGCGAGGCTAGGCTCGTGCCGCCGATCCGGTACTGGTCGTAGTAGACGCCGTCCGGGAAGGTCTGCGTCTCGCCGACCAGCATCCCCGTCGTCGGATCCGCGTCCATGGCGACGTCGGGCACGCCGCGATGGCCCGCCGGCGTGATGCCCGCCTGATAGCTCGGCTGGCCGAAGAGGCTCGACTCGCCGCCACCGGCCCCGTACAGGAAGCCAAGCGGATTCCACGAGGTCTCGTCGGAGGAGAGGCTGTACTTCTGGGTGCCCCATGCCGTCTCCCAGGCCAGCGTGCCACGCCGGTCGATCGCCGTGGCCGTCCCGCCGACTGCGGTCGCGTACGGATCGGAGACCGGGTATTCGGTCTGCTTCGTGCCGGTCGCGGCGAGGTCGTCGCCGTCGTCGCCGGACGAGAACATGTACGAGATCCCCTCCGTGGCTCCCTGCAGGAAGGCCTGCTCGTACGCGTTAGTCGTGGACGCGGTCTCGCCCTGCTCGAGCCCGCCCCAGGAGTTCGTGACGAGCTGCGCCACGTCTTGGTCGTTGATCTTGGCGAACGTGTCCAGGAATGCGTCGTCGTAGCAGCTCGCCGCCCCGTAGTAGCGGATGTTGGCGCCCTGCGCCATCGCGTGGACGGCCTCTACGTCGAGCGTCTCCTCGCCGTACCAGCCGTTACCACCGCAGACCCCCTGATGGGCGAAGCTGCTCGGGAGCACCTGCGTGAGCTGTCCGTTCGCATACTGCGCGTCGCCGTTGCGGCTCGCGTACGTGCTCGCGTCGGACGCGATGTTCGGCGAGGCGAAGGCGTCCGTGATGGCCACCGTGACTCCGCTCCCGTCGAGACCGGTCCGGCTCTCGTAGGCGGAGCGGAACTGCGAGCCGACATAGCCGCACGGCGCGTACGGAAGCGACTTCCCCTCGAACGCCGGCAGATCCGTCGCGATCTTCTGGCCGTAGTAGGCCGAGCAGGGAGGCGCATTCCTGAACCCCGGCTCGGGCGGTTTCGGCGGGCTGGCCGGACGGACGATGCTCGGCGTCGTGTCGAGCCCCGAGACCGCGAGGATCGCGCCCGCGACGCTCGCCGGCGCGCTGAGCGAGCCGCTCGGCGCCTGGACCGTGAGCCCGTTGTGCCGGTAGCGGTTGATCGACACACCGAACGCCGCCTCGGCCGCCGCGACGTTGCCGGCGACCCCGACGTAGCGGTTGTGCTGCTCGACGGACGTCACGTGCAGGCCTGAGCCCGTCAGCCACAACTTCATGGCTGCGACGGTCGAGCCGGTCGTACCGAACCGCTGGAAGTACTGGCTCGGCGTGAGGAAGTGGCGGTACTGCGCATTGCCCGGCGTCGAGACGGCGAGCGCGAACTGCTTGAGCTTCGCCATGCCGGCGTTGGGCGTCAGGTAGACGCGAGCATCGACCGATGCTGCCGCCGAAGCGTGCCCGAGGTTCTTGGCGTGGCCGAGCCAGCCCGGCCGCGTGTTCGGGATCGCCTGGCGCCCGGAGGCCGCATGGGCGGAGCCCAGCGATCCCGCGGTGCCGGCGACGATCGCCGCGGCGCCGATCACCAAAACGGCGACGCGCGCACGTGTGAGCCTGAGTCTCAAGGTATGTCCCCCCCTTTTCCCCTGCAGATGTGAAGCGGACGGAGTCTAGGTGGACTGCCGCAGTCCGTAAAGGCTCGGCTTACGCGTCGCCTACGTGCTGCTCGCAACTCGCTCGGCGGCGGCGAGCAGCTCGTCCCACGAGCACAGCTTCACGCGCGGGCGCCCCGACTTCTCGCCGGCCGTCCGCTCGACCTCGTCGATGGCCGTCCAACCCGAGTACTCGACGACGCGCACGCCGCGCTCGGCGAGCAGCGCATCGACGGCGGCCGCGGTCGCCTCCGGCTTCGGCTCCAGGCGACGCGCGGCGGCGTCCTCGAGCAGGAGCTCCACCGTCTCGGTCGCGTCCTTCTTGTTCGTGCCGATCACGCCGGTCGGGCCTCGCTTGATCCAGCCCGCGCAGTAGACCCCTGGCTCGACGCGGCCGCCCTCGTTCGGGATCGTGCCCCTGGCGGCATCGAAGCTCACGCCCGGCAGCTCGACGCCGTGGTAGCCGACGCTGCGGAACACGAGCCCACACTCGAGCGTCTCGTGCTCGTCGGTCGGCACGGCGCGCTCGTTCTCGTCGAGCTCGTTGCGGACGAGCTCGATTCCCTCAACCCGCTCCTCGCCGAGGATCGCCACCGGCGAATGGAAGAAGCGGAAGACGACCCGGCGCGGCTTGCCCTCGACGTCGCGCCCGGCGAACTCCTGGAGCACTGCGACGTTGCGCTCGGCGTTCGTCCCCTGCGGCTCGGCTCCCTCGAGGTCGGCCGGATCCACCACCACGTCCGCGCCGGCCAGCTCGCCCATCTCCTGCAGCTCCGGCGTCGTGAAGGCGGCCTGCGCAGGCCCGCGCCGCCCGACCACGACGATCTCACGGATCGGAGAGCTCGCGATCGCCTCGATCGAAGCGTCCGTCGCATCCGTCGACGCCAGCTCGTCGTGCGTCAACGCGAGCATCCGCGCGATGTCGAGGGCCACGTTCCCGTTCCCGATCACCACCGCGCGCTCGACGGAGAGGTCGAAGGAGACCTGCTGGTAGTCGGGGTGGCCGTTGTACCAGGCGACGAACTCGGTCGCGGCCCAGGAGCCGGGCAGGTCCTCGCCCGGGATTCCCAGCCGGCGGTCGGTCTGCGCGCCGACGGCATAGATGACGGCGTCGTACAGGCGCACGAGGTCCTCGTGACGGAGGTCACGGCCGACCTCGACGTTGCCGAGGAACCGGAAGCCGGCCTGGGCGGCGATGCGCTCGAACGCGCGCGAGACCGTCTTCAGCTTGGGGTGGTCCGGTGCGACGCCGAGCCGCACGAGACCCCAGGGTGTGGGCAGGCGCTCGATCAGGTCGACCTCGGCCGGCGAATCCGCGGACAGCAGCGCGCCGGCGGCATAGAAGCCCGCGGGGCCCGATCCGACGACGGCGACGCGCATGACTGCGCCGACTCTAGAGCGCGTCCGCTAGTGAGAGCAGCCGGACCCGCAGGCGGGGCCGTCTTCCGGCGCCTCGCCCTCGGCCACCTGGAACGAGTGGCCACAGCCGCACGAGGCGACGGCGTTCGGGTTCTCGATCTTGAACCCGGACTCCTGGATCGTCTCGAGGTAGTCGACCTGCGCGCCCATGAGGTACGGCGCGCTGAACGGATCCACGACGACGCTGACGCCCTCGCACTCGAATGCATGGTCGCCCTCCTGGGCGCGGCGGTCGAAGCCGAGGCCGTACTGGAAGCCCGAGCACCCACCGCCCTCGATTGCGACACGCAGGACTGACACGTCCTCCTCGGTCGCCATCAGATCGCGGATCTTCGCCGCCGCCGCAGGCGTCAGCGAGACGATGTTCTCGGTGCGCTCCTGGATCTCCATCCGCATCGCATCGTAGCAACGTGACTCCCCCTCGCCCGGTCGCGCAGAGACGGTCCGGACGCACGACTTTGTAACAGCCGATGCAGGCTTCGCTACGGGGTTTCGGTACCCGCAAGTGTCGGCACTTTCACCTTGATAACGTCAGCCGTTCGGTGGGTAAGGGGAGGTCCTTGTAGTGCTCGACAGCTGGCTGCCATTCCTGATCTACGGGATCCTCGCGCTCGCGATTCCGGCATCCATGATGTGGATGTCGTTCAAGTTCTCGCAGCGCCCTGCGCGCCGGACGCGAGCGCGCACCGTGCCGTTCGAGTCGGGCGTGTCGACGGGGCCGCTACCGCGCCAGCGCTTCAGCGTGAGCTTCTACCTCACGGCGATGCTCTTCATCGTCTTCGACATCGAGATCGTCTTTCTCTACCCGCTGGCCGTGCAGCTCAACGCGCTCGGCTGGTTCGGGTTCGTCGAACTCGCCTTCTTCGTCCTCATCCTTCTCGTCGCCTACGTCTACATCTGGCGGAAGGGCGCGCTCAACTGGTGACGGCTCGTGGCTGACGACACGCCGCGCCTGCGCGACTACGGGCTCCAGTCGGAGCGGCTCCTCTGGCCGACCAAGGGCCCGTCGCGCTTCGAGGAGGAGATGGGAGCCGACGAGCTCGAGCGTGCGCTCGGGCTGACGACGCTCGAGAGGGCCGTGCGCTGGGCGCAGACGAAGTCGATGTGGCCCGACACCTTCGGGCTCGCGTGCTGCGCGATCGAGATGATGTCCATCGTCTCGGCGCGCTACGACATCGCGCGCTTCGGGATGGAAGCGTTCCGCTCGTCGCCGCGCCAGGCGGACCTCCTCATCGTCTCGGGCCGCGTCGCACACAAGATGGCGGAGCCGCTGCGCCAGATCTATGACCAGATGCTGGAGCCGAAGTGGGTGATCGCGATGGGCGTCTGCGCGAGCTCCGGCGGGATGTTCAACAACTACACGATCCTCCAGGGAGTCGACCGGATCGTCCCCGTCGACATCTACGTCCCCTTCTGCCCGCCGCGGCCGGAGGCGCTGATGGAGGGCATCATCCGCTTGCACGAGGCGCACCAGGCCGGCGTACCGCCCGCGTACGAGCGGGTCGGAGTGGCCACGTGACGGACTGGGCGCGCGTTCCGGGCTACCTCTCGCACCGCGACGGGCCCGAGATGCCGACGGTGACGGTGGAGACGGAGCGGATCCGGGAGGCCTGCAAGCACGCGCGTGACGAGCTCGGTTTCGACATGTGCGTCGACCTCGTGGCGACCGACTACCTCGGCTGGGGCGGCAAGGGCGTGTCCGGGTACATCGGCACCGCGAGCGGGCGCGACCTCATGCACCCGATGACGCAGGGGCTCCAGGTGCTGCCCGAGCTCAAGCCGAAGCGCTTCTCGATCAGCTACCACCTCCTCGCGCTGCGGCAAGGAGCGCCCCGCGCGCGCCTCCAGTGCTGGGTCGACGAGGGCGAGAGCGTCCCGAGCGTGATCCCGGTCTGGCCCACCTGCGACTGGCACGAGCGCGAGCAGTTCGACCTGATGGGGATCGTCTTCGAAGGCCACCCCAACCTCGAGCGGCTGCTGATGCCCGAGGACTGGGAAGGTCACCCGCTGCGCAAGGACTACCCGATCGGCGGCGAGCCGGTCCGCTTTTCGGACGAGCAATGAGCGCGACCGCCGAACGCCCGCAGACGTACGAAGGCACGCGGATCCCGTCGCGGGTCCCGACCGTGCTCGACGTCCCCGAGGAGCTGCGCGACAGCGAGGACCTCCTCCAGGTCAACTTCGGCCCGAACCACCCCTCGACGCACGGCGTCCTGCGCCTGATCGTCGATCTCCACGGCGAGGAGGTCGTGGGCGTCGAGGCGGTTGTCGGCTACCTCCACACCGGCTTCGAGAAGTCGATGGAGTCGAAGACGTACTGGAAGGGCGTCACGTTCCCCGAGCGGATCGACTACGTCGGCTACCAGAACAACGAGCTCGTCTACGTGCTCGCGGTCGAGCAGCTGCTGGGGCTGGAGGTTCCGACCAAGGCGCAGTGGATGCGGATGCTCCTCTGCGAGCTGAACCGGATCCACTCGCACCTCGTCTTCCTCGGCACGTCGGCGCTCGAGCTCGGGGCCATTTCGATGTTCTGGTACTGCTTCCGCGAGCGGGAGATGATCCTCGACCTGTCGGAGCTCGTGACGGGTCAGCGGATGCACACCCGCTACTTCCAGATCGGCGGGCTCGCGGAGGACATCCCGCAGGGCTTCTTCGGAGAGTGCCGCAAGTTCGTCGAGTGGATGCCGCGCGCGCTCGACGACTACAAGGACATCCTCGACCGCAACGAGATCTGGCTCGAGCGGACGCAGGGGATCGGGGTGCTCTCGGCACAGGACGCGATCGCGCTGGGCCAGACCGGCCCGAATCTGCGCGCGTCCGGGGTCGACTGGGACCTTCGCCGCGACTCGCCGTACCTCCACTACGAGCAGGTCGACTTCCGCGTCCCGGTCTATCCCGAGGGCGACGTCTACGCCCGCTACCGGGTGCGGATGGACGAGATGCTGGAGTCGACGAGGATCGTCCGCCAGTGCCTCGACCGGCTCGAGCGCATGGAGGGGATGCCGTGGATCGCGGACGACCGCAAGGTCGTGCTGCCGCCGCGCGAGGAGCTCCACACCTCGATGGAGTCCCTCATCCACCACTTCAAGATCGTCACCGAGGGGTTCCGCGTGCCCGAGGGCGAGATCTACGTCGCGGTCGAGTCGCCGCGCGGCGAGTCTGGCTGCTACCTCGTCTCGGACGGCGGGCCGAAGCCGTGGCGCATCCACTTCCGCGCGCCCTCCTTCGTGGCGCTCGAGGCGACGGCGACGTGCCTGCACCACGCCCTCGTCGCCGACCTGATCGCGGTGGTCGGCTCGCTCGACGCCGTGATGGGAGACACCGACCGGTGACGTCGTTCTATGAAGCGGTGCAGGAGCTGCGGGCGCGCTACCCGGAGGGCTCGCGCTCGGCCGCGCTGCCCGCGCTGCGCCTCGCGCAGGAGAAGCACGGCTGGCTGTCGCGCGAGGCGATCGAGGAGACCGCCGACGCGCTCGAGGTCACGCCGGCATTCTGCTACTCGGTCGCGACCTTCTACGACATGCTCCATCTCGAGCCGGTCGGGCGGCGCACGATCGACGTCTGCACGAATCTCCCGTGCGCGCTCTCCGGGGCGCAGCGGGTGCTCGACGCGTTCGAGTCGGAGCTCGGGATCAGCGCAGGCGAGACGACACCCGACGGCGAGATCACCCTGCGCGCGGTCGAGTGTCTCGGCGGCTGCGGCTACGCGACGGTCGTCGCGATCGACGACCGCTACCGCCAGCACGTGCGGCCCGAAACCGTGCCCGAGATCATTCAGGAGATTGCAGGGCTCGATGGCTGAGCAGCACAAGGTCCTGCTGGCGGGCGCCGACGAGCGCGACCTGACGCAACTCGCGGAGTACCAGGCGATCGGCGGCTACCGCGGCGTCGCGAAGGCCCGCGCGATGACGCCGGACGCGCTGATCGACGAGCTCCAGAAGGCGACCCTGCGCGGCCGCGGCGGCGCCGGCTTCCCGATGGGGCGCAAGGCGTCGCTCATCGACCGCAAGAGCGCGAAGCCCAAGTACCTCGTCGTCAACGCCGACGAGTCGGAGCCGGGCGCCTTCAAGGACCGGGAGGTGATGGCCCGCGTCCCGCACCGTCTGCTCGAAGGTTGCCTCATCGCCGCACACGCGATCGAGTCCAACGACGTCTTCATCTACATCCGCGGCGAGTACCTGGCGGAGTACGAGATCCTCCAGGCCGCAGTCGACGAGGCCCGGGCAGCCGGGATCTTCGGCGACGTGACCATTACCGTCCATCGCGGCGCAGGCGCCTACATCTGCGGCGAGGAGACGGCCCTGCTCGAGTCGCTCGAGGGCAAGCGCGGCCAGCCGCGGCCGCGACCGCCGTTCCCGCCCATCCAGGGCCTCTACGCGGCGCCGACGCAGATCAACAACGTCTGCACGATCGCGACCGTCCCGGTGATCCTCGAGCTCGGCGCCGGGGAGTTCGCGAAGACGGGCGTCCCGAGCTCGCCCGGCACGGCGATCTTCTCCGTCTCCGGCAACGTCGTGCGCCCGGGCAACTACGAGCTCGACCTGGGCACGTCGATGCGCGAGCTGATCTACGAGCACGCTGGCGGGATCGCCAACGGCCGCGAGCTGAAGGCCGTGATCCCGGGCGGCTCCTCGGTGCCTGCGCTCACGCCCGACCAGATCGACGTGCCGCTCGACTACGACTCGCTCGGCGCGATTGGGACCTTCTTCGGCGCCGCCTCGCTGATCGTGGTGGACGACCGCTGCTGCATGGTGCAGCTCGCCCTTCGCTCGACGAAGTTCTACATGCACGAGTCCTGCGGCAAGTGCACGCCCTGCCGCGTCGGGACGCGCTGGATGGTGCAGATCCTCGAGTCGATCGAGAACGGGACCGGAACCCACGCGGATCTCGAGCTGCTCGACTCGGTCGGCGACAACATCCTCGGCAAGGTCTTGTGCGCGCTCGGCGAGTTCGCCGTCTACCCGGTGGCGAGCTACCTCGAGAAGTGGCGCGACGAATTCGTGGCCCACGTCGAGCAGGGCGGCTGCCCATTCGGCGGCTCGTCGTCACTCGAGGGGATCCTCGCGCCCTCCGACATGCACGCGCACACGCCCGCCGGGGAGGAGGCGTTGGTGTGAGCACCGAGCTCGTCCGGGTGACGATCGACGAGCGTGACGTCCACGTGCCGAAGGGCACGGGCATCGTCGAGACCGCGCTCGCCGCGGGCGTCGAGATCCCCGTCTTCTGCTACGAGCCACGCCTCGGCGCACCCGTCGGCGCCTGCCGCATGTGCCTCGTCGAGGTCGAGGGGATGCCGAAGCTCCAGACGGGCTGCACGTTGACGGCGCAGGACGGCATGGTCGTGAAGACCGCTCGCACGTCGGAGAAGGCGGCGGCCGGTCAGAACGGGACGCTCGAGTTCATCCTCGTCAACCACCCGCTCGACTGCCCCGTCTGCGACAAGGGCGGCGAGTGCCCGCTGCAGGACCTCACGTTCCGGTACGGGCCCGGCAACACGCGGATGAGCTTCGAGAAGCTCACCTTCGAGAAGCCGATTCCGATCTCGCCCACGATCTCGCTCGACCGCGAGCGCTGCATCCTCTGCTACCGCTGCACCCGCTTCAGCGAGAGCGTCTCGGAGGACGGGCAGCTCGTGGCGGCCAACCGCGGCGCGCTGTCGGTGATCACGACCTTCGAGGACCTCCCGTACACGGGCGCCTTCACCGGCAACGTGACCGAGCTCTGCCCCGTCGGTGCGCTGCTGCCGACGCAGTACCGCTTCGAAGGGCGGCCGTGGGAGATCGTCGACGTGCCGACCGTCTGCGGCCTCTGTCCGGTCGGCTGCAACATCCACGCGACCGTGCGCGAGGGGAAGGTCAAGCGGATCCTCTCCCGCAACCACCCCGAGATCGACGAGGGCTGGATCTGCGACAAGGGCCGCTTCGCCTACACGCACCTGCGCGCCGAGGATCGGCTGACGGAGCCACTGCAGCGCGTCCGACTGCGCGGGCTAGAGCCGGTGTCGTGGGAGGGAGCGCTGGACGAGGCCGAACGGCTGCTGCGCGCTGCCCGCGGGCGCGTCGTCACGGTGCTCTCTGGCTCCGAGACGGTCGAGCAGGCGTATGCGCTCGGGAAGCTGCTGCGCGTCGGGCTCGACTCGCACCAGGCGACGCTGCCCGAGGAGGTCTCCGGCGCGCTGGACGCCTACCGGCTCCCGCTCTCCTCGATCCGGGACGCCGACGTGGTCGTCGTGCTCGGCGACGTCCCCGTGGTCGAGCGCGCACCGGTCGTCGATCTCTGGATCAAGTCCGCGCAGCGCAACGGCGCGCGCATCCTCGACGACACCGACGGCATCGGCGATGCCGAGCGGATCGTCCTCGTCTGGTCGGGTCCCGGCGGACGCGGCGGCGCGACCGTCGCCAAGCTCGCCGAGAAGCTCGGGCTCGCCGGCCGCGAGGGCTGCGGCGCCTTCTACCTGCCCGAGACACCGAACGGCCGCGGCGTCGCCGACGCCTGGGCTGCCTGCTGCGACGAGGAGGGCGAAGCTGCCGACTCGATCGGGCTCTTGGTCGTGTCGGGAGACGAGGCCGCGGCCGACGACAACGTCCGCGCGCTCGCCGAGCAGGCAGAGGCGACGATCGTGCTCTCGATGTACGGCGGCCTCGCCGCCGGCTGGGCCGACCTGATTCTCCCCGGGACCGGTTACCTCGAGCGCGACGGCACCTTCGTCAACCTCGAGGGCCGCCTGCAGCGTCTGCGCCGCACGGTCGAACCGCCCTGTCCCGACGAGCTCGAGTGGACCTCGCAGCTCGCGGCACGGTTCGGTGTCGACGTGGCGCCGTACGCAGCAGGCGTCTTCGCCGAGGTCTCCGAGCGCGTCTACGGCGGCCTCGCGTTCGGCGAGGTCGGTGAACGGGCCCCGCTGCGCGGCTATCCCGAGGCGCAGGAGCACGTGGTGGGCCAGGCGCTGCCCGAGCCGCAGCAGAAGGCGAAGCGCGGCGAGATCCGCCTCGTCGCGTACAAGCCGCTGTTCTCGGGGGCCGCCGTGGAGCGCGTCACGGAACTTCAGTTCCAGCGGCCGCAGCCCGAGCTCGAGCTCTCGCCCGACGACGCGCGGCGACGCAAGATCGCGACCGGCGACCTCGTCACCGTCGGCTCGAACGGCAGCGCGATCACGCTGCCGGCCCGCGTCAACCGCCGCCTGCGCGCAGGCATCGCCCGCGTCGCGCTCGAATACGCGGCCGGGCTCGGCGGCATCGTCGAGGTCGCGAAGGCCGAGGAGGTCGTCAGCGCGTGAACGAGCCGTGGTGGATCGCGCTGATCGAGGCGCTGGTCATCGTCAACGTCGTGCTCGGGCTCTTCGCCTACCTGACACTGATCGAACGGAAGCTCATGGGGCGGATGCAACTCCGCTACGGGCCGAACCGCGCCGGAAAGTTCGGGCTCCTGCAGCCGATCGCCGACCTGGTGAAGCTCGTTCGCAAGGAGGCGTTCGCCCCCTCCGGCGCGATCGACCTGCCGTACATCATGGCTCCGGTCGTCTCGGCCTTCACTGCCATCGCCGCCTTCGCGTTCATCCCGTGGGGACCGGGTTGGGAAGTGAACGGCTGGCACATCAACGGTGAGATCGCCGACGTCTCGATCGGCCTGATCGCGATCTTCGCGCTCGGCTCGATCGGCATCTACGGCTTCATCGTCGGCGGCTGGGCCTCGGAGTCGAAGTACTCGATCCTCGGCTCGATGCGCACGTGCGCGCAGCTCGTCTCGTACGAGGTCTCGCTCGCGCTCAGCGTGCTCGGCGTCGTCATGCTCGGCCGGTCGCTCAACCTGCCCGAGATCGTCGCGCGCCAGGGCGAGTTTCTCCCCTTCGTCGTCCCGCAGTTCATCGGGCTGATCGTGTTCTTCTTCGGCGGGATCGCCGAGACGAGCCGGGCACCGTTCGACCTGCCCGAGGCCGAGCAGGAGCTCGTCGCCGGCTACCACACCGAGTATTCGGGGATGCGTTGGGGCCTGTTCCAGATGGCCGAGTACATCAACCTGATCACGCTTTCCGGCCTGATGGTGACGCTGTTCTTCGCGGGGTGGCACGGGCCGTGGCACATCGGGCCGATCTGGTTCCTGCTCAAGACGATGGCCGTCCTCTTCGTCTTCATCTGGCTGCGCACGACGCTGCCGCGCCTGCGCTACGACCAGCTGATGCGGTTCGGCTGGAAGGTGCTGCTGCCGGTCGCAACCGTGAACGCGGTCGTCACGGCCGCGCTGGTGGTGGCGTTCTGATGAGCTTTCAGCCGCTCGAGACCGTCAAGGGCTTCGGGGTCACCTTCAAGCAGATCTTCAAGAAGCCGATCACGCAGCAGTACCCGGAGTACAAGCGGCCGATCTATCCGCGCTTCCGCGGCCGGCACCGCCTCTGGCGGCACGAGAACGGGCTGGAGAAGTGCGTCGGCTGCTCGCTCTGCGCGGCCGCCTGCCCGGCGGACTGCATCCGGGTCGTCGCCGCCGAGAACACGCCCGACAACCGCGTCTCGGCCGGCGAGCGCTACGCCCGGATCTACGAGATCAACCTCAGCCGCTGCATCTTCTGCGGCTACTGCGAGCTCGCGTGCCCGTTCGACGCGATCACGCTCGGCAACGAGTTCGAGATCTCGGAGCACAACCGCGACGACCAGATCTACACGAAGGACATGCTGCTGGCGCCGCCGGTCAAGCAGGTCCCGGTGGCCGACCCCGATCTGTTCGACACCCCGATCCCCTTCTACAAGAGCGACTCGTGAGCGGGCTCGTCGTCGCATCGGCCGGGAACGTGCTCGTCTGGATCGTCTGGGTCGTCGCCGGCTTCTCCTGCATCGCATCGGGGATCGCGGTCGTGACCTTCTCCAACCCGTTCTACTCGGCGCTCGCGCTGATCGGAAACCTCGCCTCGCTCGCGGTCATGTACCTGCTGCTGTCGGCCGAGTTCGTTGCGGCCGCGCAGGTGCTCGTCTACGCGGGCGCGGTTGTCGTGATGTTCCTGTTCGTGATCGCGTACGTCGGGCCGCGCCACGAGACGCCGTGGTCCGGCGGGCCGAGGTGGCAGACCGTCGCTGCCGCCGCAGCCGCGGGCGCGCTGCTCGTCGAGATCGTCGTCGCGATCGGCCTGCAGGCAAGCGGGAACCTCACGCATGAGACCGAGGTCGGGGCCACCTTCGGCTCGCCCGCCTGGATCGGTCGCGTCTTCCTCACAGATCACCTGCTCGCGTTCGAAATCACGTCGGTCGTGTTGCTCGTCGCGGCGGTCGGAGGCGTGATTCTCGGTTCGCACACGCGGAGGGCGACTGTCTGATGCTCGGGCCCGACACCGCCTGGTACCTCGCCGTTGCCGCCGTCCTGTTCGGGATCGGCGCGCTCGGCGTCCTGATCCGGCGCAACACGCTCGTCGTGCTCCTCTCTCTCGAACTGATGCTGAACGCGGGGAACCTCGCGCTGATCGCGCTCTCGCGCCACTGGCACAACGGCGCCGGCCAGATCTTCGCGCTCGCCGTGATGGCCGTGGCCGCATCGGAGGTCTGCGTCGGCCTCGGCCTCGTCGTGGCGCTCAACCGGCGTGACCTCTCGCTCGACGTCGACACGCTCTCGGAGCTGAGGGGATGATCGGAGGAGCCTGGCTCTGCCTGCTCGCGCCGCTCGTCGGCACGATCCTGATCCTGCTCGGCGGGTCGTGGCTGCCGCGCGCGTTCGCGGCGTGGACGGCGACGGCGAGCGTCTTCGTCGCGTTCGGCGGTGCGGTCTGGGCGTTCCTCGGGGTGCGCTCGGCTCAGCAGGCCCTGCCGATCATCAGCGGCCCAAAGGGAGGCCAGCCGATCCCGATACCCGACCGCGGCGAGATCACGACCGCGTGGACGTGGCTCCAGTCCGGGAGCTTCCATGTCCCGCTGCAGCTGCTCGTCGACCCGCTCAGCACGATGATGATGCTGATCGTCAGCGGCGTCGGCGGCCTGATCGTCCTCTACTCGATCGGCTACATGGACCGCGACGACGAGGAGCGCCGCTACTTCGCCTACATCTCGTTCTTCGTCTTCTCGATGCTGCTGCTCGTCGAGGGCGGCAACCTGCTCCTGCTGCTCGTCGGCTGGGGGCTCGTCGGCCTCTCGTCCTACCTCCTGATCGGGTTCTGGCATGAGCGGCCGAGCGCCGTCGCGGCCGCGAAGAAGGCCTTCGTGATGAACGCGTTCGGCGACGCCACGATGGCGCTCGCGTTCTTCATCCTCATCGCGCACACGAGCTCGCTGTCGTTCTACACCGCCTTCAACGCACACCTCTCGTCGAGCCAGTGGAACTGGATCGCGCTGGGCCTCCTCGGCGGCGCGGTGGCGAAATCGGCGCAGATCCCGCTCCAGACGTGGCTGCCCGACGCGATGGAGGGCCCGACTCCGGTCAGCGCCCTCATCCACGCGGCGACGATGGTCACCGCGGGCGTCTACCTGATCGCGCGCACGCATCCGATCTTCGAGCAGGCGCGGACGATCGAGCTGATCGCCGCCGGCACGGGTGCGCTCACGCTGCTCGTCGCCGGCCTGATCGCGCTCGTGCAGACGGACATCAAGCGCGTGATCGCCTACTCGACGATGTCGCAGATCGGGTACATGTTCCTCGGCGCCGGGGTCGGTGGCTACGCGAACGGGATGTTCCATCTGATGACGCACGCCTTCTTCAAGGCGCTGCTCTTCATGACGGCGGGCCTCGCGATCCACGCGCTCGCCAACGAGCAGGACATCCGGAAGATGCGCGGCCTCGGACGCGTGATGCCGTTCACGAAGTGGTGCTTCCTCGCCGGCGCGCTCGCCCTCGTGGGGGTCCCGCCGTTCGCCGGCTTCTTCTCCAAGGACCCGATCATCGCCTCGACGCTCAACATCGGCTGGTACGGCTACATCTTCTACGCCTGCGGCATCGCTGGCGCCTTCCTCACGGGGCTCTACACCTTCCGGCTCTGGTTCCTCGTCTTCCCGGGAGAGCCGAGCCCGTTCGTGCGCGAGCACTACCACGACCATCACGAGCGTGAAGGCGCGTGGACGATGCTCGTGCCCGTCGGCGTCCTGGGCGTGCTCGCGACCGTCGGCGGCTGGATCCAGTGGCCGCCGCTTTGGGAGCCGGTCACCCACTGGCTCGCCCCCGTCGCGCCCACGCTGGCCGCGGCCGAGGTGAGCTCGACCCAGGAGTACGTGACCTCCGCCGTGACGGTGATCGTCGGCATAGCCGGAATCGCGCTCGCGTGGGCGATCTACTCCGAGCGGCGATTCGCGATTCCCGCCGTCCCGTTCTGGCGCCGGACGCTCGAGAACAAGTTCTACTTCGACCGGCTCTACGACCGGATCTTCTACGTGCAGTCCGCCGAGACCGCGACCTTCCTGCGCCGCGAGTTCGAGGAGCCCGTCGTGCTCCAGACCGGCCCCGACCTCGGTGAGGCCACGCTCGAGACGGGCGGCCTCGTCCGCCGGATCCAGACCGGCCTGCTGCGCACGTACGTCCTGTTCCTCGCCGCGGGAGCGGCGGGGGTCGTCCTCGCCTTCCTCATCGCCAAGTGAGCTCCGGCTACCTGACCTCGGTCTTGATCTGGCTGCCCATCGGCGGCGCGATCCTCATCTGGCTGCTGCCGCTCTCGCGCTACGCGACGGGGAGCCTGGCGCTGCTCTTCTCGCTCGCAGAGGTCGGGTTCTGGATCAGGCAGGCGGCGCACTTCGACTTCTCCCAGTCCGGCCTCCAGATGGAGGAGCGCGCGAACTGGTTCGGCGACCTCGGCGTCTCGTACCACGTCGGTGTCTACGGGTTCTCGCTCTGGCTCGTGGGCCTCACCGTCGTGGGAATGGCCGCCTGCACCTGTTACGGGTTCTGGGTCGGCCGCGACCGGTCGCGAGCGTACTTCGGGTTGATGCTCCTGCTCACCGGCGCGACCGTGGGCGTGTTCGAGGCCCAGGACCTGCTCCTCTTCTACGCCTTCTTCGAGGCCATGCTGATCCCGCTCTACATCCTGATCGGCGTCTGGGGCGGCGCGCGCCGGATGGAGGCGACGATCAAGTTCGTCATCTACACGATGGCGGGCTCGCTGCTGATGCTCGCGGCGATCGTCGTCTACGGCCTGCAGGCGGGGACGTTCGACCTCGTCGACGGGCCGATGAGCGGCAGCCGCTGGCTCTTCCTCGGCTTCATGGTCGCGTTCGTGATCAAGGCTCCGCTCTTCCCCTTCCACGGCTGGCTGCCGGACGCGTACCGCGAGGCGCCGCCCGAGGTGGCTGCCGTTTTGTCCGGCGTGATCGCGAAGGCGGGTCTGTACGGGATGCTGCGGATCGCGATCACGAAGTTCCCCGATCCGACGTCCTTCTATCTGTCTCTTATACACATCT